>CAZXXY010000076.1:0-11601 GCA_964644755.1 uncultured Hyphomonas sp. | reverse complement strand
GGGCGTTGATGATCGCCAAGGATTTTGATCATTTGCCAACGGGGTGGACATTGCCAGAGTCACAAGCCCTATAGCCACGGGAGGGTTTTACGCTCATAAGCGCTGGCTTCTATCCTGCATATGAAAGATGGCCCCATGGAAATAGGCGATGTTGTCCGGTTGAAATCCGGCGGACCGAAAATGACGATTGTCTCAATAGATGAGAGCGCCGGGGCGTCTTGCACCTGGTTTGACCGCAATGGCAAACGTCATGAAAGCGTTTTTGCGCTGGCAACGGTCGAAGTATTTGTGGCTCGTCCGCCCGAGGTTCCCAAGAAGAGCTGGTAGCGCTCTGGGGCCATTGTCGGTGAGGGCTTGATGGCGCTGGATGAGCCGATTGGCTGCCAACATTGTTAACTCGATGTTATTGAAAGAATTTTTTGAAAATTTCACCTTAATTCCCATGCGCCGGTTCACTTTCTGTTTTGATAAATCGAGTATGAATCCTGAAAATTGGAATATGTGTTTGGATAATTAAGGGTGCTTTGGTTATGTTGACGACTTTAAAAAATGAGGTGAGCGGCTCAGTTGCCGTCATAACGTCGGTTATAGCGCTCATGTTGGTCACGCTAATCGCGTTTTCGCTCGACATGATGATTATAACCAAAACAAAAAGTGACATGCAGTCAGCACTGGATGGTGCCATATTGGCAGCATTGACCACTGATCCGGATGGTGGAAACGTCGCGCGCACTGATGCCTTCAATGCCTCGTTCGATGGGAATACAAGTACGGTCGGTTTTATAGACGGTCAAATCAATCACTCGATTTCGTTCCAACAGGGATCGAATTCGGTCCGGGGCATCGGGCAAGCTTCCGCATTGCTTGATCTACCATTTGGGTCGATTTTCAGTCAGAGCATTACGATCAATATTGAGTCGAGCGCAGAATTCAATACGCCCGAACTGGAGCTGGCACTTGTGCTCGACATCTCCAGCTCAATGCGCGGTACAAAGATCAGCGAGTTGCGTAATGCGACATCTATGGTGGTTGATTCTGTGCTTGATGGATCAGACGAGGGTGTGTTGTCCATTATTCCCTTTGGCGGCAGCGTTCGTTTGCCCGCCCCGATGATTTCCTTGCTGGACAGTCCACCGGCTGATCCTGTGATATACTGGTTTGATGGTAGGTGGAACCAGTGCTTCACATACGAGCAAAATGATCTGAATGACGGGTTTGGCCCGTTTGATGACCACGCGCCGATCGCTGATTTCTGGGCGTTTGGCCAACGCAATCCGTGGTGTCCTGTCGCTGGTAACGAGGCTGTTTTCTCAACCCTTGACAATGCCCGGGCGCACGATCTGGTCAATAACTTTGTGGACGATAACCTGTCCGACGGGACGTCTACAGATGTTGGTGTCGCCTGGGGGGTTAACGCGCTCGACCCTGACTGGGAAGGTCACCTGGAAGGTGCGGAAGTTGGATATCCTAAAAATGCAGGCACGACTAAAGTGATGGTGCTGATGAGTGATGGCGACATTGTTGATCACTTCGAACCAAGCAGTGCCGAAATCAATGGGCGCACTGGCGATCCACAGCTTGGCGACGCTGATGCACTTCTATACCGAACAAATAGCCAGATTCTTGGTTTTGATGCCGAGGGGCACTTGCAATCGACATGCGCTCGGGCACGTGCGGACGGGGTCATAATCTACTCGATCGCATTTGATGTGACGTCTCTAAAAGCGCGTCAGAGCCTCGAAGATTGCGCTGGAGACCCCAGTCGCTATTTTGAAGCGGATGCTGGCGCATTGCTTGCGGTTTTCGAGGTCATTCTGGATACTGTGAGTGCGTTGAGGCTAACGGGTTAGAGTTTGGCGCAAACTGGTTGCCGTGTCTTTTTTGCGCGGCAGCTCGCCATTCCATCAATAAAGTGCCCGTCAGCATGTAAGGTCAACCATGTGTGAGATTTGGTTGATGCCAGTCTTTCGCAACACTTTCCCTTGAAGCCCTTCCATTTGTGGCAAATCTGCCCCATATGGCGCGCATGCTTATTCTATCTGACTTAAACGCCAATGTCGGCGAGGGGCCTGAGGCCAAGTCCATCATCAAGGGACTGTCTCTGGAAGTGCCTGCCGGTGAAGTTCATGCGATTATGGGACCAAACGGGGCGGGCAAGTCTACCTTGTCCTATGTGCTGACCGGAAAAGATGGCTATGAGGTCACAGGCGGCGGTGCGACGTATCAGGGCGAAGACATTCTCGAGCTTGATCCGGAAACCCGCGCGGCCAAGGGATTATTTTTGTCCTTCCAGTATCCGGTAGAGATTCCCGGTGTGCCGGTGATGACCTTTGTGCGCACGGCGATGAATGCCCAACGCAAGGCACGCGGCGAGGAAGAAATCTCTGCGCCGGACTTCATCAAGAAATCGCGCGAGATTGGCAAACAGCTCAATCTGACCGCCGAGATGCTCAAGCGGCCGCTCAATGTCGGTTTTTCGGGCGGCGAGAAAAAGCGGCTCGAAATTTTCCAGATGATGATGATGGAGCCGACATTCCTGATCCTCGACGAGACGGATTCGGGGCTGGACATTGATGCGCTGAAAACGGTTGCCGATGGCGTCAATGCGCTGCGCTCGCCGGACAGGGGCATGCTTGTCATCACGCACTATCAGCGCCTGCTTGACCATATCTCGCCGGACAAGGTGCATGTGCTGGCGGATGGCAAGATTATCAAGACTGGCGGGCCAGAGCTTGCCTTGCGGCTTGAAAAAGAAGGCTATGATGGCGTGATTGGCGAGGCGGTGTAATGACCGCGCTGCGCGACATGATTAAAGATCCATCGGCAGCTGAACTTGAGCTGGTGGCACGCTATGGCAGCTTTGCAGAAGATGCGCGGCGCGAGCGGGCCTTTAAGGCGTTTGCGGCAAATGGTTTGCCGCATCGCCGGATGGAAGCATTCAAATGGACGGACTTCAAAGCCAAGCTGAAGACACTGGACGGCGGCACGGCTGGCCGTGTTGATCCGTTTGCCGCAATCGCTGGCCATGTGATTGCCGTGACGCCAAAAGGCATTTCAGGGCTTGAGGCTTTGCCCGAAGGTTTGCGCATGGTGCAGCGGAGTGATGGCGTGGCGTTTGGCGCGTCTGAAGATGTGCCGATGGGCGCGCTCACGGCAGCGTTGACCAAGCAGACAATCATGTTCGATGTGACCGAGACGCCAAATCAGGCGATCCGGCTGGTATATCAAGGGGCAGGGGCGGCTTTGTTTTCGCGCTTTGTATTTGTGGTGCGACCGGGCGTGTCTTTGAAGGTTTATGAGAGCCATTTGGGCGGGGCATCGCTGAATGCCTCATTGGTCCGGTTTGACGTGAAAGCAGGGGCGCAGGTTGAGCGGACGCTGATCCAGCCTTCAGCGCTCGGCGAAGCGCATACAATCACTGCGGAAGTGCAGATCGACGAGACCGGGCGCTACACACAGACGGCGCTGGCGTTTGGTGCGGATGTTGCGCGGATTGAAACCCGTGTGGTGCATCAGCAGACAAATGCACAGGCCACGTTAAACGGTGCCTATCTGGCGGCCTCCGGGCATCACATCGACTTTACCAGCCATGTGCGGCACGGCGCGCGGGACTGTCAGACAATCCAGCGGACCAAGGGCGCTGTGCTCAATGGCGGCACCGGTGTGTTCCAGGGCAAGTTCCATGTCCCGCGCAATGTCGGCCAGCAGACAGATGCGGACATGCAACACAATGCTTTGCTGCTCGAAGATGGCGCTGTGGTCAACGCCAAGCCGGAGCTTGAGATTTACGCAGATGATGTCGCGTGTGCCCATGGCAATACGTGCGGGGCGCTTGATGCGGAGGCGCTGTTTTATATGCGTCAGCGCGGCATTTCCGAAGCGCAGGCCAAGGCGATGCTGACCGAAGCATTTATTGCGGATGCGCTGGAAGCGGCACCGGAACAGGCGCGGGATGTCTTGCAGAAAACAGCGCAGGACTGGCTTGCCGTTTAGAGCCGTCCATGGCGGTCGAATGTCGATAGAAGCTGTGCGCGAATTCTCTCCCCCAAACCTGGAAACAGCGTGGTCAATTTGTGACCGAGGGCAACTTTTGCCGGAAAGATGATGGGGGATTTGTCGGCTGCGGCTTTGCGAAGAATATGCGCGGCGGCCGATTGCGCAGACATTGGCGCCTTGTCCAGGGCGGCAAGAAAGCTCTGCCGGTCTATGCCCGGTTTGGCTTTGCCGGTTACGAGCAGTGGTGTTTCGAGTGAAGGCGGGCAAGCGACGCAGACGCTTACGCCAAGTCTTGTTGCTTCTGCGCGGAGGGCTTTTGCCATGCCGATCATGCCGGCTTTGCTGGCAGTGTAGGGCGCGCCAAGCGGAAAACCGATCAGGCCGGCGCCCGAAGCGATCAGGATGAGTTGGCCGGACTGGCGTTTGGTCATGTCAGGATAGACGGCGCTGATAAGATTGGTCGCGCCGACCAGATTGGTCTCGATGATGGCTTGCCAGTCGCGCTCTGTGAATGTGTGGGCTTCGCCGGTGATGTCGATTGCGGCATTGGCGATGGCGAGCTCTACGGGACCATAGGTTTTGACGATGCGGCTGACGGCTGATGACAGGGCGTCTGCGTCCGAGACGTCAGCGATCTCAAGAGGGTATGGGACATCGCGTTCAGTGATGTCGATCAGGACAGGGGTAGCGCCAAGTTCTGCAAGCTGATCTGCCAAGGCAAGGCCCAGACCGGAGGCGCCTCCGGTGATGATGGCGGTTTTATGCTTGTAGGTCTGTTTGTGTGCCATCTGGCTCTCTAGGATTCTCCACCGAATTTCTCTGTCCATTCGGCGATGTGCTCGTCTTCGATTTTGCTGAAGAGGACTGGCGGGGCAGTTATGGGCATGCCGTGCGGCAGCGCATCGAGCAGGCCCTTGTCGCTTGCTTGTGGCCAATTGCGATTGTCTTCGGGGATGCCGAGCGTGTCGAGGATTTTTGCGGCGGTGTTCGGCAGGATTGGCTGGGCGAGAATGCCGAACAGGGCCACCAGATTGAGGCCCGTGCGCACACCGATCGCGGCCGCATCAATATCGGTTTTGTATTTTACCCATGGCTCGGCGCGGGTGAGGTATTCATTGCCAAGCGCCCAGATGGCACGGGTTTCGGTGGCCGCTTTGCGGAATTCCATTTTTTCGTAATGGTCAGCGAGACGCTCAAGGGCGGCGGATAGTTCGGTTTGAAGCCACGCCTCATCTTCGCCCGGGGCACCGGCGTCTGGCAGTTTGCCGTCAAATTTCGAGACGGTGTATTTGGTGATGCGGTTGACGAAATTGCCGAGCACGTTGGCAAGATCAGAATTGACCGCCGCGGCAAAGCCTTCCCATGTGAAAGCAGCATCCGAGCCTTCTGGCGCATTGGCAATGAGATACCAGCGCCAATAATCTGCTGGCAGCAGCTCCAGCGCCTGATCCATGAACACGCCGCGCTTTTCGCTGGTGGAGAACTTGCCGCCATACCATGTCACCCAGTTGAAGGCTTTGAGGCGGTCAACGGTTTTCCATGGCTCACCCGATCCGAAAATCGTGACAGGGAACGAAACTGTGTGGAAAGCCACATTGTCCTTGCCCATGAACTGGACATATTCGACACCGTCTGCGCCCTGATCCTTGCGCCACCATGTTTGCCATGCGTCTGGGGTGCCTTTCCCCTTGGCCCAGCTTTGAGTGGAGGCGATATATTCCACGGGGGCGTCGAACCAGACATAGAAAACCTTGTTTTCAAATCCGTCTCTGATCGTGCCATCCGGTTTGGTCACGGGAATACCCCATTTGAGGTCGCGGGTGATGGCGCGGTCGCGCAAGCCTTCGTCGAGCCATTTCAGGGCGATGGATTTGGCCAGTTGGGGCCAGTCTTTTGAAGCCTCTACCCATTCGCGGATCGTATCCTGCATTTGAGATTGCAACAGATAGAGGTGCGCGGTTTCGCGGATTTCGATATTGGTGCCACCAGAAACGGCAGAATAGGGGTTCTTTAGCTCGATTGGGTCCAGTAGGCGTCCGCAATTGTCGCATTGGTCGCCGCGTGCTTTTTCATACTCGCAATGCGGGCAGGTGCCTTCGACATAGCGGTCGGGCAGGAAGCGGCCATCATCAACCGAATAGACCTGTTTGGAGACGCGCTCCTCGATCAGACCCTTTTGCTCGAGAATGTGAGCAAAATGCTGGGTGAGCTTATGGTTTTCTTCGCGTGAGGAGCGGCCAAAATGATCATATGACAGGGCAAAGCCTTCGCCAGCGGCGCGTTGTATCTCGTATTGCTCGTCAACATAGTCCTGCACCGTGACCCCTGCGGCCTGCGCGGCCAGTTCTGCGGGGGTGCCATGTTCGTCTGTGGCGCAGATGTAAAGCACATCGTGTCCAGCAAGGCGTTGATATCTGGCAAACACGTCTGCGGGGAGCATGGAGCCTGCCAGATTGCCTAGATGTTTGATGCCGTTGATGTATGGCAGTGCGGAGGTGATGAGAATGCGGCGTTTGTCGCTCGTCTGGGTCATGCTTTGTATCTTTTATGAATGTCGGTAAACAGGTTGATGTTGCATGTTCCATAAAGCAGCTGAAATAAAAAGACATCCGGGGAGGAAAAACGATGCCGAGAATTGCAAATGTCAGCCTGTTGGGCGTATTTCTGGCGGGGGTGGCGATATTTTTCGTTGGGTTTCTATGGTTCAGCTTGCTGTTTGACCAATTGTGGATGGACAGCAACGGCTATACGCCTGCGCAGATTGAAGAAAATTTTTCATTGCCGATTTTTGCGGTTGGCGGGATTGCGATTCCCTTGATTGTGGCCTTTGCGATTGGCTGGCTGATGAAGCTGGCTGATATCAAGGGACTTGGACCCTCGATTTTCTTTGGTGCCAAGCTCGGCATTCTTCTCGCGGCACCGCTTTTTGCTTATGATTTTGTCTATAGTCCGAACCATTCGGTGACGGCTTTGCTGCTGGATGCAAGCCATAGTCTTGCCGGCTTTATGGTGGGCGCAGCAGTCTTGTCGTTTTTTGATTGAGCAGGCGTGACGCTCGGTCACACGGTGCGGGGGTAAAAAAACTGTCATTAAGTGGAAGAATGAGTGGGCAAAATGTTGCGCCGAAGCGTAAAGCGTCCTAACCCACGCTTACGACAAATAGGATGGGTTTAATATGACACCTGACCAGCTCCAGAACTTCACGCTTGATTATCTGCCGGTTATCATTTTTCTGGCGCTCGCACTGGCTTTGTCATTGCTGTTCATTGTGGGCGCATTGATTTTGGCGCCGTCCAATCCCGATCCTGAAAAAACATCGACTTATGAGTGCGGATTCAATGCGTTTGATGATGCCCGGATGAAGTTCGATGTGCGGTTCTATCTGGTTGCCATTCTGTTTATTATTTTCGATCTGGAAGTGGCGTTTCTGTTTCCGTGGGCGGTTAGCCTTGGTGACATCGGGTTGATCGGGTTCTGGTCAATGGTGGTGTTTCTGGGAGTTCTGACCATTGGCTTTATTTATGAGTGGCGCTCTGGCGCGCTGGAGTGGGAATAATGGCGGACGCAAACAATAAACCCTATGCGCTTGGCGCGGGTCGGTCAGGGATTGAGGGCGGCCATCAGGTGCGCGCTGATGATCCGTTTTATGCCGGGCTATCGGATGAGCTGGCGGATAAGGGATTTATCACGGCACCGGCTGACGATTTGATTGCTTGGGCGCGCACCGGATCTTTGATGTGGATGACGTTTGGTTTGGCGTGCTGCGCGGTCGAGATGATGCATGCTGGCAATCCACGTTACGATCTGGAGCGGTTTGGCATGGCGCCGCGTGGGTCGCCGCGCCAATCGGATGTGATGATTGTAGCCGGGACTTTGACCAATAAAATGGCGCCCGCTCTGCGCAAGGTTTATGACCAGATGCCGGAGCCGCGCTATGTCGTGTCTATGGGCTCGTGTGCCAATGGCGGCGGATATTATCATTACAGTTATTCGGTTGTCCGCGGCTGTGACCGGATTGTGCCTGTGGATATTTACATTCCGGGCTGTCCGCCGACCGCCGAGGCTTTGGTTTACGGGCTTTTGCAATTGCAGAAGAAGATTCGCCGTGAAGGCTCGATCGAGCGTTAGGGAGCAGAGCTATGAGTGACACAACCGCCTTGAGCGCTCTTGCTGATACGCTGGCTGGCCGTTTGCCGCACGCCATCAAGTCGCATGCGATTACGTATGGTGAACTGACGCTGACGATCGAGCGCGACCATATCGAGCCGGTTGTGCGCCTGTTGCGCGATGACAGTATTTGCCGGTTTGAAACGCTGATCGATATTTGCGGGGTGGATTATCCCGAGCGGACGGAACGGTTCGAGGTTGTCTATCATTTTCTGTCGATGCAGCTGAACCAGCGCATTCGCGTCAAGCTGAGCACGGATGAAGTGTTGCCCGTGGCCAGCATTGTTGAGGTGTTTCCTGCGGCCAATTGGTATGAGCGCGAAGCGTTTGACATGTACGGCATCCAGTTTTCGGGACATCCTGATTTGCGCCGGATTCTGACCGATTATGGTTTTGAAGGGTATCCATTGCGCAAGGACTTCCCGCTGACCGGGCATGTTGAAGTGCGCTATGATGATCTCGAGAAGCGTGTGGTGTATGAGCCTGTGCAGCTGACGCAGGAATATCGCAGCTTCGACTTCCTCTCGCCTTGGGAGGGTATGACCGCGCAGATCCCCGGCGACGAGAAAGCCGCAAGCACGGAGGGCAGTGAATAATGGCTGATGATGTCCACAAGTCTGCCGAGGGCGAGGACCGCACCTTTACGCTGAACTTCGGCCCGCAGCATCCGGCTGCGCACGGTGTTTTGCGGATGATCCTTGATCTTGACGGTGAGGTTGTTGATCGGGTGGACAGCCATATCGGCTTGCTGCATCGCGGCACCGAGAAGTTGATGGAGCATAAGACCTATCTTCAGGCGCTGCCGTATTTTGATCGGCTTGATTATGTTGCGCCGATGAATCAGGAACATGCCTGGTGTCTGGCGATCGAGAAAATGCTCGGGCTGGAAGTGCCGCGCCGTGCGTCTTTTATTCGTGTGCTCTATTCGGAAATTGGCCGTTTGATGGGCCATATTATGAATATTACCACGCAGGCGATGGATGTTGGCGCTCTGACACCAATTACATGGGGCTTTGAGGAGCGCGAGAAGCTGTGCGTGTTTTACGAGCGTGCGTGCGGCTCGCGGATGCATTCGGCCTATTTCCGTCCGGGCGGCGTGCATCAGGATCTGCCGCAAGATCTGATCGACGATATTTACACCTTTACCGAGACGTTTGGCGACGTGATGGACGATATCGAAACGCTGCTGACCGAGAACCGGATTTTCAAGCAGCGCAATGTTGATATTGGCATTGTTGACCGCGAAACCATCATGCAGTGGGGCTTTTCCGGCGTTATGGTGCGCGGGTCAGGGCTGGCTTGGGATTTGCGCCGCTCGCAGCCTTATGAAGTTTACAATGAGCTGGAGTTCAAGATTCCGGTTGGCAAGAATGGCGACAATTATGATCGTTATGTCTGCCGCATGGAGGAGATGAAAGAGAGCGTCAAAATCATGCGCCAGTGCATCGAGATGATGCCACAAGGTGAGGTGCTGCTTGCGGGCTCGAAAGTGTCGCCGCCGCGCCGCGCTGACATGAAAAACTCTATGGAAGCGCTGATCCACCACTTCAAGCTCTACACCGAAGGCTTCCACGTTCCAGCTGGCGAAGTGTACGCTGCTGTCGAGGCGCCCAAGGGCGAGTTTGGTGTTTATCTGGTCGCTGACGGCACGAATAAGCCGTATCGCGCCAAACTGCGCGCGCCGAGCTATCCGCATCTGGCGGCAATGGATCATCTCTCCAAGGGGCATATGCTGGCAGACGTATCGGCCATATTGGGGTCACTCGATGTTGTGTTCGGGGAGATCGATCGCTGATGGCTGTATTGCCCGAACAACGTATGAGTATCATCACGCTCGGGGTCGCGGATCGCACGGCCTCGACGCAGTTTTACTCGGATGTTTTGGGCTTTACGCCATTTATGCGTGACGAGATTACCATGTTTGATATGGGCGGCATGGTTTTGGGACTTTGGGAGCGTAATAAGTTGCATGACGATATCGGCTTGATGGGGAATACGTGCCCGCCGGGTGCCAGTCCGAATTTTGCTCTGGCGTATAATGCGCGGTCCGAAGCGGAAGTTGATGAGATTTTCGGGCGGTTGGTTGCTCAAGGTGTCAAGGTTGCGGTTGAGCCGCATAAGGCGGCATGGGGCGGATATTCGGGGTATTTCACCGATCCGGATGGCTATGCCTGGGAAGTGGCATTCAACCCGTATTGGCCAATAAATGCAGACGGGAGTCTTGAGCTTCCCGCAGGAGAAGACGTGTAATGGGTGTGCGCCGATTTGATATAGAGGCTGGCAAGAACGGATTTGCTTTCGCAGCAGAAACCGAGCCCAAGATTGCGTTCTGGCTGGGCAAGTATCCAGCTGATCGCAAGAGGTCTGCGGTGATTCCGCTCTTATGGCTTGCGCAGAAAGACAATGCGGGTTGGCTATCGGAACCTGCGATGCGTGAGGTGGCTGACCGGCTGGAGATGCCATATATCCGCGTCTACGAAGTGGCGACATTCTACACCATGTTCCGCTTGCAGCCTGTCGGAAAGTTTCATGTCCAACTTTGCGGTACGACACCCTGCATGCTGCGCGGGGCGAATGATCTTAAAGACGTTGCCAATCGGGTTATCGGGGACAAGATGCAGATTACCGATGATCTGAAACTGTCATGGGAAGAGGTCGAGTGTCTTGGGGCTTGCGTGAATGCGCCGATGGTCCAGATCAATGATTATTACTATGAAGACCTGACACCGGAGAGTTTTGCCGAGATTTTGGCGAAGTTGCAAAATGGCGCGACGGTTGAGCCGGGGACGTTTGTCGAACGGTTGAACTCGGCGCCAGAGGGCGGGCTCACCTCGCTGACATCGGCTGAGCTGTTTGATGGTTCGCGGATTGTGTCTGTGTTGCCCAATGCAGGCGACGGGGTTGCAGAGGAAGCTGCTGCCGCGCCAGCGCCGCCGCCGGAGCCAAAGAAGACGACGCTGATCGATGCGGCCAAGCCTGTTGAAGAGACTGCTGAGCCAGAAGGCGAGAAGCCCGAGAGCTTTGATCTGGCAACGGGCGAGGCTGATGAGCTTAAGCGGATCAAAGGCATCGGACCGAAAAACGAAGATGCGCTGAATGCGCTTGGTATTTATACGTTCGCACAGATTGCGGCATGGACGCCTGAGAACGTCGCTTGGGTCGAGGCCAGCCTCAGCTTTCCGGGCCGTATTCAGCGCGAAGACTGGATTGCACAGGCGATTGAACTGGCCCAAGGCGGCGAGACTGAATTTTCCAAGCGGGTTGATGCTGGCGAAGTTGCTTCCAGCAAGGATGAGGGTGAAGAGTAATGCTTCAGGATAAAGACCGCATTTTCACCAATCTCTATGGTGAGCATAGCCCGGGCCTTGAAGAGGCGAAAAAGCGTGGCGCGTGGAATTTGACGCGCGAAATGCTGGCGCAGGGACCGGACTGGATTTG
>CAZXXY010000075.1:0-11972 GCA_964644755.1 uncultured Hyphomonas sp. | reverse complement strand
GCCGCGTTTGCAGCACCATCGCCTCAACGCCGAACGCCGCAGCCGACCGCATCACCGCGCCCAGATTATGCGGATCCGAAACCTGATCGAGCACCGCCACCACGCGTGGTCCTGCCGCAATCACTTCGTCGAGACTTTTCACCGGCAAAGGCCGCACCTTTGCCGCCACACCCTGATGCACCGCGCCTGCCGGCAACAGCGCGTCAATATCGCGCGCCTTCAATTCTTCGGCCTCCGTCAGCCCGATCCGTTTGGCTGCATTCGCTGTCGCCACAAGCCGTAAAACCTTGCGATCAGCATTGCCAATCGCCGCCAGAACCGCATGCGCACCCCATAGCCAGACAGGCTCTGTACTGCTCACAGAACGCGGCTTTGCGCCTTTGGCGCCAAATGGACGGTTGCGCGATTTTTTATTGGTCACTATAAGAGCGCTCCGGTGATCGAAAAGAGTTGCAAACAGCCCTTAAGACACCGGAAGGCAGCGACGTCAAATTTTGAGGTCGCCAGGCACCCTTGGAGGGGTGGCCGAGTGGTTAAAGGCAGCAGACTGTAAATCTGCCCGCATAGCGTACACAGGTTCGAATCCTGTCCCCTCCACCATTCTCACCGATAGTGAAACGCAAACCTTTCCAGACTTGCATTCTGGCGATGGACGTCACTGAATTCATTACCCATTGGTGAATCATTCTCGTTAATTCCCATCCTGCTTAGAAACCGAACCTAAAATAAGGCCTGCTAGGCTTTTAGGGTTGAAAACCAGTTCAAGTGCCAATTCTAGTGACAGGGGGGTATGGAACAAGAATGCAGATTTTGCCCGCGCCCATCATGCGAATCAAAGCTTCTGCGAGCCTATTTACCTATATTTTGCTCGCCCTTTTCTTCACCGGCATGTCATTCACCTCAAGCGCCCAAACGGATGAAGCGCAAGTTGAATTCAGTATCGAAACCATAAAAGCCGATCTTGGGTCTTTAGAGAGTTCCCCGCAACTGATCGACGAGATCAACGCGGTTATAGACGCGCTCGAACCCGATACGCCCGTCACAACCCGCATTGAACTGGATTTGTGGAAGCTGGACGTTCTAACGAAGATTAGCACTGAGCAGCTAGCCGCTGAGTTTGCGTATGAAACATATGAAAAATATGCTCGCGCCGACTATAGGTCGGAGGAACAATTTGGCGATACGATGCAGCAGATTGTCCGAATTGTCGCAAAAGCAGACAATATTGAGTTGGCCTTGGACATTGTTCAGAATTTACGGGAAAGCCTCTATCAAACCCCAAGTACATATCTGAGCTTCGTCGTCGATACGATCTTCATGGAAATCTACATACAGACCTTTGACTACGAACGGGGTCTGAATATTGCGCTCTCGATTCTCAACAATCCAGATTATGAAGCCTTGGAGGCAGTCCAGGGCTGGCGCTATTTCCTCCTGAACGAAATTTCTTTTTTGTACAATCGGTTGGGAAATGGCGAAAAGGCCCTCGAGCACCTGAGTCTGGCGAAGGAAGCAATTGACCAAACTTCACTTAGCCCCGCCTACTTGAAAAAAGCCATCGCATTGAATTTCGGCAATCGCGGGCGTGCCTATCTGTTGACGGGTGACCATGCTCAGGCAAGAGAGATGGGCGTCAAGGTTCTGGCAGCAGGTGAAGAACTTCAAGATACCTATCTAATCGCGATGGGTCATAGATTGATTGGCACCGCTTCAATTCATTTGGGAAATGAGGACCTGGCATTCGAAGCTTTGACAACAGCGATCGAACTCGCTGAAGAGCACAATATTGTACCGCTCCAGAAGTACCTCTTCAAAGACTATGCTTTACTCTTCGAAAAGCGCGGTGAATTTGAAACCGCGCTGGCATGGCAAAACAAGCAGTTTACGCTGGCAATGCAGGCACAAGAGGAAACCGCGGCGGCTCGTACAGCCCTTAGCGATGTCGAGTTTCGTGCTTTCGAAGCGTCTCAGAAAGTATTGAAGCTACAGCATGAAAATGACCACCATCACGCGCTGGCAAAGAAAGACGGCTGGATAAAAAGCCTGCTAATGGCAATCGTTGTCTTTCTGCTTGCAGGTGGCGCCGTTCTCACCAAACTCATTTTCTCCTTGCGCAAAGGCCGAGTAGAATTAATCAAAAGCAAGGACGAAGCTCAGCTTGCGAACAAATTGAAGAGCGACTTTCTTGCCAATATGAGTCATGAGCTGAGAACGCCGCTAAATGGTGTTCTGGGAATGGCGCAAGTTCTTCAGGAAACCGAATTGGGTGAGAAACAGCGACTATATCTCGAAACGATGCATAGCTCCGGCCAAAGCTTGCTCGCAATCATCAATGATATTCTGGACTTCTCGAAAATCGAAGCAAACAAAATGAACCTGCACATCGAGCCAACTCATCTCGAGGATGAGCTTCAGCATGTCATAAACTCGATGATCCCGTCCGCCACCGAAAAAGAACTCGGACTGAGTTTCCACTACGACCCGGCGCTGCCAAAGAGTCACATGGTCGATTTTGATCGCCTTCGTCAGATCGTTACGAACCTCGTTGGAAACGCCATAAAGTTCACCCATAAGGGACATGTCGATATCAAAGTGACAGGCCGTGTCATTGACCGCCAGTCCTTTATCAGGATTGAAGTCATCGATACTGGCATTGGTATCGAGCGCGAAAAATTCGATTTGATATTTGACAAATTCACCCAGGCTGAAGGGTCCACGACCCGCCGCTTCGGAGGCACCGGCCTTGGTTTGGCTATTTCACGGAAATTGGCTGAAGCCATGAACGGAAGCTTGACCGTCGCATCGGAACTGGGGGTCGGCTCGACCTTTACTTTGGAACTACCGGCAAAAACTGTCCGCCCAGACAGCAAGACCGTAAAACCTGCCGGCCAGACAAGAACTGCCACAAAGGTAAGCGCACAAAGTTCTGATGCGAAAACGCAGGCAGCGAATACAAATGAAAAGACGACTTTGAAGGTCTTGGTCGCAAGCAATGACCAGAATTATCGGGAGACAGTTGGAACCGTCTTGCAGCATCCCCGAATAGATTTGGTGTTTGTTGCCAATAGCGCCGCTGCCTTGAAAGACAGTGCTTCCAACCATGTCGACCTTGTATTGCTGGACGTGCCATTGCCGCTGGAGACCGGTTTGCAGACCTTAAGAACCATCAATCGGATCGACGGGGCAAAAACACCCGTAATTTGCACGCTTGACCAAACACTCATGGCCCATAAGTACGCATTTGCTTCAGCGGGAATGGATGCTCAATTGCAAAAGCCCCTGCAGAAAAAAGAACTCGCTGAAACCGTCATTTTCTGGTTGAAAGCCAGCAGAGTGAACACTGTCCGTCCCGCCGCTTAAGGCCGATAATGACCTCTGTCCCAGCCTGTTGATAACACTCTGGTTTTATCCACAAGGCGCGCCATATGTCTGTACGGTGTTTGTCCCATATTCACGTTAGCCTTGTATTTTAAAGCAAATCATACGAAACTGGGTTTGTTATGGTAACGAAGACACAAAATTACTTATCCACAGCCCGGCGCAGCGCTGTGGAATTCCTGCAAGATATCGGCTTCTTGCCCCCACCAACCCTACAAGTTGCAGCGATCTGTCACCGTCAGGGCGCAAACGGTCTCGAAGTGCTGCTCATCACCAGCCTTGGCACAAAGCAGTGGATCATTCCCAAAGGCTGGCCCAAGAAAAAGATCAGCTCCCGCGCAACCGCACTCGAAGAAGCCTACGAAGAAGCAGGCGTACGCGGCACCGTCAGCCAGGCCCCGATTGGCCAGTACAATTATGAAAAGCTTACCAAAAAAGGCCTCGCGCTCGAATGCCGCGCCTCAGTCTATGAAATCGCTGTCTCGGACATGGCCAACGACTTCCCCGAACGCGGACGCCGCAAACTCCAATGGCACGCCCCTCATGCCGCCGCAGCGCTCGTCACAAACCCCGAACTCAGCGCCTTGCTCGAGCAATTCTCCCCCAGCCTACCCCACGCCTGAGCAGGACAATCGCGCCATACGCGCGGCTGTCACAAATCCCACACAAATGTTACAAGAATGTGTGCATTATTCGCATTTTTGGCCTGTTGAAAGCCTACGCTTTCTGCCATGTAACGCTTTTGATTCCGGGAAATAGAAATGCCGACTGAGTCAGGTCAACAACCACAAGACGCCAAACCAACCCTCGACAAGGACCTGTCCAAGATCAGCTATATGGAGCACGCCTCGGGTTCGATGGGCCGGTCGCTCCTCCTCCCCGGTCTTGCAATCGTCTTCATTGCCGCCAGTGCTGCGATCACAATGAGCCTGACAAATGGCCAGCCCGGCTCGATGATGATCGCCGCCGCCGCCGCCATTGGCGCTTATATGGCGATCAATATCGGTGCCAATGATGTTGCCAATAATGTCGGCCCGGCCGTTGGCTCGAAAGCCCTCACCCTGGTCGGCGCGCTGATCATTGCTGCCATTTGCGAAAGCGCCGGTGCCCTTCTGGCAGGCGGTGATGTCGTCGGCACCATCTCCAAAGGCATTGTCGATCAAAACAGCGTCTCCGATCCGCAAACCTTCACCTTGCTCATGATGTCCGCGCTGATCTCCGCGGCCCTCTGGATCAATCTGGCAACCGTGATCGGCGCCCCTGTCTCGACCACCCACTCTATTGTTGGCGGCGTTGCGGGCGCAGGCATTGCCGCAGCAGGCTTTATGGCCGTCGACTGGAGCGAGATGGCGCGCATTGCCGCAAGCTGGGTGATCTCGCCCGTGCTTGGCGGCATCATCGCCGCATCCTTCCTCGCCTTCATTAAGATCAGGATCATCTATCAGGACGACAAGATCGCCGCAGCCCGCCGCTGGGTTCCGGTGCTCGTCGCGATTATGGCTGGTGCATTTGCCGCCTATCTCGCCCTCAAAGGCCTGAAAAAAATCGATTTCGTCAAAAATTTTATTGGTGACGACATTGTCAAAGCGCTGATGGTTGGCGGCGTTGCGGCGGTGGCCACATGGGCCATTTCCTCTCCTCTGATAAAGCGTCAGTCCGAAGGCATGGAAAACCGTAACCGTTCTTTACGGGCCCTGTTCAAAATCCCGCTCATCTTCTCTGCCGCATTGCTCTCCTTCGCGCACGGGGCCAATGATGTGGCCAATGCGATCGGCCCGCTCGCTGCCATTGTCTCTACCGTGCAAGAGGGACTGGTCGTCAAAGAAGTCGATATTCCGCTCTGGGTGATGATGATCGGTGCCCTCGGCATCTCGTTCGGCCTTGCCCTGTTCGGTCCCAAACTGATCCACATGGTCGGCGCACAGATCACCAAGCTCAACCCTATGCGCGCCTTCTGCGTTGCCCTGTCAGCTGCCATTACCGTCATCATCGCCAGCTGGCTCGCCTTGCCTGTCAGCTCGACCCATATCGCCGTCGGTGGCGTCTTCGGCGTCGGCTTCTTCCGCGAATGGTATACGGCCAATTCCAAGCGCCGGCGCGACTATGTGCGCCGTCATGCCGGTCGCCGCACCGCAGAGCAGATGGCGGTTAGCCCGGATGTCAAACGCCAGCGTCGTCTTGTCCGCCGTCATCATTTCCTCACCATTATCGCAGCATGGCTCATCACCGTTCCGATCGCCGCGCTGCTCTCTGGCAGCATCTTCCTACTGCTCTCCAATATAGCTTGAAGCTGACAGCCCCACTCAGAGGAACCCCGTATCCATGGCGCCGTCCCCGTCCTTGAAACGCAGCCTCGGCCTTGGCGGTGCCATCCTGCTTGGTCTCGGGTCCATTCTTGGCACGGGTGTCTTTGTCAGCCTTGGCCTTGCTGTTGGCGTGGCTGGCCAATGGGCCATTGCTGCGCTCGCCATTGCCGCCCTGCTGGCCACGTTCAACGCCCTCTCCAGCGCCCAGCTTGCTGCAAACCACCCCGTCAGCGGCGGCACCTATGCCTATGGCTACCGCTATTTAAGCCCGAGTTTCGGCTTTATTGCAGGCACAGCTTTCCTGCTCGCCAAATCTGCCAGCGCTGCGGCGGCCGCCATTGGTCTCGTCGCCTATCTTGCCCAAGCGCTCGGCTTCGGCCATTTGCCAATAAACCTGCTGGCCGCCATCGCCGTCCTGTTGATCACCACGCTCGTCGCCACCGGTCTGCGCCGGACCAATATCGTCAACACGCTGCTCGTCGGGCTGACACTAACCGTCCTTGTCGCGCTCTGCCTAACCGCTTTGGGGGCGACCACCACAGCCCCAGGCCAGCCTTGGCAGAGGTTGGAAACAAGCTCCCTGTTTGAAGCCGCCGCCCTGCTCTTTGTCGCCTTTACCGGCTATGGCCGCATCGCCACGCTCGGCGAGGAAGTCAAAGCCCCGCGCAAAACCATACCCCGCGCCATTCTGGCCACCTTGATCGTCTCGGCCAGTCTTTATGCGCTCGTCCTGATCGCAGCGCTCGAAACCCTCGGACCAGACGCTATGGCAGCAGCCACACATGACCAGGCGACCCCCTTGCACGCCGTCGCAACCGCGATCGGGTCAAGCTGGCTGCAAGCCGTCCTGCCCCTCGCCGCAGCAACGGCTATGGCCGGCGTCCTGCTCAATCTTGTGCTCGGCCTCTCTCGCGTCGCCTTTGCCATGGGCCGCGAACGCGATCTTCCGGCAAAACTTGGCGCGCTTAGCCGAGCCGGAGAGCCTGTCATTGCCATCTGGGCCGTCGGCATATTCATCGCAATGCTCGCTGGCTTTGGCGGCCTTGCCACTGTCTGGAGCTTTAGCGCGTTTACCGTGCTGATCTATTACGCCATCACCAATCTTGCCGCCCTCCAGCTTTCGCCTGAAGAACGGCTTTATCCAAAAGCCATATCCGTCGCAGGGCTCGTCACCTGCCTCGGCCTTGCGATCTGGATCAATCCGCACATTCTAGCCGCAGGCGCAGCCATTCTCGCGCTCGCCCTCGGCCTGCGCCATGTCCTCAAACCCTCGCCGGTTTAAGGCTCTGGATACCAAACCGGACTGCCCTCAGCCAAAGGTCTCCCGCGTCAATCCCTTCCAATCCCCCGTGTGCCAAAGCCCTGCCGTCCAAACCTATCCCCCCTGCATCTGCGCCGCCTATGGAACAAGCTCTGGAGTTTTCGAGCGTTTAGTGGACACCTTATCAGACGGATAGATTGCCACGCCGCCTGTCGCCGCTAAGATCAGCCAGCACACACAAAGAGGCCATCATGACCCAGCTAAAAGTCGCTTGCATCCAGATGCGCTCCGGTGTCGAAATTGCCCCGAACATCTCAGCAGCAACCGCGCTCATCAATGATGCCGCCGATCAGGGCGCCCAGCTCATCGCCACACCCGAAATGACCAGCCTGATCGACATCCGGCCCGGCAAGGCCCGCCCCAAAATTGTCAGCGAGACCGAAGACACCGCCTTGGCTGCCTTCCAGCGTCTCGCCAAAGCCCGCAAGGTCTGGCTGTTGATCGGATCTCTCGCCGTCACGCTCGACAAGGATCCGCGTCTGGCCAACCGGTCTTTCCTCCTCGCCCCTGATGGCACCATCCATGCCCGTTACGACAAGATCCACATGTTCGATGTCGAAGTCGGGGACGGACAAAGCTATCGGGAATCAAAGTCCTATGCTCCGGGCGCATGCGGAACTCTGGCAAAGACCCCGCTCGGCAATATCGGCATGACGATCTGCTATGACATCCGTTTTGGCGGGCTTTATCACACACTCGCCCAAGCCGGCGCCGAGCTCATCACCTGCCCCGCAGCCTTCACCCAAACCACAGGAAAGGCCCATTGGCACACCCTGATCCGCGCCCGCGCGATCGAGACCGGCGCCTTCCTGCTGGCCCCCGCACAGACCGGCCAGCATGAAGATGGCCGCCAGACGTTTGGCCACTCGCTCATCGTCTCGCCATGGGGTGAAATTCTCGCTGAAGCCGCCGAAGACAGCCCCAGCGTCCTCCTTGCCGACCTTGATCTGGCAGACGTCGCTAAAGCCCGCGCCCGCATCCCGTCACTCAATGCAGGCCGCTCCGAATACAAGCTCGATATTCTAAGCTGAAATTGCTTGCAAAATGCCTCAAGGCGCAGTAATCACGGCGCTCAAAGCGGGTATAGCATAATGGTAATGCAGTAGCCTTCCAAGCTATCGATCTCGGTTCGATCCCGTGTACCCGCTCCAATGATTAATCAAACAAATTCAAGGCATTATGCAAGTGTTTTTGCGCGAGAATTGAAGCGCAAAAATGGCCGTTTCTGAAGGGGTTATCAGACGGAAATCTCGTGCTCGAAAACAACAAACACAGCCCGAATATCATCTCATATATCCAAGCCAGCTGGCCAACGACCCAAAGGCTCATCACGCCTTAGCCAGTCCCGCCTGAAGCAGCATGCCCCGCCAGTCCGCGCGCGCCTTGGCATCACAAAAGAAGAAGTGACCGGGGCGGACGAGAAAATGAAGAAAGCACCCGCCGCCCTTTAGCTTGACTTCGGCTTAAACGGCGCGAAAGCGCGCTGTAAATGCGCCGCTAGTCATTGCAAATGCCTCCGAATATTATGTCTTTGACGGCACTTTGAGCATTCTTATAGAAGGTGTCATTTTGCAGCGTTTTACCTGTGAGGCTGTCTATTTGAACCTCGAAATCGGCATAATGCTGCGTGGTTGCCCAGATCATAAAGAGCAAGTGAAAACCATCGACCTTCTTGATCTTCCCTTCACGCATCCATTTTGCCAATACGCGTTTCTTGACCTTCGTCGCATCCGCCAGGCGCGTTTCAAGCAACGGCATCAGAATTCTCGCACCGTCGATAACTTCCATCGCATACATGCGGGAGGCTTGAGGAAAATCCCGCGACATCTGCATTTTCTGATCGATGTATTTCCCTAACTCATCGCGGGGAGACCCCTCTGGATCCAGGGCTTCGAGCGGCAAGAGCCACCAATCCAGAACATAACCGAGTGCAACGACATAAAGCTCCTGCTTGGACGAAAAGTAATATAACAGGTTTGGCTTGGACAATTTTGCACGTGTGGCGATCTGGTCTAGCGTTGTTCCGCGAAGTCCGTGCCGACCGAAAAGTTCAATTGCAGCATCAATGATCTTACGCTCATTCGCGCGTTGAATACGCGTCTTGCCTGTCGATGTATTTTGGTTCCCTAAGAACAACGAGCTTTCCTCTTCAAATACTCGAACCGGCAACAGCCAAACCCCGTCAATCTTGCAAATTGATCGACGAAAACGCCGACAATCCACAAAGAGCTGTCCCGGTTACTTTACAATCAACCCATCAATTTTCGCTCCACACCAGTAAACACTGAGGCCAACTGCCAAGAGCTTTGGAGCCTCTCTAGCGGAGTCGTTCAGTTAAATCTAGCAACAAACAGCGATTACAACATGCATTACGGAGCCACTAAAATCGCAAACCTACCGCCCAGCCAAAGACAGGGCGATAGGCTTACAACGCTTCAACAATCCCCTAAAGGTCAAAAACAACACATACAAATGCATTCGCCTTGTTCAGGTTTCCGACCAATACCGCCTGTCCGTCGAGACGCAGAGGCCGCTCTTGTTACAATAGTCTACCCTTCTTAGAAGTTCCGGCTGACTGTCACGCCATAAGTGCGCGGCTTCAGGAATGCTGTTTGAGTTGTTCCGAAAAACCCAGTGACGTCAAAACCAATAATAGCATCCCGTGAATCCGTAACATTGTCGACAAACCCTACAACGGACCAATCACCAGATGGGTCCGACCAGGAAATCCGGACATCCGCCTCAAATCTCTCGCCTAGGCTTTGCGCCGTAAACGCTCTCGCATTGTGGAATGTCTCAGTTTGGTAGGATCCACCCGCCTGGAATGCAAGCTCCCCGTGGTCTCCCAGATCATACGCATATCTAACAAAGCCCGAGGTTTGAAATTCTGGCGTGAATGGCGGCGGAACATCCGCAAATGTACCGTCGGAAATCTCCAGATCCTGCACTTCTGCATCAATATACGATGCATTCCAGACAATGTCCCAACCCGGTGCCGGGTTGAAGAAAAACTCAACCTCACCACCAACATAACGAGCCTGCTCATTCGTCACCGAGCTTACATTATTTACAAACGAGAACGACTGGTAATCGTCATAATCATAGTAGAACACCGATCCGTTTACACGCGCTCTGCCATCGAAGAAGCTAAGTTTGGCACCAGCCTCGTAAGACAAAAGCACTTCGCGGTCATATGGGCTAAACCCGCCAAATAGTGGTGTGTTGAACCCGCCTGCTTTAACCCCTCGATTGACACCGATATAATAAAGACTGTCATCATTAGGGGAGTATTCAAGCTGCAACTTCCCCGACCAGAGCGTATCATCATTGTCGCCATCGAACGTCTCAAGTTGCACAAAGACATTGTCCAGCTCGATAACACGGTCATCAAGGTTCGGGCTCAGATCGACAGCGCCAACGAGGCTCTTATTCTCCTGAATGCCCCGAATACCAGCCGTTATGGTCAACGTATCCGTCAACTGGTAATCGCCTTGGGCAAAAATCGAGAAAGAATCCGTTTCCAACTCAGATATCGTATTGCCCTCAATTCCGGTCAGTCCAACACTCGCTGGAGAATTTGCATTACCAGCAAGCCCTTGAACATGGTCGGTGTTGATAGACAGATAGTAAAACCCTGTCACCCAATCCAACCGCTCTGTATTGCCAGACAGCCTGAGCTCCTGACTGAACTGATCAATGTTGCCGTCAGACTGAAAGATCGCCGCCGGCGTCGGGGTCTGGTCTGAGTCAATTGCAATCACGCGATCAAAATTCTTATAATCCGTAATAGAGATAAAATCAGCAAACCCGAGATCATACTCGAAAGTCCCTGAAACGCCCCAAGACCGGATGCGGTTCTGATCGTCAAAAGCAAAATCACGATTGACCAGACGGCCATTGCCATCAGGATCTCCGGGATTTCCAAAGAAGTCTCCGCCTTGAACCGGACGCACAGCGCCATTCAAGCAAGTTCCGTCATCCAGAAGTGTTACACACCCCAAAGGATCGTCAGCCGCAAAAATCACATCCAGAATATTGCCATCCGCATCCTGAATTTCGGTTGTATTCACCACTTGATAAGGGCTGCTACTGGTTACACTGTCGGCAAAATTTCCTGCCAGTAGAAAACTTCCGTTACTGCCGACATCAAAGTCGAGCTGCCCGCGAATGGCTTGGGTATCATCATTATCGACATCGTCCCCGCCATTCGGGCTACCTGGTATCCCAGTGGCATCAAATCCAGTCGATACGTTTTGCAGAACTTCGCCCTGAGTGTTGCTGAGGACCGACAATCTGCCCCGCACTCCGGGAAGGATCGGACCGGAAACAGCACCTTCTACCCGAATCTGGCTAAAGCGCGCGAAAGTTGACTCAAAATAGGCTTCGAACTCATCGGTCGGTTTCGCCGTAATCGTATTGACCAACCCACCGGTTGCGTTCCGGCCAAACAGAGTGCCTTGCGGCCCTTTCAGGACCTCGACACGCGCAACATCAAATAGGCCAAACGTCTGCGCCTGCGTACTCGCAAGATAACTACCATCAACATAGACCGCGACAGGCGCCTCCGCGCTATCAGCAAAATCATTTTGAACCACACCGCGAATGTTAAAAATTGCACGCTGTCCGCCAATATCGCCCGCGAGTGAAACATTCGGGGTGAAATTGATAAGATCGGTACTGTCTTCGAGCCCGAGCGCCTTAAGCTGAGGTCCCGAAAAGGCCGTGACAGCAATACCAACATCTTGAATATTCTGCTCACGCTTCTGGGCTGTCACAGTGATCGCATCAAGTACAGACGTGGCATCTTCCTCAACTGTTTCATCCGTTTCGGGCGTATCTTGCGCAAAAGCTGCTGGCACAGCCGCAACGCCTAAAAGAAGTGCGAGCGAGGCCGTAGCCAAGAGGCTTACCTTAAATGATCCAAAACCAGTGGCCGTTTTCATGACATTCTCCTTTTCCCTGCAATA
>CAZXXY010000074.1:0-12020 GCA_964644755.1 uncultured Hyphomonas sp. | reverse complement strand
TCTAAACGTCCAGCTTCCAGTCGGCACACAGGAGGGCGGCCAGCCGTTTGGTGCGGCGGCGAACTGTATCAGCCGTCCAAAGCTCTTCGCCTTCGAGGTCGCGGGTCAATGCGAACTGGGAGCCGCCCGATCCGTTGAAGTAGACTTTCTTCTTCTCCTGATAGCTCATGCGGTCGGCTTTCTGGTTGACGGCATGTGGCAGGAGAACGAAATTTCCAATCGTATCGCACAATTCGCGGCGGGCCTGTGCATTCGGCCAAATCTTCAGCCAGTGGCTATCCTTGCCCGGATTGCGCGGCAGGACATGTTCGACGGTGGCGTCGGATTCGGGCGCCAAGGTGGCTCCATTTTGCAAGACGGCATTGAGGCGTAACGCCAGCGCCCGCCTTTGGCCGAAGGTTGCAAACCGTCCCGTCAGTCGCTCGCGCACTTTGCGGGCTTCTTCTTTTGTGATCGTAAATGGCCCCGAGCGACTGAAAAAGCTTGCCAGCTTTCCTGTGTCGATGGTTTCGATGACACGGCGATAGCGCTTGTTGCGGTGGTCGCGATTGTGAATGATGAGCTGGATGACAAAGCCAAGCCGTTCCAGATTGCCGAAAAACTCAGCGGCAAGTTTCGGATTGCTGCGCTTTTCTACGAGGAATTTTATGGCTGGCGCGCGCCAGGATTGGTGATCCAGGGACCGCAATCTGTGCAAGTACCTATTCACTTCTTCAGAACGGCTGTCCAATTGGATGTCGCCCATATTGATCTCTTTATAGGCGCGGACATATTTCGGCAGAATTTTGGTCAGGAACTCGCGCGGAGGGATCTTTCCAAGCGATGATTTGCGGAAACCACTGACGAGATCACCTTTGTTGGACTTGTCGTAGATGAAGCGTATCTGGCGCAGCAGATCATCGAATGCGCCTCCACCGAGCAGGGCTTCATGCTCAGCCCAAAGTCTGGAATGTTTGTCGGCCTCGCTGACGGAAAAGCCAGCGCGTTCGAATAGGTCCGTTTTGATGATGTCGTGCGCATTTGGCTCTTTTCCGCGCGTATTCAAAACGCGGAACACGCGGTAGCCGGCATCCCGATCTGCAACGCGTACACGTACAATCGCGCAATTGTTCACCGCAGCTTTGTACAGGGCACGCCGGTCCTCGATGGACAGGCTCTGAAGCTCGGTTGAGAAGGCCCGCATGGTCCGCGTCATTCGGCGTTGGCTTTCGCTTTCGCCCGGTTCGTCCTGAACGGCTTGCGTTGCGCCTGGCTCTTGAATGGTGGCACGGAAGAAGGGGCCGTCAATATGGTTCAGGCTAAGCCGCCATCTGGCTTCCTCGCCCAGCATTGGGCGTCCGGCATCGCCGATCAGCGCATGGATTTCCGCAGCGCGCTCGGGGTCTTCTTCCAAGTCCCGCAATACGGACAGAAGGATGGTTAGTGTTGTCAGCCTCTGCTGCCCGTCGACAATTTCCGCATTCTGATTTTTGTCTGATTGGACGACCACGATTGCGCCGATGAAATGAGGTTCTTTGGCGCGGACGGAGTCCTGCAAATCCTCAAGCAAATCAATGGCTTCCTTCTCGGTCCAGGAATAGCTGCGTTGATAAGGGGGCATGGCCAATTCCTCGCCGGGGGCGAAGAGTTGCTGCAATGTCGTTTCTCTTGAAGTAATGCCGAGATTCATACTTAACTCTGATCTAAAAACTATCACTAACCTCACTGGTCACTTGCTTCAACAAGTCTTAGCGGTTGACATGGTCTTCGTCGCGTTATTGTGACACTTTAACTACGATTGAACAGGACTTGGCAATGAAATGGGTTAGTTTTAAGGCAACTGATGGCATTCATTCAGGAGTTGTGAGAGGGGACGAAATTCTGGACCTTGGTCCACGCCCACTTCAACACTGGCTGGCACGGCCTGACGCTGCGAAGGCCATGCTCGCCAAGGCGCCGCGTGTCCCGCTCGAACGCGATGATCTTTGTCAGCCGATTGTGCGGCCGGGCAAGATTCTGGGCATTGGGTTGAACTATTCCGATCATGCCAAAGAGACCGGGCGCGAACCGCCTGCTGTTCAAACCTGGTTTGTAAAACAGGCGACGGCGGCGAATGCGCCGTTTGGCACAGTCGATATGCCACTGGTGTCCAGCAAGCTTGATTATGAAGCCGAACTTGTGGTCGTGATTGGCAAGTACGGGCGGCATGTTCCGGTTGGCCGGGCTATGGAAATTGTTGCGGGGTTTTGTTGCGGCAATGACTATTCGGTCAGAGATTGGCAAAGGGCGACGCCGACCATGAATATGGGCAAGGGTTTTGACACCCATGCGCCTTTTGGCCCCTGGATCGTGTCGCCGGATGAGCTTGGGCCACTGGATGAGCTTGGCGTGCGTAGCTTTATCAATGGCGAACAGCGGCAAAACGGACGCGCGGGAGATATGATCTTTGGCGTGGCTGAACAGATCGCGCATCTGAGTGCGGCCTTTACCCTCGAGCCGGGGGATGTTTTGTTCACTGGAACACCTGCCGGCGTTGGCGCGGCGTTCGATCCGCCCAAATTCGTCGAGATTGGTGACCGGGTTCGGGTCGAGATTGATGGCATTGGTCATATTGAACATGAGATTGTCGAGGATCCGGGAGATGTGATTGTCGGCCGGACGATGGATATGGATTGACTATGACACGAGCGGGAACGGCTTTTGCGGTGATTTTGAGCGCGGCCGCTGGTGTGCTTGCGGGATATTTCATCTGGGGGCCGGGCGCTCGTTTGCCGCTGGCCCCCGACCTTGCAGCCAAAACGGGTTTTGATGCCAGCGCGGTGACGATTGCGTCCACCGATTTCGCCATTGTGCCCTGTGAGGGGCCTGACGACAGAGGGTCTTGTGTGATCATTGCTGCAGGGGGCAAGCGTGTGCTGGTTGGTGCGCCCTCCGGGATCGGCGCAAAAGGCGGTTTTCATCTGGCGCAGCAAGACAAGACCTTATTGCCGGATGCGGTTTTATTGTTCTCGCTTGAGGCAAGGCAGATCGAGGGGCTCGATGAAATTCGCAACTTGATTTGGGAATCGGGTGCTTTGCAGCCTGTTCCGCTGGCTGGCGGAGAGGGGATAGAAGAGATCAGCGCCGGGCTGGACAACACGTTTACGGTGCCTGATGCGGTCGCCTATGTGAATGGCGTGCGTCAGGGGGACTTTAACGCACGTCCTTTGGTCAGCCGGGCCTTGCGCCATGGCGACGTAGCATTTGACACAGGGGATTTGAAAATTTCAGCTTTGGCAGGCGGGGCAAGTCAATTGGCCTATCTGGTTGAGTATGGCGGTGAGCAATTGGTTCTCGCCGACTGCGGAGCGGGGGCAGAGGATATACGCCGTTGGCCGCAAATAGAGCACTATCTTGGATGTCATGAGGCGGCGCAGGCATATGATGCAGTGTCAGCAGGCGTATGGCCGCTTGAGGCACCTGTTTTTATCCTTAAGTCGGACTGATATTGTCGGTTTTTTGGGCGTTGGGTGCAGATGTGTCTTTCCTGAAAAAGGGCTTTTGTGTTCTAAGTCGAATCGCACATTGGATCGAAATTCAAGGAATTCGTTAACACTTTCGACGTATCCGTTAACCTGAAGAAATGTGTGACGGGTTGGGCTATCGCTATGACTGTAATATTGTTCTTGATTTACATCGCTCTAGGGGGCGGCACAGGTTGGGCGCTGTTCAACCTTGTTGAGCAGTCGCTGCCGATATCGGCGGTTGGCGGGGTGGTGACCACGCTCGCTCTTGGGCAGATGCATTTGCTGTTCAGCCGGCCAAAGCAGCAGCTTGAAGAGATTGAGACCAAGATTGACCAATTGGCAGCCTCACAAAGAGATGTCGGTTCCCAACTGAAAGTCTTCGATGCGAGAACAGAGGCGATCGAAACAACCGTCAAGCACGAGTTGACCGAACGCCGGGACGCCCTTGTTTCCGAGATGCGGCAATTGGAAGGCCTTATTGACCGGCTCAGCAGAAATTTTGAAACCCAATTGATCTCTAAAGGTCCAGAAGCAGCTGAACCCGTTGATGATAAGATATTGCAGGCCGTGAAATCGGCGCTTCAGGGAGGGCGCGTCGATCTGCATCTGCAGCCCGTGGTGTCTCTGCCGCAGCGGCGCGTTTCGTTTTATGAAGGGTTTAGCCGTCTGAGGAATGAGGATGGTTCTCTGATTTTGCCGGCTGATTTTATGGATGCAGCGAGACGTGCGAATTTGATGAGCGTCATCGACATTATGACGATGTTCCGCTGCATACAGATTGTGCGCCGTTTGGCCGAGCGGGATCGCCGCGTTGGTGTGTTCTGCAACATTTCCGTTTCGTCTCTGACGGATGAAGCCGGATTTGAGCATTTCTTCGGCTTCATGAAAGACAATCAGGATTTGGCCAGTTCGTTGATTTTTGAAATCCGTGCCGACAGTTTTGAAGTGCGGTCGCGTCGCATGCGCGAAAATATGGACCGGCTAACGTCTTTGGGGTTCCGGTTTGCAATTGATCATGCCGCCAATCTCGAGCTTGATTTGCCACGGTTGCAGGATGCAGGTGTTCGCTTTGTCAAAATGAATGGCGATCAAATGCTTGATGAGATGAAAGATCCGGATGGTCCACGCCCGATCAGCGCCATTCAGCGCAAATTGCAAGGGGAGGACGTTTCCGCCGTGTTTGCCCGCTATGGCATCACTTTGGTTGCCGAGAAAATGGAATCAGAGGCGTCGGTCGTTGAAATTCTGGGCTTTGATGTTCCATATGGCCAGGGGCATGTTTTTGGTGCGCCGCGTCCGATCAAAGCCTCTTTGATGGAAGAAACAGCACCGCCCAAGACATTTGTCGAGCGTCTCAGCAGCTTCGGCTAGGGACAATAGGCATTGCCAGCTTAGGCTCCGATCGCGTGTAGGCTCTGGCCGTTTGTTTTGAGCCAGTCGCGGGCGCGTCGCCAATCAGGATAAGTCCGTTCAACGGTCGCCCAGAAGGCGGCGCTATGGTTCATTTCGATGATGTGCGCGACTTCGTGCGCGGCAACATAGTCGAGCACAAATGGCTCGGCCAAAACCAGACGCCAGCTGAAGGACAAGTTGCGCTGATGCGAGCATGAGCCCCAGCGCGAGCGTGTGTCTTTCACACTGATGCGGGCCGGGACCACGCTGAGCGTGCTTGCGTGGCGCTCTACAGCGCTGACCAGATCTGCTTTTGCCATTTTTTTCAGGGCGCGAAGGGCGCGTGCGGGTAGTGTTTCCGGTGCACCGGGCAGGGACAGGATTTGTGGGCTACCTTCGATCAGTCTGGGGAGACGGCCCGTGCCCTCGCGGGTTATCCGGCAGGGCTGGCCGCGCAAGGGAATGATGGCGCCTTCGTCAAAACCGATGCGATCGGGCTGGGCATCGAGATGTTTCACGATCCAGTCCAGCCGCTCGGTCGCGAATTGTTCGACATCCTTGAGTTTGCGTGCAGATGGGGCCACGGCCACAGCTTCGCCTTTTTTTTGATCCAGTCTCAGGATGAGGCGTTTGGCACGCGGGTTGACCTGCAGCCGGACGCGAATGGCGCGGCCATCGGCGGTGTTTAGGGTCAAGGTCTTGTATTTATCGATAAACATTATATTTATGAGCCAGGGAATCGGTAAGTGCACCGTGACATATTTTGAGAGGGAAGTATCTAATGAAGCTATGGTTGATAGGCACGGTCGCGGCGGCAGCGTTGTTGACGGGGTGCGGCAAGAAGGATGATACGGCAGCTGCCGGAGCGTCTGCAGACGCGATTGAAGTTGCCGGTGCGGAACTGCCAGCTGTGCAGTTGCGAGCAGGGAATGCCGATCAAGCCGAAGCGGCGCTTGGCGCTTTGTCGCTGACCGAATCAGGCTCAGGCCGGATCAGTTTTGGCGATCGTAGCGTGACGGGCGCGGATGCGAGTTTCTCGAATGTTGAAATCATCATGGCTGATGACGGGAATGACAGCGATGCCGGGCTGCTTGTCGCGCAGACGCTGACGCTCAAAGGCCTCGACATGACCGATGGGCAAGCGTCTTTCTCTCAAATGCGGCTTGATGGCGTTACGATCCGTTCGGACGGAGATGCTGACGAAGGCTTGCTGAATATAGCGGATATGCAGATTTCCAATCCGTCACCGGCACTGGCCGCCTGGGTGGGCAGCCTGTTGGGGCAAGGCGAACCTGCCGATTTCCCCGAGCTTTCCGAACTGAGCTTTGATGCAGCGTCGTTTAGCAATCTGACGGCTGTGCCCAGTGAGGGTGAAGACGAGCTTGAAGAGTTCAAAATAGACAGTGTGAATTTCCGGAATATGTCGCCTGAAGGGCTTGGCGCGATGGTGCTCGAAGGACTGAACTTCCGCGCGGTGGATGCCTCCACTGGTCAGGTGAGCCATGCGTCGCTCGGATCCTTAAGTCTTATGGGCGTTGGCGAAGTTGTGACCAAGACGCTGGGCGCTGATCTGGACTCTGATCAGGTCCCTGCGGAGCTGTTGCAACTGTTGGCGGCGAACCCTGCTGATCCGGGGTATGATGTCATGCGGCTTGCGGATCTCGATATTGACGTTGCCGGTCTGGCGATTGCTCTGCCGTCCTACAATCAACAGGTCACGCGGGACGATCAGGGCCGTGCTGTCCGGACCGTGCTGGAGCCGATCGAAGCGACGATAGGTGCTGATCCGAACGGTGAGTTTGGCAGCGAACTCGCGGGTCCGCTTGGATTGATGGGCTATGAGACCCTTGTCGTTCGGGCTGCTAGCGACACCCGGGTAGATCATGACAATGATATGATTACGACCGATCCCAAATCGAATTATCTGGAGGTGGCTGATGGCTTCCGCCTATCGGGAGGAGGCGAGATTGAAGGACTCTCCTCATTTTATACCAAGATGGCTGAACAAGACCTGGGACGTTCTAACTCGGACCCAGACGCGGTTCTGTCCTCATTGTCCGCTATGCAACTGCATGGGCTGGAGATAAGCTTTGAGGATAATTCATTCGTGGATCGTGCATTTTCGGCGGCAGCGGCAATGAATGGCGGCACGCCTGATGAGCTAAAGGATCAGTTGAAATTGTCACTTGGTCTTGCGCCGCTGATGAGCCAATCCATCGGGATTGACCCTGACATTGTCACCGAGCTGACAACAGCGCTTGGGAGTTTCATCTCCAAGCCGGGCACTTTGACCTTGTCGCTTGATCCCCAGACGCCGATTGGTGTCGATATGTTGGAAAATCCAGAAGCCTTGACCAAAGATGTTCTGGGCTTTTCAGCAACCTCCAAATAGTCGGCCGGTCCAAGATCAATTTGAAGCGCGCGGGGTGCCAGTTCAACTCGCGCGCTTTGCTTTTGCTATTGAATGGCGCATAAGGCCGCTATGAGATTAGCTTTTTTTGGAGATGTGGTCGGACGCCCGGGCCGGCGGGCGGTGCTGGATCATTTGCCGCGCGTACGGCGCGACCTTGGCCTCGACTTCGTGGTTGTTAATGGCGAGAACGCGGCTGGCGGGTTTGGGCTGACAGCGAAAATTGCCGAAGAATTTTTCGATGCCGGCGCCGATTGTCTGACCCTTGGTGACCATGCATGGGATCAGCGTGAAGCGCTGACCTATATTGAGCGTGAGGGCCGATTGCTCCGGCCGGTCAATTATCCTGAACGCGCGAATGTGCCGGGCAAAGGGGCCAATCTTTACACTTTGGCGGATGGACGACGGGTCGGGGTTATACAGACTCTTGGCACGGTGTTTATGAAGATCACTCTGGACAATCCGTTTGAAGCCACAGATCGCGCGCTTGATTCGCTTCCACTGGGCACTGTGGCCGATGCGGTGATTGTAGATATTCATTGTGAGGCAACGAGCGAGAAAATGGCGATGGGGCATTTTTGCGATGGCCGCGCGAGCCTTGTGATTGGAAGCCATACGCATGTGCCAACCGCAGACCATCAGATTCTGCCTGCCGGGACGGCATATTTAACCGATGCGGGCATGTGTGGGGACTATGACAGTGTTATCGGTATGCTTAAAGAAAACTCGATTGAGCGGTTTGTGACCCAGCTTCCCGGGTCTCGTTATCAGCCTGCCGAAGGCGAGGGGACACTGTGTGGGGCTTTTGTCGAAACCGATGATGCCACGGGGGCTGCTATCCGTATTGAACCGATCCGGACTGGCGGGCGGCTTGCGGAGTCATTGCCAGTGATCTAGGCGACCTCTGACAGGGATTCTGGTGATTGGTGAACCGTGGCCGGCCGATCATGAAGATAGGTTGCAGCGCCGAACAGATAGCCCTGGACATAAGAGGCGGGACATTGGCGGGCCCAGCGGTATTCTTCAGCCGTTTCCACGCCCTGAATAAGCACTTTGGTGCCCATATCGTTGAGGCGCCGCATCACCTTGTCTGACAGATCATGGGCTTCAGGCTTCGCAATCATGGCTTTGAGCCAGTTGGGCGTAATCTTTACGATTTGCGGTTCCAGTTCGATCACGCGTGTAAAGCTGGAACTGGTCGGACCGAAGCCATCAATTGCAATCTGGAAGCCGTTGGCCCGGAGTTTCCGGCCTAGCAGGGCGAGGTCTTCATCCGAACCGATCCGCTGCTCGGCAATTTCACAGACAATACTGTCGGGCTGGATGCCCAAAGAGGTTGCCAGCTGGGTGAACTCAAGAAACAGGTTTTCTGACTGGATCATGAGATGGCAGACAGTTGGATTGAGATTTACGAACAGTTTCGTTCCCGGCGTCTCCCATGCGGCGGTGTTGACAAGGTGGACAGCCAGACAGGCCCAATCGGCTTCGAAAGCGGTGACCGGATCAAGTGTTTTGAAGAATTCCATAGGCGGGATGGGTGTGCCATTTTTCAAAGGCCGGGCAAGTGCCTCTACGCCATAAAGCCGGCTACTATCTTCGTCGAGCGTATAGATCGGCTGGAAGGCGGTTCTGATTTCGTATTCGCCAAAGCTGGCGGCATTGAAACCGCCGTCGAGTTTGCGCAATACTGCATTGAATTTCGCCGAAGTCATAACTTCTACCTGCCCTTTTATAGGGCTCTGTTACACCAAACTGGTTAATTTTGCCCGAATATACCCCACCAAGCCCCCTTGAAGGCAGGCAAGTTGGCGGATATGTGCGCGATTCTGTCGTTTGAATTGCTTCTGGTGCTTTGCGGAATCGACGCACTGGGGTAATGCCCTGTAAAAGCAATTTTCGAGATGAGGGGGTTCGCATGGCCGGCCACAGCAAATGGGCAAATATTCAACACCGTAAAGGTGCGCAGGATAAAAAACGGTCGGCTCTGTTTTCGCGGCTGTCAAAAGAGATCACCATTGCGTCGAAAATGGGTGGCCCTGATCCGGATGGTAATCCGCGTCTCCGGCTGGCAATCCAGAATGCCAAGGGCCAATCCATGCCCAAGGACAATATCAAACGCGCGGTTGAAAAGGGGCAAGGCGGCGGCGGAGAGGACTATGAAGAAGTCCGCTATGAAGGCTTTGGACCCGGAGGCGTTGGCATTATTGTGGAAGCCTCAACGGACAATCGCAATCGGGCCGCCTCGGAAATTCGCACAGCTTTTGCCAAGAATGGTGGGAATTTGGGAGAAACCGGTTCGGTGTCTTTCGGGTTTGATCAGGTCGGCGAAATCGAATTTTCGGCGGAGGTTGCGGATGCGGATGCGATGATGGATGCCGCGATCGAGGCTGGCGCTGAGGATGTCGAGAGTGAAGAGAGCGGACATTTCATCTATACGGCCCGCGAAGATTTGCAGACGGTTTCGGATGCCTTGCAGACGCATTTTGGCGAAGAGGTCACGGCGAAGTCGACAAAGCTGATCTGGAAGCCGCAAAATGTGGTGCCGATCGAGGGTGATCCGGCGTCAACGCTGATGAAGCTGCTCGATGTTCTCGATGATCTTGATGATGTGCAGAATGTCTACGACAATTCGGAATTGTCGGACGCGGAGATGGAGCGCCTTGCGGCCGAAGACTAAGCGGCGAGGGGTTTGGTCGTTAATTGCAGCCCGATGGCGCCGATCAGGATCAGGGCGATAAAGCCGTATTGTAACAAGGTGAGCCTGTCGCCGAGAAATACGGTGCCGATTATGGCAAGGGCGAGAATGCCGACCCCTGACCAGATCGCATAGGCGGTGCCAAGGGGCAGCTGGTCCAGTGCCTGCGCAAATGTCCAGAAGCAGATAATGTAGAATACGATTGCGGCATTGGCCCAAGTCAGGTTTTTCAGCCCGTCGGACTGTTTGAGGCAGACGGTTGCGATGATTTCAAACACAATCGCGATGGCGAGATAGAGCCAGCCGCTCATATTTTTGCGCGCTCGAGCAGACGGTCAAAGGCGGCCCAGAACTGGGCGCGTTTGTCGGGTTTTTCCATGAGGATTTCATGTCGGGCCTCGGCAACCGTGATGTGTTCGCAATCAGGCAAGAGGCCGGCGATGCGGGTGTGTGCCTCGTTCTCGACCAGTTTCTCTTCTTCGGCTGTGGCGATCATGACGGGTAGGGTGAGCCTGCGGATTTTCGCGGCTTTTGCAAAGACCGCAAAGATTTGCAAAGAGGCGCCGAGCCAGCCCCATGTGACCGGCCCCAAGAGAAGATCGGGTTTGGCGTCGGTCAAATCGCGGTTCATTTGCCAGTGTTCGCGATCATGCGTGACGATATTGGTTTCGAAGGTTTCAGGCGGACCGGGTTGTTGGGCATAGTCTTTTGCCCGTCCCATGACGCGCATGGCCCAGACCAGATAGCGAAAGCCGAAGACGGGCTGTTTGATGCCCCACATTGGCGCGCAAAACGCCGCCGCTTCGACTTTGACAAGGTCTTCGGTAATTGCGGCCAAGGCAATCGCGCCGCCCATGGAATGGCTCAAAGCGACGTGTGGGCGGGGGAGTCTGTCTTCGAGCTTGGCCAAGCCTTTAGAGAGGGCAGCCATGAAGGTTTCGAACCGGTCAATATGGCCCTTGCCGCGATCTGCAAGCAAGCGGTCGGACAATCCCTGGCCGGGCCAGTCGAGGATCAGGACGGCAAAGCCCCGGTCGAGCAATTGCTGGGCGGTGCGGAAATACTTCTCGATAAATTCCGAGCGGCCGGGACAGACAATGGCTGTGCCGCGTGCTTTGGCTTTATCGAGTGCAGGGATCATGCAGGCGCGTAAATTCCGGCCTTCAGACCCTTCGAACCAGATGACTTCGGCCCCGTCTGGTACCGGATTGTCCGGTATCTCGACGAAAACATTTTCTCGGTCTGTGTCTATCATAAGAAAACCCGCCCCGCTTTTACGAGGGGCGGGCACCTATATTTGTGTCGTGTTCCGGTTTAGGAGAATTTCGACATCAATGACTGAAGCTGCATAGCAACGGACATGTCGCCATCAACTTTAAGCTTGCCTTGCATGAAGGCCATTGTGCCATCAAGCTCACCAGCCTGGAGTTTCTTGAAATCGTCCCACGTCACTTTGATGGTCGCGTCTGCGTCGCCATCATCATTGCTGGCTGTGCCGCCCGGGCCGTCGATCAGAAGTTTGCCTTCGTCACCAAAGTCGAATTTTACTTTTTTCGCGAAAGCGCTGCCGCCAGCAACAGCCGCTGCGGCTTTCGATGTGAGTTCTGCAAGATCCATTTTTCATCTCCTTATCTGGATTCAACCGGACTAAACAAAGGACTGGGCTAAAACGCAAGGAAAAAGCGCGCAGCCAAAGCAATCAGGCGGTTTTTAGGCCCGTGGAAGGGAATTGAATTAAGAGCAGCGATTAACAAAATGTTTTATTCTGCGTTTTAAATTCAACGCATGCTTGAAAATAACCACATAAGCTGGTTGCTAAGCCTTCTGCTTGCGGCGCAATTGACGGCTTTGCAGGCTCAGGCGCAGGTTTTGTCGTCTGAGGCCGAGGTGAAGCTTGTCACCGGCGTGGGGTTTGCGCCGCAGACGGTTATGCTTGAGAATAGCTATGCGAACGCGGTGCCTGTCTGCACTTATAATTTGGCATCGACCGCAAATTCGACCGCGATTCCGCGCATTGGTACGATCACCTCGACGAGTT
>CAZXXY010000073.1:0-12338 GCA_964644755.1 uncultured Hyphomonas sp. | reverse complement strand
GCCGTTTGGCACGGTCTACAAGACCAGATTTGTCGGAAACGGAAATCAGCGCGCGGGTAACGCGAACAGGGGCTGACGACATAGGAAAAGACTCCGCTAGAGGATGTATTCGAGCGTCCTAACACGCAAAGCCAGCGGGTCAACCGATAGGGGTCTTTATACTGTACCTGACGCGACTTTGGGTTCGATGTCTGGTGCCCCGACAAGATGGTTCAGCAGAGCCAGAGCACTGGTTTCGTCACGCGCCTCCGCCATTTTAAGGAGGCTCTCAATCGTCAATTCGGCGCTCGCACGGGCGGGAGCTTGCGAGCTGACTTCGTAAACGCCGTCGATCTGCGTCTCGCTGAGACTTTCATGATCGTAAGTGAGCGTTTCGGACATTTTATCGCCTGGTCTGAGACCGGGGTAGGCAATGTCGATATCCACCTCGGGCACCAGACCTTTCATGCGGATCATGCTCTCGGCCAGCGTCTGGATTCTGACCGGTTTGCCCATATCGAGGACATAGAGATTGGCCTGCCCCGATGCGCTCTGGCTCGCAGATGCATGCAGGACAAGATACACCGCTTCTTCCACCGTCATAAAAAAGCGCGTTGCCTCTTCGTGGGTCACCGTCACCGGTCCGCCCGCTTCGATCTGCTGTTCAAAGCGCGGCACAACCGAGCCGGACGAGCCAAGCACATTGCCAAAGCGGACAATCGAGACAGCCATCTGGCTACCTGCGGCGATGTCTTTCACAACCATTTCGCTCGCACGCTTGGTGGCACCCATGACATTTTTCGGCGCGACGGCTTTGTCGGTCGAAATCAGGACGAAACGTTTCGCCCCGCAATCAACGGCCGCGCGTGCGGTGTTCGCTGTGCCGCCGACATTGGTCAGAATCGCTTCGCAGGGATTGGCTTCCATGAGCGGCACATGTTTGAGGGCGGCGGCATGGATGACGACATCCGGCTTGGCCTTTGCCATCACTTTTGCCAGCCGTCCGGTATCCCGGACATCCCCGAGGACCGAAACCACATCCATGTCCGGAAATTGCGAGCGCAGGAAATAGTCCGCCTCATAAAGATTATATTCCGAGCTATCGAAAATAGTGATCTGGCTCGGTGCCAAGAGGGCGCACTGGCGCACAAGCTCGCTGCCAATTGTGCCCCCCGCGCCAGTGATGAAGACTCTCGCGCCGCCAATAAGCGCTTCAATCGGTTCGGTGACGACTTGCCGTTCGCGACGCCCGAGCAGGTCGGCTGGCCGGACTTTTTCGAGCAAGGCTCCTTCATTGCCGGTCGCAATAGACATGACTTTGCTGCCGCGCTCCGAGGTGGCCGCAAGGATCGTCTCCATGTTTGCCCGTGAGCGTGCATCACCGACGGCGGCCACCCACGGATAGGTTTCATAGCGCGCCCGAAGAAGGTCGAGCCTGTCACCGAGATCGGCCAGTCCGCCGAGAATTGCCACCCCGCGCAGAACGCGGCCAGGCGCCTCATTATTTGTCTCGATCAGCCCCAGCACCTGCAGGGGAGACCCTTCGGGCGCGCGCTCCATCTGGCGTAGGGCATCGGCGATCGCATCTTGATCACCAACAAGAATAGCGCGGGGCGCATCTTTGCGGCGGGTGAAGAAGAGCTGGAGAGGGCGGTGGGTTGATTTGAGCAGCGCCAGCATCCGGCCAGCAAAAAGCAAGGTCAACCAGAGCGGCAAGGCAATAATCAGGCTCGCGCGTGGAAACCCGTCAAGCCGGTTCCACAAGAACATGATCGGTAAAAAGATCAATGCGGTAAAGCCAACAGCCTGTATGATTTTGAGCGCATCGGGCCATCCCACATGCCGCCAGACTTGGCGATGAACCTGCAAGAGCAAAAAGGCGGTCATTGCAGAGAGCGCGAAAATCAAACCTGCGGTGAGCGGGATATGATCGGGGAAGGGCCGCGAGTCGAATTCGCCAAACAGCCGCCAGCGGGCTTCGATAGCCGTGACCATTGCAATCAGGGAGACGATAACATCGAATCCGAATGTCAAGCCGATGGCACGGCGGGCCTCATGGATGGGCTTCATAATGCACCCTTATGTTTTCTGAAGCCCCAGCGAATACAATTTGGCGGCAAGGCGCCATCGCCATTCGGGTCAGCCCGACCACTCATGACAATTTGAACGGTTGGCTCGACCAGACCGCGACCAAGATAACGTGAAAGCTCGAGGCGGGTCCCCGGATGGGTCGTCCGGAAACGCCAGACTTCTCCCGTCTCGCACACAAGTTCGATCGCGTCGCTTTTGGTTGTTGCTCTGATTCCCGGATGCAGGTGGAACCGGATATCGAAGCTGACAAATTTCCCCTCATCATCGGGCGCCTGCGAGATCGGGCGGACAATCGAGTCTTCTCCGGTGAGTTGTTCACCGCTGCCCGACATGAAAAGACGCCTGCGGTGTATCAGGCCGTAACGGTCCTTCCATCCCGCATGTTGCGCATCGAGCCAGATTTCATCGGCCTCTTCGAGACGTTTGGCTGAAATGCCATCGGGACCTTCAGGGGTCAGCAAGCGTGTTGGCTCGAAGGTTGAAAATTTGCTGGCATCGCGGCCCGCAAGGCTCAGGGTCGAATGGGCGCCCGTGCGCCGGACTGCGGCCTGCCAGTCAAGATTGACCTCTGGTGAAAACCCGCAAGACGTTACGATTCGGGCCGGACCGTCAGAGAGTTCAAATCCAAGGGCCCCCGAATGTGCCTGACCTGCGAACAGGGAGGGCGGCGCAGCCCCGGCATCGAGAACGAGGCAAAGTTGTTTCTTGCTGAGCTTCTGGAAACCGGATTTCATCGCAAAACTGAATTTGCGCGGCGTGTCGTCAAGGGCATCGAGAATAGCGCTGACGGCTTCGGGGCGTGTCTCGCTGCCTGCGTTGAAGGGACAAAGTCCGCCATCGCCAAGGCGGAAGAAATTGAGCATCGCCCCCATGCGCGGAATCCATTTCGTCAGGAAGTCCGGAACAGGCCGGTCAGCACGTGCGATCGCATCGCGTAAAGTGATCAGGTCTGCAAGCGCGCCCATCAGCATTTCAGGCGAGCGCGAGACATGCCCGCCATCGGGCAGAATCTGGGCAATACACTCGGTTTCCAGCTGGGCGAGGGCGCCTTCCACCCCGCGTCCATCTTTCAGGCAAAGGGCGCTGGCGACGAGGACACAGGATGCGCGCCACCGCGTCGCTGGATCGGTGCAGGTTTCAAGACATTCATCGATTGAATCGATCTGCCTTGCCAGGGTCATCAATCTTAGTTGGCATTGGTCGGCCGTTCCTGTCTCGAACAGCCCCGGACCGGCCAGCATCCATTCCCAGACCCTTACGACCAGAGGCGACAGTCGCCAGAAAAAACTGTGAAACCCGCCATAACGCTCAATCCAGTCATCGACGAGGAAGCGGGCCAGATCTGCGGCTTCAGGCCCGTGGCCAAACAGGGCGCTTAACCATTCGAACCGATGCAAGCGGTCACTATAGTGACGGGACGGAGACGGGATGGCCCAAGGCGGTGTTTTGATGTCAACTTGCAGGCGTTCGTGCCCGATCCGCCACCCGCCAGTCATCAGGACTTCGGCACGTTCAGCATTGTGAGGCACGACCGGATGCAGGAATGGTATGAAGCGCAGGGTCTGGCCACTGGCCGCCGTCGGGCGCGCTTTTCCAGCGCCAGCCTTGGCGGCTTTGCCTCTGATTGGATCACCCGCGATGCCGGCGAAGCGCCGCCATAGAATGGCATCTTCTTCCTGATCTGTGTCCAAAACCAACTCTACGTCCGGGGCTTTCATTGCCACTCCTATGGCACCGACTAAATCATGCGGTTTCCGCGCAATGCCTTGATGTTGGCAGCATATACGTTTGGACCGCCCTTGAAAACAGCCGAACCTGCAACAATCGAACTGGCGCCGGCGGCAATGACAGCGGGGGCGTTGTCCGGTGTTACCCCTCCGTCAACTTCGAGGATAATATCGCGGCCGCTGGCGTCGATTTTCGCCCGCAATTGCCGGATTTTCTCCAATTGATTGGGAATGAAACTCTGACCTCCAAAACCCGGATTGACCGACATAACGAGGATCATATCCAGCTCGTCGAGGAGGAAATCGACACAATCAGCCGATGTGGAAGGATTAAGCGCCACCCCCGGCTTCATGCCAGCGGCCCGGATCGCCTGTAATGTCCGGTGCACGTGCGGGTCTGCCTCCGGGTGGACGGTCAGAATATCAGCGCCTGCATCGGCAAAGGCGCGCACATAATCGGCCGGGTTCGAAATCATCAAATGGACATCAAACGTCTTTTTCGAGTGCGGCCGCAGCTTCTTCAGAATCGGCGCACCAAAGGTCAGGTTGGGAACATAATGCCCGTCCATGACATCGATATGGATCATATCGGCTCCGGCCTGATCGATCGCGGCAATTTCTTCACCTAAGCACGCAAAATCGGCGGATAAGATGGACGGGGAAATCAAAACATCAGTCATAAAGCATGGGGTAAAACCAAATGCCCGCTCGCGCAAGGCGCGAACGGGCATCAATCAGAAGCATTTTCGGGGGAGGGGTTAGCCTTCCGGGATCAGGACAAAGCCGCTTGGCCGGTCAACGACAAAGACTTTGGTGCCTACGGCAATGCCGGTCCCATCTCCGAGCTGCGGGAATTCCTCAACGACGCCATTCGCCCCGCGAACGAGATAGGAAAAACCGCTGGAGCGTGTGCTGGCATTCTCGACCGCTGCGCCAACCAGGCCGCCAGCCACCGCACCGCCCAGAGCGCCGAGCGCCTGTGTCGAGTTGCGTCCGCCGACTTGGGAGCCGGCCAATCCGCCGCCAAGCGCCCCGATGGTCGCGCCCGTTCCGGTATTGCTGCCGCGCACGGTAATTGGGGTGACGGCAACGATTGTGCCTTCAAAAATAGCGTTGGAGCTGCCGATATCCTGCCGCGAGACCGTGTTCGGCCCCAGCTGTTGCGACGCGCATCCGGACACGGCCATTGCCAGTGCGCAGAAGACAGGTGCAGCAAATTTCAAGCGAAACCGCGTTCTCGCGGTCGTTTTCGGGCTGATTTGGGTCATATGACTCCGCCTTTTTCTACAAGATGACGCTAATTTATCAAATCTACGCTGAACGCCAAGTGAACTCCATGTGAGGTTCACGATACATTGTTTTCTCGTTACTTTTGCGTTATTCGCGCCGTTTCAGGCGGGCAATATAGAAGACATCACTCTCAATCTCTCCGCCCGGCAGGGTTAACAGGTCGCCCCGTGCGGTGAGCCGGTCGGAAAACCCGGGCACATCTGCCGCCATGATTGGCTCACGCACGCAGGCGCCGCGCTCAATGGCGGCCTCGACAATGTCCAATCCTTCGATCGGCAGCGGACTACAGACGCAGTAAACCACAATGCCGTCGGGCTTTGTCATGGTTAAGGCAGCTTCGAGCAGACGGGCCTGAATCGCCGGATAACGGGCGACATCATCAGGGTGTTTGATCCATGCGCCTTCCGGGTGTCGGCGCAGCGTCCCCAAAGCCGAGCAGGGGGCATCCACCAGAACGGCATCGACGGGGGCTTTGGGGGTCCATTCCTCGCCCAGCGCGGCCAAAACATGGGTATTTTCCGCCAAATTGGTGCGTTTAAGGTTCTCCGACAGGCGTTCCAGGCGCTTTGACGAGCGATCAATCGCCGAGACCCGCGCGCCGGTCGCTGCCAATTGCATGGTTTTACCGCCCGGCGCAGCACAAAGATCGACAATATGCTGGTCTGGCTGCGCCTTGATGAGCTTGGCGGGAAGACTGGCGCCGGCATCCTGAACCCACCAGTCGCCGGTTTCAAACAGCGGCAGGGTTTCAATCTGGCCTGTCGGCAATTGTAGCGTGCCATTGGCCAGAAGCGTGGTTTCGGTGCCAGCGTCTGCCATCTTAGCTGCCAGCGCGGCAGGGTCCGATTTTGCCGACAATTGCAGGCTTGGCTCGGACTGTTGGTGGGTGGCCAAAGCGGTCGCAGTTTGCGGTCCGAGGCCTTCGGTCATGGTGTGACCCAGCCAATCGGGCCACGTCTCCAGCGCAGGACTGGCGTCGAAAGCTTCGCGATTTTCGGCTGCTTTGCGCAAAACAGCATTGAGGAATCCGGCGGCTTTACGGGCGCGGGGCCAGAGTTTTGCAGCCGCCACCGTCTCGCCAACAGCTGCATGTGCAGCCGTATCCATTAACCATATCTGAGCCCCGCCCACTTGCAGAAGCGCCCGTGAGGGGGGCGTCGCGGTTTCCAGCGGACGCGAGAGAAAAGGGGCCAATCCGGCATCAATTCGTCCCAATTGACGCAAAGCCGTGCTGGCCATTGCGCGGGCAAACCCCCGATCAGGGCCTGTGAGGAGCGAATAGGATCTGGTCAGCACCATGGCTTCATCAAGCGTGCGGCGTTCTTCGAGCACACACATAAGCACTTCCGCTGCGGCGAGCCGTGATCTGGCGCCGCTCATGCAGAAATCGACGGGTTGCTATGGACTGTCGCGCGGGGGCCGGTCTGGCCGTTATCGAACCCGATCATCCCCAAGGCCTGGACGCGGAGCGGCGTTCTTCGCGCGGCACGGGCATTTCCATTTCGGAAGCCAGTTTGTGCAAAGCGGCAATCCGGTTTGCGGTCACAGGGTGGGTCGAGAACATATTGTCAGTGCCTTTTCCGGCGAGTGGGTGGATAATATACATGTGCGCCAGCCCCGGATTTCGCTCGGCTTGCCGGTTCAGATTGGTGCGCGCGCCACGTTCTATCTTTTCGAGTGCAGAGGCAAGCCATAACGGATTGCCGCAAATCTCGGCGCCGATGCGGTCAGCCTCGTATTCGCGTGAGCGGCTGATCGCCATTTGGACCAGACCAGCCGCCATCGGCGCGACCAGCATGATCAAGAGCGAGGCAATCATGCCGCCGCGTTCTCTATTGCCAAAAAACATGGCCACATTGGCGAGCATTGTGATCGCGCCTGCAAATGTGGCGGTGATGGTCATGGTTAATGTGTCGCGATTGCGGACATGCGCCAGCTCATGCGCCATGACGCCGGCAACCTCCTGCCGGTTCAGCGTTGCGAGCAGTCCTGTGGTCGCAGCAACGGCGGCATTGTCAGGATTGCGGCCAGTGGCAAAGGCGTTGGGCTGCGGCGTGTCGATAATGTAGACTTTTGGTTCGGGCATATTGGCGCGCGCGGCCAGAAGGGCGACATCGCTGGCAAAGGCGCGTTCAATCTGGGAGCCCGCCGAGGCATCCACCGCGCGCGCATTGTTCATGCGCAAAACAATCTTGTCGGAGTTCCAGTAAGAGACGCCATTCATCACGATAGCGACACCAAAAGCGATCAGCATGCCAAGCTCGCCACCGACGATAAAACCAACGCCCACAAACAGCGCCGTCATAACCGCCAGTAAAGTATAGGTTCGCAATGTACTGATCATGGCTTTCATCCTATCGGGGGGATATCCGAGTGTGTCGATATAAGATATAGGAAGTGTTAATCTGTCTTGGGAGTCTGCGACGTAAAATGACATCAACATTCGGAAAATCCGGCGAGCAGACACGGCCGCTCTCACCTGAAGCCAAACGGGCGCTCGCCGAAGCGGCCGAGCGGCGGGCGGCACGCGAAGAAGAAATGGCGCTTGATCCTGAAAGAGGCGGCCCAAAAGGCGCGGAACCAACACGTTTCGGTGATTGGGAACGCAAGGGCATTGCTTATGATTTTTAGAGCAAGCCTCTGTTTTGTTGGATATTTTCCCAGAATGGCACAGTTTTCAGGGGCAGATGCGCGCGCCGCTTGCAGTTAACCCTGCCGCTTCGCGCCAAGGGTGTCTGTGCTTGCTGACGAGGGATGTTTCGGGCTGAATGGCTCTCAATATTGCGGAACCGGCGACGTCTCGTTCGGCTTTGCTGCTCTATAGAAGCTAGGAAGACATATGAAGTATATTGCTTTTCTCGGACTCGCGCTCAGCGGTTTTGCCGTCGCAGCGCCTGCCCATGCAGACGGCAAAGCGGCGATCAAGCCGCCAGTTGTGATTGCCCCGACCCCTTTGCAGCCTGCGCGCACACCGCAGCCGGTCAATTGCTGCAATCATGCACCCGCACCGGTTCAGCCGCAGATTATCTCGCGCGAGGTCACAAGCCCGCCGCAAGGCCTCAAGCTTGATGACAGCCTTGTCCTGTCGATGAGCGGCGGCGTTGGCACCGGCGTGTCAGATGTCGCCCTCGGCTTCGGATCCGGATCCGGTTTTGCCGGTTCTGGCCGGTCCGATTTTGGACGCAGTGGCCGGTTCTCCCGTGCACGTTTTGGCGCGCGGTCACGCGGGCGCAGCTCTGGCCGCAGAGCGGGACGTTCTGGCGGGGGGCGCCGCTAGCTGCCGCGACAGTCCTTCAAGGCGGTTCGGGTGGATCGCTTGTTTTGCCTGAAGGCGATTTTGCAATTGCCGCCGGTCCGGAGTTCGGGTCGGCGGTTTTTTGTTTCTGGCGATATTCACGCATGGCAATGACCAGAGTGGCGCCGACAATGATCGCGGTGCCATACCAGACATTGCTTGTTGGCAGGGCTTTGAAGATCAGCCAATCCGCCGCCGCCGCCATAGGCAGCCGCAAATAGTCGATCGGCGCCAGAAACGACGCGTCGCTCACCCGCATGGCGTTGATATAGCAATATTGTCCCAAGACACCGGCCAGCGACATGGCAATCAGATAGAACCACTCATCCCCCACCGGAACCGAGAACCGCGTGAACAGGAATGGCGCCAACAAGACCGATGATAGGAAATTCGCCCAGATCAGCAGGGTCATTGTCGAATGGGTCGCGCTGAGTGATTTGACGATAATGATCGCACCGGCAAAGCCCAGCGCGGCGAGCAGGGCGAGTATCACACCCGGATTGAGCCCCCCGCTTGCCTCTGGGCCTGCCGCGTCGCTGCCGCCAAAGGGCAAGACCATAACCAGAATGCCGACAAAGCCGATCACCACGGCGCCCCAACGCCAGCGCCCGACCTGTTCCCTGAGCAGAAACGCCGCCAGCACGGTAAGAAACAGCGCCCGCGAGAACGATAAGGCATTGAACTGGGAGAGCGGCAGCTTATAGGCGTCAGAGATTGCCAACATAGAGCAGATAAAAGCGGCCGTCCCGAACAGGCTGCGCAACAGGACAAGCCGGGGCCGCGTCACCCTCAGCACGCTGAACCCGCGCGTAAACACAATGGGCAGTGTGACAAGGAGACCAACGAAAGACCGCCAGAAAGCGAGCACAAGCGGGTCCTGTTCCGACGATAATTGCTTGGCCAGCACAATGAAGATGGTGAACAAGGCGCCGGAAATGATCAGCCATGTCGCCCCTTGCAGGTTCCCCGATTGCCGGAGGACGGACAGCCCGCCCGAACGGGTCATGTCTGGCTGGCAATCATGGCGTCGCGCATCGCTTCGGCCTCCTCGACTGTAAGCCCGAGCGCTTTAAGCAGTGGGCCACCGTCTGTCGGATCCCATGAATGTGTCGGGCCGACCGTCATGCCGCCATCAACAAGAAATTCCGCACCGGTGATGAAGCCTGCCGCATCGGAGGCTAGAAACGCGGCCATTTCCGCGATGTCTGCGCCTTTGCCAACCCGTCCGGCCGGCTGCATATTACCGCCGGTCTGCGCGATCATTTCGGACATTTGCAGGGCGGTTTCTTTGGGCAAGCCGAGCGAGCTGCCAAAAATGGAGGTGGCGATAAAGCCGGGCAGAATGGCGTTCACGCGGATATTGTGCTTGGCCAGTTCCGCCGCAGCGAGTTTGGAAAAATGCGCGACACCTTTCTTGGCCACCGAATAGGTGATCGGCGCATACCCTGCGCACACTGCCGAGATGGAAGACGTGTTGATGACCGAGCCGCCGCCACTGTCTTTCAAATAGGGAATGGCGAATTTCGTCGCAGCAAAGACCGACCGCAGCAGCAAGTTCATGGTCTGGTCATAGCCCTCAAGATCGAGATCCTCGACACCGGTTTGCGTGCCGCCACTGCCAGCATTGTTGAACAGGATATGCAGGCCGCCAAAGGCCTCGGCCCCTTTGCTCAAGGCATTTTGAAGATCCGCGTCGCGCGTGACATCACAGGTGAAGAAGCGGAGCCGATCGGACCCGAAGCGCGTTTCGAGCCCCTTGCCAGCGTCTTCCTGCATATCTGCCGCGATGACATTTGCCCCTTTCTCGATGAAGGCTTCAACCGAGGCGAGGCCAATGCCGCTCGCCGCGCCGGTTATCATCGCTATTTTCCCGCTTAAATCCGTCATTGATCGAGCCCTCTTGAGTGTGTGTACATCAAGAGTCATGCGCGGGCGTCGGGGAAGTCAATGGCAGGTGTGGAGAATTGTGGTGATGGCCAGCTTGGCGGCCTGCCTGTCTCAGGGCAGCAAAGCTTGCCGGATCGGTCCGACCCAGCGCTCGCGGTCGAGATCATAGATGCGGAAAGTTGTCGCCCAATCGAAATAGCACCAGCCAATCTGCTGCGCTTCAGCGGCGAGGCGAACCTCGCGTGTCCATTCGGCCCGTTGCTGCTCGGGAACGTCGGCATATACGCCGAATTCCCCAAGGAAGACCGGCGTGCCGGTGCGCAATCTGAAGTGCGCTGCTGCGGCCATCACGCTTTCGAGCTCAATGCGTTCCTGTTCGGATCCCCAGACTTGACCCATAGGACCAGCTTTCGGATCGAAGCTTGCGCCTTGATGGGTAAATTTGTGCGGATTGTAATAGTGGAAACTTGTGATGACATACGGATCGTCCGGTGGGTTACTTTCCATCATGCCTTCCAGACTGCCCCAACGCCCGCCACTCAAAACCACATGACGTTTTGGGTGCCGAGGCCGGATAATTTCCAACAGGCGATTGTTCATGGCATCGACGCGATCAGACGTCATGCGGCGATGGGGTTCGTTGAGAAATTCGAACATCAAGTTCTCGGGCCACCCTTCATAATGGGCGGACAATTGCGTCCAGATCGCATCGAGCCGGTCTTCATGCTCATCCGGATTGTGCATCAGCTTGTAATAATGATGCACATTCAGAATGATGTTGAGTTCTTGTTCCAGGGCTGCCTTGATAATGTCATCCGTGCGCGCCAGAAACTCCGCCGAGATCGTGTAGGGCGCATCAGTGTCTGTGTGTTCGGACCAAGCGACGGGCAGACGGACCGTATCGAACCCGGCGCGGGCGATGCGGGTCAAATCCTGATTGCGAACTTCATAGCCCCATTGTCCTTCAACCGGCGCTTCCAGAGCGCCGCCGAGATTGATGCAGGCTTTGACCGGGGTTTCCAGAGGAGGTGGCAGTGTCCGGCTAAGCTTGTCCGACCGCGCCATCGCATTTGCGGACCTCTCGGATTGTGTTTCGAGCGACCCTTGCAGGACAAAAAGGGTGGCCATTGCCAAGAGCAGTGCGACAGGGTGGAGCGGTTTCATTCTGAGACCTTGAATTCACGTATCCTGTATATAATCAGGCAGATCGGGCATGAGATAGCAGTCTCAACCCTGCGGCGAATGAAGGCTCGATTGGTGTCTTAAGGGGAGAGTTTTCGGAGGGGTCAGGCGCTGCTTGCCGCGTCCGCTTCGCGTCGTTTCTCGGCGGCAGACTTCTTCACGCTTTCAGACCGTAGCTGACCACAGGCTGCGAAAATGTCCCGTCCGCGCGGCGTGCGTATCGGCGACGAGTATCCGGCGCGGTTGAGCACATCGGCAAAGGCTTCAATCGTCTCCCAGTCCGAACATTCGTAAATCGCACCGGGCCATGGATTGAACGGGATCAAATTGACCTTGGCTGGAATGCGCGACAGGAGTTTTACCAGATCACGCGCTTCGGCGAGGCTGTCATTAATGCCCTTGAGCATGACATATTCAAACGTCACGCGCCGCGCATTCGATAGTCCCGGATAGGCTTTGATCGCCTCGAACAGGGTCTGCAGGTCATATTTCTTGTTGATCGGGACAATCTCGTCACGCAAATCGTCACGCACCGCATGTAACGAAATTGCCAGCATGGCGTTTGTGCGCTCTCCCAGTTCAGGGATTTTCGGGGCAACCCCGGCAGTCGAGACGGTCACGCGGCGGCGGCCGATTGCCATGCCTTCGCCATCGGACAGCGTATCAATCGCCTCGGCAACATTGTCGAGATTATAGAGCGGCTCACCCATGCCCATGAAGACAATGTTCGACAGGCGGCGATCTTCCGTGTCGGCGGGCCATTCGCCAAGCCCGTCGCGGGCGATCAACACTTGCGCGACAATTTCCTGTGCGGTGAGATTGCGGACAAGTCGCTGCGTGCCGGTATGGCAGAATGTGCAATTGAGCGTGCAGCCAACCTGCGACGA
>CAZXXY010000072.1:0-12531 GCA_964644755.1 uncultured Hyphomonas sp. | reverse complement strand
CGCATAGCCGCGCCACGCCATCGCCATCAGAAAGACATAGAAGAACAGTTGATACAAAACGCCGATCATCAGGGCACGTTCCGCTTGCGGCGTCCCGATGCGCTGTAGGGTTTCGCCATAATTGCTAAAGCCGCCGGTTGCGCCCGGCTGCCGGTTCACAAGGCTTTTCCAGATGGCTCCCAAAGCATGCGGCGCATGTGTGCTATGGTCCGGATCAAGCTCTGGATGATTGGCGTGCTTGTGGTGTTCCATATGGGTGAGTTTGGCCACGCCATAGGTCAAGCCCAGCGGGATCGTGGAGACATGCCCAACCAGCTCATTGAGCCAACGCAGAGGCTGGCCCGGCTTGGCGATGATGTCATGCTGGGCTTCGTGGCTCGGCAAATAGCACAAAGCGACATTGGCTGTGGAGATGATAAAGCCAAGCCAGAGCGGGAGCTCGCCCAGCAGCACCAGCGGCCAGAGCGCCAGCCAGCAAGCCAGATTTGCAAAACACCAGAACACAGAACCCCAAGGCACCATGCCCATATGACGTGCGGCCACTTCGCGCTCGGCTTTTAGCAGGTCCGCCTCGGACATGGGGGCTACTTCCATGGCGCCTACTTCGCCCATATCCAGCTCCCGCGAATTTGCGCGAACAGTCCCAAGCCGCCGCCAAGCACCAGTCCAACCAGAAGCGGGCTAAGCCCCATCGGTAGAGCAAGGCCGGACCGGACAATGATCTGGGTTATCAGCGGCGCCATAAAGCCGAGGCCAAATATGAAAGCGCCGTATTTGAATATCAATTCGATCAGCTTGCTCATGATGTCGGGATGTTCGCAAACAGTGACACTTGCGTCAACTTTTTTCGATCTGTTCCAAACGGTCATGCAACTTGGCGGGGGCAGCGCGTTTCCAAGCCATTGTGAGCGCAGAGTGCAAGGCAGCTTTGTCACAGGCGGCGAACGTCATCAGGGTTGCACCTTGCTCCCCCCAATTTGTGTGGCACAGGGGCGAAAATCGAAGGTTTTGCCGCACAAAGCGCGTAACCGGACTTTATTGGCCATGACTGCGCCCGATCAGCCTGTTTAGAAAGATGTGCCCTGAAACGAGAAAAGGGCAGCCAAACAGGCCGCCCTTACACTCTACATACGCAACTATACGCTACGCTTGGTAACTATATAGCACACTCAAACCGGTTTACCAAGAACTTTTTAATTGCGGGCAAACTGTTGCCGTTGCTGCACATAGCAGTTCCCGATAGATGCTGCGCGATTGTTCTGCTAGGCCATCAAATCATCATGCAGGCCCAGCCGACAGGACTCTAGTGTTGACCGATACGATCTTACCCTCCCCTGACATCGAGCGGGCTGCCTACACCAGACGCGCCTTGCTTGTCCTGCTCGGTTTGCTGGTCTGGCGGACGATCGCGGTGATTGTGTCGCCGCTCGATCTGGGGCCGGACGAAGCGCAATACTGGCGCTGGGGGCAGAGTTTTGACTGGGGCTATTATTCCAAGCCGCCGCTGATTGCATGGGTGATTGGCAGCGTCACGCAGGTTTTTGGAGACACAGCATGGGCGGTCCGTCTGCCCGCTCCTTTTCTGCACACTCTGGTGGGGGGGCTTGTGTTTGCCATCGGGCGAACAATGCAGGACGCCCGCACGGGGTTTTATGCTGTGCTGATCTATGCCCTGATGCCGGGCGTGACCTTTTCGTCGGGTCTGATGACAACGGACAGTGTTTTGTTTGTGCCATGGACGCTCGGCCTGCTTTTGCTATGGCACATGCGGTCAGGCCGCAGCTCATGGCAAATGGCGCTGGCGCTGGGCCTTGCGATCGGGGCGGGGTTTCTGGCGAAATATGCCATGATCTATTTTGTGCTCGGGCTGGCATTGACGGTCATAATCGATGCACCGACCCGGCAGGCCTTTTCCAAGCGTAACCTCCTGCTGACCCTGCTGGGCGCGCTGGTCCTGCTTGCCCCTCACATTAGCTGGAATATCAGCCATGACCTGCAGACGCTTTCGCACACAGCTGACAATGCCAATTGGGAAGATGATCTGTTTCATCCAGATCATGCGATCAAATTTCTGGTCGATCAGATGGGGGTTTTTGGTCCGGTCAGTTTTATGGCGCTGGTCACCGGTATCTTCGTGACCTTGCGCGGTAAGGCCCAAGCCGAAGATGCGGCCGGACGCTGGCTTATCTGTTTTGCTCTCCCTGCCCTGCTGGTCATTCTCGCTCAGGCGGTGACCTCGCGGGCGCATGCGAACTGGGCGGCAACGGCCTATATTGCCGGAAGCCTTCTCGTGGCCCGCTGGATGGTGTCCGAACATGTGCTGGCGCGACCGGTCTGGTATGTCGGGGGCGGTCTGCTGCTGGTCGCCGCCGCCTTTGTGCCGGATCTGAGTTTTCTCGCACGGGCCGGTCTTGGCAGCGTGCTCGGCCTGGTGCTGATCGGGTTCGGGGCTGTGAGCGCGTGGCGGGTTCGCGGCCTGCTCTGGAGCGGGCTGGTCATACATGTCATGGCCGCACTTGCTTTTACCGCGCTGGCGGCCGGTCCGGTGCACTGGTCCGAGACGGCTGGGCTGGCCAATGCGTTCAAGCGCACGCGCGGCTGGGTCGAGACGGTCCGGTCCCTCTCAGACATTGCCGACCAGCACGGCGCGCGGGCGATCATGGTTGATGAGCGGGAAAACTGGCACGGGCTGGATTTTTATGGGCAGGGCGTGTTGACGATGCCGGTCTATACTTGGCAGCGCTATAGAACAGCGAAAAGCTACGCCGATTTGCATCCTCTGCCGGAGGACGCCGCCGGGCCGGTTCTGATCGCCAGTGTGCGCAAACGGTTCCGCCCGCATATCTGTGCGGACTTCGGACGCATTGTGGCATTGGACCCGCTCGCCATTCCGCTCGGCGGGCAAAGTCAGCGCCAGTTCCACCTTTATCTGGGATATGAGTATCAGCCGCTTAGCCGAACCGCCGATTGGGACGCCCGATTTGCCAGCGATCAGAATGCCGTGGAGGCTTGTTGACCCTTAGGACCCAAAGCCAGTGTCGACAGGTTCAGCCTTGGTCTCGCCTGCCCATACATCCCTGACCCGCGCATCCCGACCGCAGCCGCGGCGATAGCGTGCATAGTGGATTGGGTTCTTCTGGTAATAATCCTGATGATAATCCTCGGCAGGCCAGAACACGGTCAGTGGTTTGATCACGGTCTTGATCTCATTGCCGAGCACATTGGACGCCTCTAGCGTCTGCCGCGACGCTTCGGCAATCTCGGCCTGCGTGTCATCGGCCGGGAAAATAGCTGTCAGATAGCTTGTGCCACGATCACAAAACTGGCCGCCGCCATCGGTCGGGTCGATATGCCGCCAGAAATATTCAACCAGTTCGGAATAGGTCACCGTTTGCGGATCATAAACCACCCGAAGCGCTTCGAAGTGGCCGGTCTCGGTGTAGGAGACGACCTTATAGCTCGGGTTTTCGAGCGCGCCGCCTGTGTAACCGGACTCCGTCTCGATCACGCCGGCAACTTTGTCAAAGTCAGCTTCGATGCACCAGAAACACCCTCCGGCGAAAACCGCCTCCGCCGTCTCGCCCGAATATTCGACCGGATCCAGAGCACTGCCATTATCATCCGCCTCTGCGGTGAAGAAAAAAGTGGCAATCGCCGCAAGGCTTGCAATCAGAAACATAGCCAGATTGGTTCCAGAAGTATTCATAGGTCGAAGGGCTTTCTCGGCAAATGTGGGAGCGTCTTATCTATATGGCATAGTCTTGCGAAAATGGCAGTGTTTTATGACAGCCCTCACGCAAATTTGTAAGGGGTGTGACACCAATGCAGCAGGGCCGCAACGCCTAGCTGATGACGCGCACCTGCACGCGGGCGCTGCGGCCGTCTTCATCAACAGCGGTGACGGTATAAAACCCCGGCCCCTGTGGCGACCAGACGGGCAGGCCTGCCGCATCGACCGTGCACGGCTTACCGTCAATGAACCATTTCAAATCCCCTGCCCCGCGTCCGGCGAGAACGAAGTCGCGTGCCGGTTCTCCGTTCACTGATCCTGCCCAAAGTTCAGCCCCCTTTGGCGGGAACAATATCTCTGGCGGCGACCCGTCCCGGGCGAAGCTCACCAGAGAGGCTGTTGGGGAGAGATGCGGCTCGGCCTGTAACCTGTCGGCATTTCTGTCATGCGCATTGAGGCGCGCGGCAGCGCGGTCGGCAATCTCGAACAAGACAGGCAAGGCAGCTGTTCGGCCAACATGACCGGGCCGCGGCGCACCATCTGCCCGTCCAACCCAGACCACAATCGCCTGATCTCCCGCAATGCCTGCCGCCCATGCATCGCGGAAGCCGTATGAGGTGCCGGTCTTGAAGGCGATTTGTGGGGCGTCGCGGGTGAGCCGCCCCGGTGCTCGGCCAGCAGGGCTTGGCGCTTCGCGCAGAATTTTCAGGATGGCTTCGGCGCTGGCGGCACTGAGGAAGCGCCGTCCGGGTCGGGCTGCTGCATCGCCGAGTTCATCTTCTTGCCAGACAAGCGGCTTGGCCACGCCCTGGTCGCCGAGCGCGGCATAGAGGATTGCCAGTTCCTGCATGGTCAAACCTGCCCCGCCCAGAGCGAGCGCGAGTCCGGCGTCACGGCCAGCGCGACCCTGAATGCTGGGGCGGGTTCCGGCGACCCGCAATTGCGCAGCGAACCGTTCCGGCCCGACGCGTTCAAGCGCGAGAACGGCCGGGATATTCAATGAGTGCTGCAACGCCTGGGCTACGGTTACGTCGCCGCGAAAACTGCGGTCGAAATTTTCCGGCTGATAGGCGGCGAACCGTTTTGGCAGATCACTGATCAATGTGCCCGGCGCGGCCACACCATCGTCAAAGCTCATTGCATAGATGAAAGGCTTGAGCGTCGACCCCGGCGAGCGCTTGGCCTGTGTCAGATCAAGCCACCCCCCTGCCCGGCTGCGGGAAGCGGACCCGATATGTGCCCGCACGGCGCGGGTGGGAATGTCTACGACCATAGCCGCAATCTGCACCTTGTCGCCTGCCGCTTCGGCCCGCGTGTGGATGAGCGCTTCAAGATCGGCCTGCAAGGCAGCGTCAAGCGTCGATCTTGTGTCGCCTCCGCCTGACCGCGTTATAGTGCGCGCTGCGCCATGCCATGCCCGTGCGGGAAAGACCTGACGCTCTGGCAAGCTGGCAGCATTGATCTCGCTTTGACGGCGGGCGTCGATCAGACCGTTGCTGGCGAGCTTTTGTGCAATGTAGGCGCGTCCGGCACGGGCCTGTTCGGGACGCCGGTCGGGCCGCCGGACTTCGGGCGATTGGGGCAAGGCAATCAAGAGTGCAATCTCGTCATCGCTCAGCTCGGCCGGTTCATGCCCGAACCAGGCCAGACTGGCTGCGCGCACGCCTTCTAGATTTCCGCCATAAGGCGCCAGCGAGAGATAGAGTTCGAGAATTTCGGTCTTCGACAGGCGCGCCTCAAGCTGGATGGCGCGCACCATTTCGATCAGTTTCGAGGGCACGGTCCGCTCACGGGGTTCGAGCAAGCGGGCGGTTTGCATGGTGATGGTCGAGCCGCCAGAGACAATCCGTCCGGATTGAACAAGGCTGACCGCCGCACGGCCCATGGCCAGCCAGTCCACCCCGCCATGGCTATAGAACCGCTTGTCTTCGACCGAGAGCAAGGCGGTCACAAAAAGCGGGTCGATCTCGTCAAGGTGCGCCTGAAACCGCCAGCGCCCGTCGGGCAAGGCGAACGCCCGCAATGGCTTGCCCGCCCTATCGGTCACCATTGCCGCGCGTTCGGCCGCCTTGGCAATCGGTGGCGGGAAAGCCCAGTTGAGCGCACCAAGCAGACCGAGGCCGACCAGAACGGCCAGCAGAAACTGGCGCAAGGATAGCCCGTTTGCGATCATGGCCGTCCGCCGGTGGTGCCCGAAGACGGCGCAATGACCATACGGCCAGCGGCTGACCGTGCGGTGACGTCTGGACGGTACATATCTTCTGCTGTTGCGCCGGGCACTGTAAATTCACCCGGCGTGACGGCGCGAACGAGATAGGCCAAAGTCACGGCCTGTTCGCGGACATCAATGGCGGCCACGAAACGATCATCCTGAGCCTGGACGGTCTTGGCATTATCAATCTCGCCAATCCATGCAAAAGCCCCGCTATCGCCATCTATGACCTGTCCATCAGACGGCCGCAGCACTGTCTCAATTTCAAGGCCTGCGGGCAGAAGATCTGCCACAATCAGAGGATTGGTCCGGCGCTCTTCTGGCGAGAGACGCAGCACGACGGCAACCTGGTCGCCCTGACGCACGCGGCCAATGTCCATGCGTGATCCGTCGAGGGCATGGAACGTCTTTCCGATTGACAGATTTTGCGAGACGGGCGGCGGCGGCGAAGACGGCACCCCGCGCGCGATCACGGTTCGGAAGATCGGCTTCTCGCCGCCAAGTGTGAACCGCGTTTCGTCACTGACCTGCCCTTCGGCCAGCCTGTAGATTTCCTCATTGTCGACGCCGCGGCCAAGTCCTTCGGCCTCGACGAGAATGCCCGCTTCATCGCCGACCAGACCATTCGTGGCCAGGAGAAGGAAGGCTTTCTCCTGCGTGGTTAGTTCTGCGGGGTCCGGCAGATCGTCGCCAAGCTCCTCAACGAGGTCGGAGATAACTGTATTGAATTCCGTTTCAGCGGCCAAGGCGAAGACGCCGGCCAGATCACGACGTTTGGTCTGGTAATAGTCGCCACTGTTTTCAAAACCCAATTCGCCAATGGCCGAGGCAAAGGCGCTTTTCGCGCGAGCCCTGTCGCCCATATGTGCGAGCGCGGCGGCGATGTGGGCACGTGCCAATGGGCTGGGGATGGTTTCAAGGCTGCGATCATGCAGATAGCGCAGCCGCGAAATGTCGGCTTTGCCCGCCTTGGCCAGCACATAAAGCGCATAGGCCGATGAGCGGAGCATCAAACGCGCCTGCGTGTCAGTGTGCCAGCGTCCTTCCCAGACATCCGTGTCATAGCCATAGATACGCCACGCATCTCCCTGGGCCACATTCAGCAGCGATGAGTAGGCCCGCTCCAGGGCTTCGGTTGGGACCGCATAGCCTGCCGCTTTGGCGCGGTAGAGGAAATCGGTCGTATAGGCGCCGAGCCATGGCGAGGCATGCCGGTCGCTTTCGCGCCAGAGGCCGAACGCTCCGTCCGAACTTTGGCGATTGAGCAATGTGTTGATGGCGGTTTGTATACGTGTTCGCGCGCCATCATCACCTGGCTCGGGCGTCTCGCCGGCAGTGCTGGCAAGACCGACCAATTGCTCAGCGTAGAGTAATGGCAGGGCGCGGCTAACGGTCTGCTCGGTACAGCCATAAGGGTAGCGGTCGAGCGAGCTATAAAGCGCACCTGCGTCCACCGGTAGCGCCGAAAAGCTGACCATCATGCTGGCAGACCCTTCGACAAAACCGTCAAACATGTCCGCATCCGGAGAATAGGTCTGGCCCGGCTCCATCAAGATACGTGACACGCGCGAGACCGGCAAAAAGGCCGAGCGTGTCTCGATCGGATAGCTGCGGGTTATCGCAAACCCGTCAGGTCCATCGACATTGAGTTTCAGGTCGCTAATGCCGACGCCGCCGGCTTCTACCCGCAAGCGTTCATCGGCGCGCTGGCCCTGTTGCAAAATCCGCGACACTTCGGTCGACGAGGCTTCGACAGGTCCGCTGCTTGCCAGCTTGGCGCCATAGGCCCCCGCCTCGCCTTCGACATTGTCGATGCTGGCGGTTGCAAAGGCTTCGTCGCCCGGCGCCAGAAAGCGCGGCAAGATCAGTTCTGTCGGCACGCGGTCGCGCACTGTCATTGGACGCTCGGCGGTGCCCAGTCCGGTGTCTGACCAGACCACAGCCATCAAACGCAGCTCGCCATTAAAGTCAGGCAGCTCCAGCGGGATTTTCGCTTTTCCGGAGCGGCCAATGTCAACAATGCCGGAGAACAGTGCGACGGTTTTTGTCGGCACCACGGACAGACCTTCGCCGCCAAGCTGGTCACCGCCTGTGCGCACTTCGGCAGGCAGGCCCTGATTGGGGTCGAGCAAACGGCCATAATCATCATAGAGCGAGACGCCGAGCGCCTTCTTGCCAAAGAAATGATCGACGGCGTCGGGGCTTTGATATTTGGTCAATTGCAAAATGCCTTCATCGACAGCGGCGAGTGTCAGATAGACACGCTCGCGCGGGCCGCCTTCAACATCGACAGTGATCAATTGTTCCTGACGTGGACGGACCACATCCGGCGCATTGATGGTCACATCGAACCGGCGATCAGAAATGTCGACGGGAATATGGGTCACACCGAGCGCGCGGCGCGGCTTGGCCTGAAACACCGGATCGCGTGGCGAGTAGACCGTCACCATAATATAAGCGCCCTCTCCCCAGTCTTCGGTGACGGGGATGCTGACCCGCGTGCCATCTTTGGACACGTCGCGCGTCTGCACGGACAGGACGCGGTCTGTGGCGACCGTGATCTCGGCAATGCCATCATAGGGCGGCATGACAGCCACTTGCACATCGCGGCCAAGCCGGGCTGGCTCATCGGGGCCTGACACGGACACGCGGTCGGGCGCTTCGACACCATCCGTATTGGCACTGCTGCCCCAGCCGACATAGAACCCCTTGGTCGCCGAGCGGCCATTGCTCGACACGATCAGCTCATGGCTGCCATAGTCGAGCCCTTCGACGGTGACGGTGCCGGTTGCGCCTGCCTGAGTGCGCAGGACACCTTCGTTCGCTGTTGTGACAGACCGCGACCGGCGCCAGCGCCAGCGGCCATCACTGCGATACCAGTCATAATGGTAATCAATGCGGATGATTTTCCATTCGAGGGCGGCGGCAATCGCATCGCCATCGGGATTGACGGCGGCCAGTTCAAAGACCCGCGGCTCGTTCTGCGCGCTATATGTCTTGTCCGATTTGATACCGAGATAGACCGGCTCGGGACGATACGGGATGCGCACGCTTTCGGTGACCGCACGGCCACCGGGCTCCAGCACGCTGACCACGGCATTGATCCGCAAGGGGCGGCCCGAGCGGCGGCCCTTATTGCCAGGATCCAGCCGGATTGTGGCTTTGCCATCGCCATCGCTGGTCTGGTCGGGGAATTCCAGCACTTGCTGGGCGAACGTTTCTTCATGCGGGCCGAAGCTGAAACCGTCAAAGCCGTCAAATGGGCTTGGGTCCGGCTCGATCCGCGCTTGGGAGCGGACGGTCAATCCGGCCCCGGGCGCGCCATAAAGGAACCTTGTGTCAGCCACTAGCGGCCTTGTTTCACCTGCTTTGATCGGGGTTGTCTCGTCGCCATCAAGGTCGACGCCAATGCGTTGGGGGACAAAATCCTCGACGGAGAAGTTCAGCGATCCGACCGCGCCGATCCCGTCGATTTCCAGTCGGGCATTCCACAACCCCCGCGCGGCGCTTTTAGGCAGCGCATAGTCGAGCGCTGCGGCGCCCTCCTCGACGGTCTCGAAACGCACGCGCTCGGCTTCAAGCCCGTTTGGCCGCCGGATCACGATGGCGCCGGACCGGTCCGTTACCGCGTGTCCGGCCTGATCGCGCATCAAGCCTGTCAGATGTACGGTCTCGCCCGGACGATAGATGCCGCGTTCGGCATAGACAAAGCCATCGACATCGCCGCGCACGAAGCGTCCGCCAACCTCTTCGCTGGCCAGATCAACCGGCGCGCGGCTGAGATCAAGGATGGCCGTGTCGCCATCAGCGCCATGGGCAATGATCATTTTCGGGCGCGCAGACCCTTGTCCGGCAAGAAGCGGACCATCAAAGACAAGCCGTCCATCGGCATTGGTCTGCGCCTCGGCGAGCACATCATTGTTGTAACCGATCAATTCGACCTGCCGTCCACTAACCGGCTGACCGGTCTGCAAGGACCGCAAGGTAACATCCATGCCGGCGTCGCTGGCATAGGCCGTGAGTGCAAGATCGGTCATGACGATCCAGCGTTCGGCAGACGCGGCCGGACCGGACCCGTCAGCCAGATCCCGACCATCTTCAAGCTCGACAATGTACGCACCGGCCTTCAACTCACCGACCACATCCGCCAGCGGGAACACGGTCACAACAGGCGCGTTCTGGGTCCGCGTTACAGGCATTGTCCCGGACCATAATTCGGTGGCGACATTGCGGTTGGCCAATTGACCATAGGAATACTCGCCCTGCCCGCGCGTGGTGCCGGCGGTGATCTGTTCAAAAGCGAGCGCCCGGTCATTGACCCGCGACACTTTGATTTTCACCTGATCGACATTGACCGTCTCAACCGCCAGACCGTCGGCATCGAGCCGCGGCAGGATGACGCCTGCGCCCTTGAACCCGACATAAGCGGGCCGGTCCTCGAAACTCACCGGCACTTCCTCGGTGGCTTGCAAAGCGCGGCCATCTTCAGCCTGTAGGCCCGATTTCAGAATGGCTGTGCGCTCTTCGCCAAAGCCCAAGCCGCCAACACAGAGCTCGCGGCCTTCAACGCTGAGCGCGGGCCGGAAAGCAGGCCGGAACTCGATAAAGTCGGTATAGTCCTGCTCTGGCGCCAGCGGTGCTGAAAAGACAAAACAGGCGCGCGGCGCATCGCCCGAAACGTCCATCTTGTAGCGGAAATAGGTAAATTCCGCCTCGGCATCGGCAATGGCTTCCTGTCTCTGGCGTTCCCGGCGCTCGGCAGCTCGCTGGTCTGCCCGATTGCGCGGAACGATTTCTCCTTCGGGGTAGAGTTCGGCTTCTTCCTGAGGGCCGGGCTTGTCGCCGCCGCCACATGCCGATATGGCCAGAACTGCAGCAATAGAGATTGTTTTAAACCAGGTGCCGATATGCGTCATGGTGATCCCTCTCGAATTTTTATGCTGTAATAGTAACCTACAGTGCGGTGATCCGAACAGGGCCAGCTTGTGACTTTCTTGGGAATTTTGAGGCATGGCCGACACATTTGACACGATTATTCTTGGTGCGGGGGCAGCGGGCCTGTTCTGCGGCGGCGAGATTGGGCGCATGGGCGGGTCAGTCTGTGTGATCGATCATGCCAGGAAACCGGCCGAAAAAGTGCGCATCTCTGGCGGCGGGCGTTGTAATTTCACCAATATTTACACGACGGCGCAAAATTTCCTCTCCGCCAATCCGCATTTCGCCAAGTCGGCGCTGGCGCGCTACACGCCGACCGATTTTTGCGATCTGCTCGCCTCTGCCTCGATCAGCTGGCACGAAAAGACGCTGGGGCAATTGTTCTGCGACGGCAAATCGGGCGCGATCATCTCGCTTCTGCTCGACCGGCTGAGCGAGCCGGGCGGGACATTGATGCTTGAAACCGACATCCGGTCTGTGGCTGCAGCGGCCGAAGGGTTTGTCGTTCAAACGTCCAGAGGCGTGATCCAGGGCAAACAGCTTGTTGTGGCGACGGGCGGGCTGTCGATCCCGAAAATGGGCGCGAGCGGTCTGGCCTATGACATTGCCCGCCAGTTCGGCCACGAAATTGTCACGCCGCGTCCGGCGCTTGTCCCCCTGACCTTTTCGGGACAGCTCAAGGACAGGTTTGCCGACATTTCCGGCGTGGCGACCCCGGCCAAAGCATCTGCTGGCGGGGCGACGTTTGATGAGGCCATTCTGTTTACCCATCGCGGCCTGTCAGGACCTGCGATCCTTCAAGCCTCGTCTTACTGGACTGAAGGCACGCCGCTGGTGCTGGACCTGTTTCCCGCTGGCCATGCGCTCGAACGTTTAAAAACCCTGCGTCAGGATGGCGGCAAACGGACGCTTGCAACCGCTCTGGCCACACTGATGCCTCGCCGTTTGGCCGATATGTTGTGTGCCCTCCTCTCTTTCCCTGCCGAGGCGCGGATCGCCGATCTGTCCAATTCCAGCCTGCAAGACATCGCCGGAGCCTTGTCAGACTGGCAAATCACACCGACAGGCACCGAAGGCTGGCGCACAGCAGAGGTCACCGCTGGCGGGGTGGCGACAACCGGCCTGTCATCACGGACAATGGAAAGCCGCCATCAGAACGGGCTTTATTTCATTGGTGAGTGTGTGGATGTCACAGGCTGGCTTGGCGGGTATAATTTCCAGTGGGCATGGGCCAGCGCGGCCGCCTCTGCCGCGGCGATCATACAAACCCTTTGATATGGAACAAATTTCTGAATAAAGCTGTATCTATAGATTTTGTTTATATCAAATTTTATATTATTTATTGGCCCTAAGCGTCAAAACCGCCGATAGATACGCCATACTTTTGTATACTTCACTCAGACAGAAATCAGGAGACCAAGATGGACGGAATGGACGGCGATATTGCCAAATGCCCTTTTTCTACAGGCAGCACAGAAAACCAGCGATGGTGGCCAGAGCAGCTCAACCTTAAAGTTCTCAACCAGAATGCCCCGCAGGTCAGCCCGCTGGGCGAGGCGTTCGACTATGCAGCCGCCTTCAAAAGCCTCGACCTTGCGGCCCTGAAAAAAGATCTGGCTGATCTGATGACAGACAGTCAGGACTGGTGGCCAGC
>CAZXXY010000071.1:11325-12540 GCA_964644755.1 uncultured Hyphomonas sp. | reverse complement strand
GATTATTGGCGTAGAACAGCTGCTCCATGGCAGCCTCGTTCATGCCGCCGAAATGCTCGTCGGTCAGTTCGCGATAGCGGTCATTGTGCAAACTCATGCGGCATTAGCCCGTTTTGCCACCAAGGCCTGCCACGGAATGACAATGATCAGAGCAAATTCGATGATGATTCCTGCAAATAATTCATCGCCGGGATGGCCGACCTGCGCCAAGGAATACAAACGCGCAAAGCATCCGAGAAAGATCGCCCCGATCAAAATACGTAAAGGGGTTTTATGGCGCTCGATATTAGGAATCATCCACCAGATCAGCGCGGTCAGTGCGAGATAAAAAGTCGAGAGATAGCGAAACTGACTGTCGAGCGCAGCTGATACCGGGCCTTCCTGAAGCACAGCTGCCCCGCCTCCGACATTCTGAATGGCCAAGACAACTGGAATAAGGGACAAGACTCCCAGCAAGATTTGCAATCCACGTTTCATACGATCAGCTCCTGAAAACACGTAGCCCAGCTTATGGGTTCAACCGCCCCTTGGTCCAGCCTTCCCCAGCGCGAACAAACAGGACCCGGTCATGCAGGCGGAAGGGTTGATCCTGCCAGAACTCTATCTGTTCGGGCACAACACAAAAGCCGCGCCAGCGTTCTGGCCGAGGCACCTCGCCCTCTTCTTCGCCGAAGCGTGCTTTCATCTCTTCCAGTCTGGCTTTGAGCACAGCAGGGCTTTCGAGCGCCTGTGATTGCTCGCTTGCCCAAGCACCGAGACGGCTAATGCGCGCGCGGCTGGCAAAATAATGGTCGGCGGCATCGTCTGGCCCGCGTGTGACTGTCCCGCGCACGCGTATCTGGCGGCGCTGGGACTTCCAGTGAAATAGAAGCGCGGCTTTCGGGTTAGCTTCTAATTGCTGGCCCTTTGCGCTGGTTTCATGTGTGTAAAAGGTAAAGCCATCGGCGCTGAGATCCTTGAGCAAAACCATGCGCACATCGGGCAACCCATCTGCGTCAACCGTCGCCAAGGCCATCGCATTGGAATCGTTCGGCTCGGACTCCCGTGCCTCGGCAAGCCACGCCTCGACCAGCACAATCGGTTCATCCGCATCCGCGATAAGTCCCCTAGTCTTTTCGGAGGCATAAGCAGAGGCGCTTGGCGTTTCAGGAATGATTGTCTTTTTGCTCATAACCCGTCACTACAGTGACAGGCACAAAAGTCCAACCGAATAAG
>CAZXXY010000071.1:0-11225 GCA_964644755.1 uncultured Hyphomonas sp. | reverse complement strand
TCTCGGCGAAAAAGGCGAAAGATCTGGTCGCTCATGCGTTGGAGCTTGGCATCTACTATTTCGACACGGCGGGGTTCTACGCCAATGGCGTTGCTGAAACACGCCTTGGTGAGGCTTTAAAAGGCCGCCATGACGTATGCATCAGCTCCAAGGTGGGCACACGTTACCTGCCTGGCGGGCGCACCGAAAATGACTTCTCCGATGCAGGGATCCGCGCCGACCTCATCGCAAGTTTCCAACGCTTGCAGAGAAACCATGTCCACCTGCTCTACCTGCACGGACCAAGCATCAAACAGATCGACCAGACGCGGCGGGTGATGCAGGATTTAAAACAAGAAGGCAAGATCGCCCGAATTGGCATTTGCGGGCAAGGCGCTGAACTGGCCCACGCGGTCGAGGCAGGCGCTGCTGATGTCATTATGGGCACATACAACGCTTTCGATCAGAGCCATGCGCAAATCTTCGAGGCAGCCAAAGCAAAGAGCATCCAGACGATTGGTATCGCTCCGCTCGGCCAAGCGCTCTATCGGCGCGGCTTCACGCGGCCCAAGTCCCTTGCCGATGTCTGGTATCTGGCGCGCGCGATTGGCAAGAACCGCTCCAAGTTCAAACATGCGCGCCAATACGCTGCCGGCCAACTCTACCAGATTGCCCGAACCTATGACGTATCACCGGCCGCCGCCATGCTGAATTTCGCCCTCGCCAATCCGTCGCTAGACCGCGTCTTTACCAACACGACGCGGCGGGCGCATTTGACAGAAAGCGTAGAAACCGCGCGCATGCTCGCGCTCTCCCCCGAGGCACTGGCGAAACTTGCAAAGCTGGAACGAACCGGACAATCAGGCTAAGACACATTCAAATACGCCCTTAGCCATTCAAAACGAGCCCACCTCCCATGTCACATAATACATTCGGTCACCTCTTCCGCGTCACAACATGGGGCGAGAGCCATGGGCCTGCCATTGGGTGCGTCGTTGATGGCTGCCCTCCAGGCTTGCCGCTCACAGCAGATATGTTGCAAATTTTCCTCGACCAGCGCAGACCCGGCACATCGCGCTTTGTCACCCAGCGCAAAGAGCCTGATGCTGTAAAAATCCTGTCCGGCGTGTTCGAAGATGACCGCACCAATGGTCCGGTCACCACCGGTACACCAATCTCTCTGATGATCGAAAACGTCGATCAGCGGTCCAAAGACTATTCCGAAATCCGCGATCGGTATCGCCCCGGCCATGCAGACTTCACCTATGACGCCAAATATGGCGTCCGCGATTATCGTGGCGGAGGCCGATCGTCTGCGCGCGAAACCGCAATGCGCGTTGCCGCAGGCGGTGTCGCCCGCCAGGTGCTTGGATCCGCCATCACCATTCGCGCAACTGTGGTCCAGATCGGCCCGCACAAAGCCAGCGATACGCGCAATTGGGACGCCCGCGAGAGCAACCCCTTCTTTGCAACTGATGAAGCCATCGTGCCGGTCTGGGAGCAGTTCCTCGACGAAACCCGCAAAGCCGGTTCATCTGCGGGTGCCATCGTTGAAGTCGAAGCGACCGGCGTTCCGGCCGGTTGGGGCGCCCCCATCTATGGCAAGCTTGACGGCGAAATTGCAGGGGCGCTGATGTCGATCAATGCGGCCAAGGCCGTCGAAATTGGCGCCGGCTTTGGCGCTGCCGAATTGTCGGGCGAAACCAATGCCGACCAGATGCGCGCAAAGGGCGACGGACCGGAGTTTCTTTCGAACAATAATGGCGGCGTTGCAGGCGGGATTTCAACCGGCCAGCCTGTCATTGCACGTCTGGCTATCAAGCCAACATCTTCCATTCTCAATGACGTCAAATCGATTACACGTGATGGCCAAAATGTCGATGTCAGCACAAAAGGGCGTCACGATCCTTGCGTTGGCATTCGCGCGGTGCCGGTTGCAGAGGCCATGCTGGCTTGCGTTCTGGCAGATGCCAAACTGAGGCATCGCGGCCAAACCGGCTCCTAGATTTTCACTATCTTTTCTCTGTGCCAGTTAGCTCTACAAAGTCGGTTAGCCCCCAGAGTCTCAGCTTTTCCTGAAGTCCGTGTATTGATATTGGCTTGGCTAGATAATCATCCATCCCCGCCTCTTTGCAACGGCTGGCATCGGTCTTCAGGGCATGCGCCGTTACCGCAATGATAGGTGTATGAGGCAATCCGGCAGCTGCTTCATACTCTCTGATATTCCGCGACGCCTCATACCCGTTGAGCACTGGCATAGAGACATCCATCAAGATAAGTTTTGGCTTGCAGCTGCGCCAGTAATCCACTGCGGCGCGGCCATTCGGAACAATTTTGAAACGAACCCCTAAACGCTCCAGAACGTGGCCCACATAGATCTGATTTGTTTCATTGTCTTCGGCAACCAGGACATCTATCTCGCCCCCCTCTGCGTGGACGGCGTTCGCCGGCTCTTGCGGCCAATTGCCTCCCGCTTGGGCGTCTAAGGGCCGCGGCGCAGAGGTTTCGGCGCTGGTAACCTCATTCGATCTGGTTTGGCGTTGGGCCGGCACCGGCACGCCGCCATTTGCCCGCGAAAATCTCAGGCAATCGGTGACCGTGTCGAACAATTTTGATGCCCGTGCAGGCTTGTTGAGAACTGCGTTCAGACCATTCGTCTTCAGTCTTTGAGTAAGCTTATCTCCCGTGATCGATGTTAACATCACAACCGGCGTCCCTTGATACTCGGTCATTTCCCGAATTTTCGAGTACAGATCTTCGCCATTCATAACCGGCATCTGATAATCAATGACAATCAGATCAATCCTGATATCTTTCTTGCGGGCATTGTTCAGCAGGGCCAACGCTTTAGGCCCTCCATCGACCGCAATGCAGCGGCATTTCCAGTGCTTGAACTGCTCAAGCAAAATGTTCCGGTTCACCGCATTGTCATCAACAACAAGAATATTCGACCCGATAATATCGAATGGAAGTTTCATGCGCGGCTCAATATCAGCGCTGACCGGCAGCTGTATCTCAACACAGAAGGTGCTCCCCTCTCCCAGAGCACTTTCAACAGAAATTTCACCGCCCATCAAATTGACAAGGCTCTTCGAAATGCTCAGCCCCAGCCCGGTCCCTTCAAACTCACGTGTCGAAGACCCATCGACCTGTTCGAACATGTTGAAAACATTGGCACACTTGGCTTCAGGGATTCCGATGCCCGTGTCTTGAACCTTAAGGACGAGATCGGCCGTCTCCCCATTTCCACTGCCGCTGACATCAATCAGGACATGGCCTGAATGTGTGAACTTGATCGCATTGCCCACGAGGTTCGTTAGCACCTGCCGGATGCGACCGACATCGCCGATAAAGCTAGTTGGTAGAGCGTGGTCAATCCGCACAAGAAGGTCGACACCCTTCTCCGCCGCCCCACTCGCAAGAAGAGTCGTTACGTCCTCGATACTATCACGCAGAGCAAACGGGATCGGATCGAGCGCAATTTGACCCGCTTCAATTTTCGAGAAATCCAGAATGTCGTTAATGATCACCATTAATGCATGACCAGACTTTGTGATCGTATCGACGAAGTCTCTTTGCGACTTGGTCAAATCGCCCATCGCCAAAAGCTCGGTCATGCCAATGATGCCATTCATTGGGGTTCTGATTTCGTGGCTCATATTTGCGAGAAATTCCGATTTTGCTTTTTCTGCAGCTTGCGCTTTCTTGATCGCAGCGCGCATTTCGGTAATGTCCGTCAAGCTGACGATCTGCCCGCCACCGGAAATGGGCCGTGACCGACGCAAGACACATCTGCCATCCTCTAGATCGATGCTCTGCTCGGATGGCTTCAAGTGATCGTTGGACGCGATATACTCCGCCATCCACGCCTCTTTTGGCGCTCCTCCAGTATCCAACACTCTTAAATCAATCAGTTGGCTGACTATGCTGGATCGGCTGTCACCGACGCGGGCATCTAATCCCACACCTGATAGCATCTCCTTGCCCGCCGAGTTCAACTCAACAATGATATCATTGTCATCATACACCATTATGCCGTCAGACATTACGTCAATTGCATTGGAAAACCGCTCGAACTGGGCACCTATTTCCTGGTCTTTCCGGGCATTATCATCTGCCAGCTGTGCCAGAGCGTATCCGACTTCGGACATCATCGGAGCACCCGGCTGGACAGCTCCTGCCGGTACAACTGGACTCGACTTCTCCATCGCCTGTAATCCGGTCTGATCTCCAAATGACGCTGCCTTATAGGCAACATCCAAATGTTCTTCTGTGACACCGGACTGATGCTCGCCAAAATCGAGTCCGAGATGCTCTTGAGCCGCGGTCACGCGCAATATACCCGCCTTCTTCAAGGCGCCGATCACCAGCAAGCCTGTCGCCATCCCCCAGACAACGCACATGAGCGCGCCAAAGCTCTGCACCGACACTTGCTGCAAAACAGATCCGGCCGGTAAGGCTTTCACTGCGAGAAACGGAAAGGCGATCCCGCCAACAAGACCTGCGATGCCATGAACACAAACAACACCTATAGGATCATCGATCTTCATCCTGTGAAGTAAGAAATGATTACCGCCAATTGCAACCAAGCCGCCAGCCAAGCCCAGCAAAGACGCGCCAATAGGCCCGACATAAAGGACACCGGCAGTCACTGCGACCAGCCCTCCCAAAACACCATTCGCACTCGCGGCAGGGTCAAATGTCTTTTTATGCAACGCATATCCAACAAACATCCCGGCCAAGCCGCCACATGCGCCCGCCAGAACTGTTCCCAAAGCCACATCGGAAAAGTCTTGTGATCCGGGCGTGAGAGCGCCCGTGTTGAAAGGAATCCAGGTGACAAACAGGATCAGCGTACCCGAGAGGGCCAGAACAGGGCTATAACCTGTAATGGGCAAGACGCGCCCTTCCGCATCGAACCGTCCCCGCCGAGGGCCCAGCAGCATAATGGCTGCCAGCGCATACATTCCCCCAAGTGCGTGAATCGCAATTCCGCCTGCGTGATCGACAAATCCGAGATTGGCCAGAAAGGCAAGATTGGAGGTGATGATTGTATTGCCCCACACCCAATGCCCGAATACAGGATAGACGAACAAAGCGATCGCAGCTGTACTAATTAGGTAAGCGCCGATCCGCATTCGCTCGGCAACAGCACCCGATATAATCGTGGCAACCACGGAACAGAAAGCCAAATTGAAGATCAGTAAGGTCGGCCATCCGCCAGCATCTTCCAAAGCTGTCCGGACCCCGCCCGTCCCAATGTATCCACCGATTGTCGCGCCATACATGACGCCAAAACCGACAAGCGCATAGCAGACCAGACAGATAATCAGATCCGAGACGTTCTTCTGTGCAACATTTGTAGAGTTCTTGGCCCGAACCGAACCGGCTTCAATCATCAAGAAACCAGCCTGCATCATAAAAACGAATACAGCAGCAATGATCATCCACATGGAATTCATAGTTAAAGTCCACCCAATTTCAGGTAGAAATTATATCTGTTAACCACAACAAACTGTTAACGCAGATCAGAGCAATACGCCGGTCGACGTAGAATTTTCTCCGCTCTAAAGCATTGTAAAGAAAGCCATCTTTCCTCTACGGCAATAGCAGACAGGCATCACCATAAGAGTAGAACCGGTAGCCTTGCGCCACCGCATGAGCATAGGCCGACTGCATGATTTCTGTCGTCATCAGTGCACAAACCAGCATGAAAAGACTTGAGCGCGGAAGATGAAAATTTGTGATCAATGCGTCTGTTGCGAGGATAGGGTCGCCGGGCCGAATGAAAATGTCAGTTGTCCCGACAACGGCCTGCAATTGTGCATCCTGATTGACAGCGCTTTCCAGCGTTCGCATCGCCGTCGTTCCAACCGGAATAAGCTTACGCCCTTCTTCTCGCGCGGCCATCATCCGTGCGGCCGCATCGCCGCTAATCTCACGCCACTCGGAATGTAGCCGGCGCGTTTCCCAATGAGCCTCGGTCAGTGGTGCAAAAGTCCCCAAACCGACATGCAGCCGCACCATCTCCTTAAGCAGCCCTGCAGCATCAAGCCGGTCGAGCAGTTCTTTGTCAAAATGCAAACCCGCCGTCGGCGCCGCAACCGAAGCTGCCTCATCGCTGGCAAACCGCGTTTGATAATGGGTCTTGTCGAGACCATCAGCCTTTCGTCGTCTTGCAATATAAGGCGGAAGCGGCATGTCGCCATGAGTTTCGATTGCCTGTAGCAGCTCATCACCCGCACAGTTAAACTCAAGCGTAAGTTGGCCGTCTTCGCGTTTAGATAAAATCTGCGCTGAAAAATCTGCACCAATGGCCAACTGGTCGCCCACATTCAGCCGCTTACCTGGCCGTGCGAGCGCCTTCCATCGTCCAGCCTCCACCGGTTCAACCAGGTTTATACTGACCTCGACATCACGCCCATTGGCGTCACGGGCAGGCCGAATGGCGCTCAAGGCTGCAGGCAGCACGCGCGTATCGTTAAACACAAGCATCGATCCGGCAGGCAAAAGCTCCGGAAGATCGCGAATATGGGCATCAACAAGACGACCATCGCCATGAACAACAAGCAGACGTGCCGCCGAGCGCGGCTCTACAGGACGCAGGGCGATCTGCTGCTCTGGCAGCTCAAAATCGAATGGAGAGAGGTCCAAACCTGCAGCTTAACCTTCGATCACTGTCGGCACTGCTGGCAAATCACAAACCGCTGTTTCGCCATTGCTCTCACGTGTCGCCGCAAATTCCGGTCCATCAGTGCGCATAGACCACGCTTTGAGTTGTTCAGCTTCTGGCAGGTCCCCCACAATATAAGCGCGCGTCAGAATATCGGGGTTGACCACTGGCTCACCAACTTTAAGCGCCTGTACAGCGTCCTGACCGTCAATGATTCTGCCCCATGGAGAGTATTGCTTATCGAGCCAGTCACTATGCGCGCGCAACAAGAAGAATTGTGCATTGGCGCTGTTCGTATCATTGCCCAGCCGCGCAGAAGACACCACGCCCTGACAATGCGGAATGCTGCTTTCAACCAGACCGTCCTTGTTCAGCTCCGCCAACCATTTGGATTGGGAACGGATCGGCAAGCCTTTGTAATACCCTTCCGTCGCGCGGTTTTCGTCACCCAACATATCGAACACCATCACGGCCGGGTCCCGGCGGAACGTAAATTCAGCCTGAATATTCGGGAGACCCGATTCACGGTTGTGAAGCGCAAACACGTCGCCGCCTTGGGCCATAAAGCCCTCGATTACGCGATGAAAACTCGTCCCGTCATAGTCACCAGAACGGGCAATTGCAGAAAACTGCGCCACATGTAGCGGTGCAAACTCTGCAAACATCTCGATGATGACCCGACCCTTTGTTGTTTCAAAAACAAGCAAACGGTCAGCATCAATTTGCCGCCAGTTCTCTGTATCTGTCTTTGCTGCCGCCAAGGCCTCTGCATCCTGGGACACTTCGAGCGTATCCTCTGGCGCCTGCGTCTCGTCTTGCGCAGCCGATAGGGCACCGAATGCCAATACACTCACCAAAGCAGAACCTAATATAAGGGTACGTATCACTTTATCTTCTCCAATAACTCATGTTTCACATCAGCCGATACAAAGGCTGACACGTCCCCCCCAAGCAATGCAATCTCCTTGACCAGACGCGATGCGACCGCCTGATGCCTAACATCGGCCATAAGGAACACAGTTTCAATGTCCGGATTCAGTTGCTCGTTCATACTCGCCATCTGAAACTCGTATTCAAAGTCCGAAACCGCCCGTAATCCCCGTACAATCGAGCCAGCACCGCAGCTTTCGGCGAAATGCATCAACAAGCCGCGAAATGGCATCACAACCACTTCCGCCGTTTCTGCACCAGCAAGCTTCTCTACCTCTCGGGTGACCATAGCCACGCGCTCATCGAGCGAAAACAGCGGTTTTTTGGCTTCATTCACGGCCACACCGATGATCAACCGGTCATACAGCTTCAACGCACGACTGATAATATCCAAATGGCCATTGGTCAGCGGGTCAAAAGTCCCAGGATACATTCCAACACGTTGCAATCTGTCTCTCCACGGTTAAAGGCCATTATGACAGACGAACGCTAGGTGTCAGCATCCGGCTCTGGCGCGGACTCTACGGGTCCGTCATCTCCATCTAAATTGTCATCCTCTTGTTCTGCAAGTCTTTCTACGGAAACAACCGTTTCTTCGTCCGCCGTCCGAAGTACCCAGACCCCTGCGGTTGAACGTCCAGCTTGCCGGATTTGCTCAACCCGCGTGCGAATAAGTTGCCCTGCATCGGTCACCAGCATCACCTGATCGGCCGCCTCGGCTGGGAAAGACGCAACAATTCTCTGACTTTCATTGATCCGGTGGGCGATCAGTCCCTTGCCGCCGCGCCCAGTGACACGGTAGTCATAGGCTGAAGCCCGTTTTCCCATACCGTTGCTGGTGATTGTCAAAATCAGCTGTTCCGCAGCGCCAAGCTCGGCAATACGCTCAGGCGACAGAGCCGCTTCTTCTTCGCTGGCCACATCATCGTCGCCACTGCCCTCTTCGTCATCAGCACCCTCGGCATCGGCCGCTCGCCGCATGGCTGCAGCATGTTTGAGATAAGCTCGGGATTCGGCGGGCGTCACATCGATGTGGCGCAAAATCCCCATCGAGATCACCTCATCCTCATCTTTCAGACGAATACCGCGCACGCCGCTCGAAGTCCGGCCAGAGAAAACACGTACATCTGTCACTTTGAACCGGATACACTGCGCCAGTGCCGTGGTCAGCAAAATGTCATCCTTGTCCGAACAAATTTCGACAGCCACGATTCCGTCGCCTTCGTCCGGCTTCATCGCGATTTTGCCATTGCGGTTCACGCGCACGAAATCCGACAATTTGTTTCGCCGGATGCCGCCGCGCCGCGTTGCGAACACAATGTCCATTTCAGCGCGTTCTTCGTCAGTATCGGGCAACGGCATCACGGATGTAATCCGCTCATCCTTGCCAAGCGGGAACATGTTCACCAAAGCCTTGCCGCGAGATTGCGGCGAGCCCATTGGCAATCGCCAGACCTTCTCCTTGTAGACCATTCCATCCGAAGAGAAGAACAACATCTCCGTATGCGTATTGGCCGAGTAAAGCCGCGTGATGAAGTCATCATCCTTCATCTTCATGCCCGAGCGCCCTTTGCCGCCGCGGTGCTGTGTACGATAGGTCGCCAGCGGTGTCCGCTTGACGTATCCGCCATGCGTGAAGGTTACGACCATGTCTTCGCGTTCGATGAGATCCTCATCGTCCATGTCCATGCCGCCAAAAGCAAACTCGGACCGGCGCGGCACGGCGAATTTCTCGCGCACCTCGGTCAACTCCCCGCGGATAATCTCCATAACGCGCGGACGCGAGCCAAGAATATCCAGATAATCTTTAATCTTTTCAGCGAGCCCCTTGGCTTCATCGCCAATCTCGTCACGGCCAAGCGCAGTTAGCCTGTGCAAGCGTAGTTCGAGAATTTGCCGTGCCTGCTCATCGGAAAGACGGATTGCGCCATCATCATCGAACTTGGTCCGCCGGTCCGCAATCAACTCGATCATCGAGCGCATGTCAGATGCAGGCCACGCTTTCTCAAGCAGACGCGCGCGCGCTTCGGCAGGGTTCGGCGCATGGCGAATGATCCGGATTACTTCGTCAATATTGGCCACAGCCAAAGCAAGACCGACAAGATTGTGCGCTCGATCGCGCGCCTTATTCAGTTCAAACTTGGTCCGTCGTGCAACCACTTCCTCGCGGAAACGAATGAAGCATTCGAGCACTTTGCGCAGATTGAGAAGCTCCGGGCGGCCACCATTGAGCGCCAGCATGTTCACCCCGAAGCTCAGCTGTAGCTGGCTATAGCGGAACAATTGATTGAGCACGACATCCGCGCTCGCATCTTTCTTGATCTCGATCACCACGCGTACGCCATGCCGGTCGCTCTCGTCGCGCAGATCGGAGATACCTTCGACCTTTTTCTCGCGCACAAGCTCGGCGATTTTCTGCACCATAGCCGCTTTGTTGACCTGATACGGAATCTCGTGAACCACGATCATCTCGCGGCCACTCTTGGTCTCGGTAATCTCGGTTTTGGCCCGCATGATAACGGAACCTCGGCCTTCCAGCAGCGCCTTGCGTGCGCCAGCATGGCCCATGATCAAGCCGCCTGTCGGGAAGTCTGGTCCTGGAACAATCTCCAGCAGGGTCTCGTCGCTGATCTGCGGATCCTCAATCATGGCCAGCGTCGCATCAACGACTTCACCCAGATTGTGCGGCGGGATCTTCGTCGCCATCCCCACAGCAATGCCTTCGCCGCCATTGACCAAAAGGTTCGGGAATTGCGCGGGCAGCACGGACGGCTCCTGCTGCGAGCCGTCATAGGTGTCGTGAAAGTCCACCGTGTCCTTGTTGATATCGGCCAACAGGTACGGCGCCGCCTTCGACATTCTACTTTCCGTGTAGCGCATCGCAGCAGGCGGATCATTATCCTGCGAGCCGAAATTACCCTGACCATCAACCAGCATGAGCGACATGGAAAACGGTTGCGCCAGACGCACCAGAGAATCGTAAATCGCGCTGTCACCGTGCGGGTGGTAGTTACCCATCACCGACCCGACAATATTCGCTGACTTCTTATAAGGCTTGTCCGGCGTGTTGCCGCCAACCTGCATCGCATACAGAATCCGGCGGTGCACCGGCTTCAATCCGTCGCGCACATCCGGCAGTGCACGAGACACGATCACACTCATCGCATAGTCGAGATAGGAGCGTTTCAGCTCATCCTCGATATTGATTGGATCAATGCCGTCTTCGCGCGGCGGTTCCGGCAGATCCGGGGTCTCGTCAGGGGTATTGTCGTCGCTCAAGTGCGCCTCACAAAGTTGTCGCAATTTCGAGAATCGCGCTGGGGAAAATCCAGCTCGATAACTAGCACTTTCGTGCCCCCATCACAAACGCCAAACCGCTTTATTTTCAGGGTTTCAGCAGGTGATCTTTGTGCTTAGACTTGGGTCTATGGAAAACCACATCACACGCCGCCACGCCCTTGCTTTAACCAGCGCTGCTTTTGCCACCTCATGCGCTGATAATAAAGGAATTTCCGCGCGCTCGGCAGCGCCAGAACCCGCGCCGAACCTCGACACATGGTCTGAAGGCGTACCCCTGCCATTTCCGGCTCAGGAAATATACCCATGCGCGCATAGTGGGAAGATACATCTGGCTGGCGGATTT
>CAZXXY010000070.1:0-13712 GCA_964644755.1 uncultured Hyphomonas sp. | reverse complement strand
GAAGAGGATCTGGCAGACTTTCTCAGCGCACTGCCTGAAGGTGTGCCCGTCACAGTGCTCGGCGTCGGCTCGAACGTGATTGTGCGCGATGGCGGAATTGAAGGCGTTGTGATCCGGCTCATGGGAAAATATTGGGGCGAAGTCAGCGAGGAGGCGGGCGTGGTGCATGCGCGCTCGGGCGCGCTCGATCTGTCGATCGCAAAATATGCGGCCAAGGCGGGGCTGACCGGCCTGTCCTTCCTGTCTGGTATTCCCGGGTCCATTGGCGGCGCGGTACGTACCAATGCGGGCTGTTATGGCCGCGAACTCCGCGATGTTGCTCTCAAGATAAAAGGGGTGACGCGGGCAGGGGACCGTATTGCGTATCAAACCGGATTGTCCGATTTTGGATTGCCCCTGACGCAGTTTTCCTATCGGCACACTGATTTTCCGGACGATGTGATCGTCACTGAGGTGCTTTTACAAACCGAAGGGCGAGGCGTACCGGAAGATTTGCTTGCCGAGATCGCTGCCCATCAGGCCCGCCGCGCTGAAACCCAGCCCATAAAGGATAAAACCTCCGGCTCGACCTTTGCGAACCCCGATCCGCCGGGCACAGAGAACCAGCGTTCGGCATGGAAGCTGATTGATGCAGCGGGTTGCCGCGGCCTACGCGTCGGCGGCGGCCAGGTGTCGGAGAAGCATTGCAATTTCCTGATCAATACAGGGGAGGCCACGGCCGCAGACCTTGAAGCCTTGGGTGAACTTGTGCGGGCCAGAGTGTTCGAGACGAGCGGGGTGCAATTGCGCTGGGAAGTGCGCCGCATAGGGCGTCTCGCAGCGACGGACTAGAAACTGCCGCGCAATTGGAAGCTGACAATCATGCCAAAGGTCCGGTCGCGTGTTTCAAAGAAATCAACCCCGCTATTGTTCCGCCGGTCAATCGACACGGCGCGTTCTTCGACATCAATTTGACCGATCAGATTGCTGACATTCAAAATGCCGGTCAGCCCGAATATATCCTTGTGTTCGGCGAAAACACCGAGATCGCCGCGCTCGGTAGAGCGGATCACCGACTGATCGAGGCGGAAATCGCGCGCTGTGCGCTCGCGATTATAATTTAGCCCCAAAGCATAGGGCGTTGACGGAATATCATATCTCAATTCGGTGAAAATCCGGCTGACAAGATCACTGTTGATGCGGCGGCTATTGCCGGTCAGCGGATCATCCAGGCTGCTGGTTTGGGCCGCGCCATCAAATTCCAACTGCAGGCCCTTGGCGCCAAACCGGTCAAACTTCAGCGTTGTGTTCAACTCGATCCCGAACCGCGTCGCCCGATCGAGATTGCCCGGAGCTTCTTCGGTTGCGCTGATCGGCACTTGGTCAACAATGTCGGCAATGATCTCGCCATAGGTGCGGATGGTGAATGCGCCGAGATCGCCCAGCCTTTGTTCAAGCTCTATTTCGCCAAGCCAGGCTTGCTGGGGCACAATATCGGGATTTCCTGCTTGCTCATTCTCCTGATTGAGATTGACCGTCGAAACAAAATCGAAAAAGTCCAGCTGCCCAACTTCGCGTTCAAACCGGGTGCTGATGGTTGTATTTGATGTCGGTGTCCATGCCAGCGAGACAAAGCCTTTGGGCCGAACGAATTGGCGGGTCAGCCCTGTCGGGCCGGACTGGGCCAGTTCGGAATATTCGACACCGATAGAGGCTTGCGCGTTCAGCGTCGGTGTAAGTTTCCGGCTATGGGTCACATTTCCTTCCGCGCGCAGTTCTTCAACGCGGGTGTTGTCATCTTGCAAATCAGGGTCGGGAATTAAATTGCCGAAACCGTCAATTTCGAACAGGTCCGATGTATTGTCGAGGCTGTTAAAAGCGCCTTCGACCGAGATCTGCCAGTCACGTCCGGCCTTCGGGCTCAGCGAATATTCAAGCCGTGCGATTGATTCCAGCTCCTCGGAATCCTGGGTGAACCGAGACCCTTCTGCACTGCCATCATCCAACAGGGTTGTGAGGATTTGGGTGGCGCGAAAATTCGTCCGGATGGTCTGAAGGCCAATCAGCTTCAGCCGCCCCGGGCCAAGCCCGAACTCGATGTCGCCGCTAATTTCGCCAACCCGGCCATCATTGCCGAAATTAAACAGGCGCAGCGTGTCTTCGAGTGGAGCACCGACAGGGGAGCGGGTGCCGATCTCGCGGCCGGTAAAATTGAACTGGTCATAGGAGAGATTGAGATTTGCGATCAGGCCGCTGGCGGGGCGCCACCCCAGTGCCAGAGATCCTGATGGTTCCTCATTGGCAAATCGCGTTTCTTCATCACGTATCTCGATCAGATTGCCTTGTCCGTCAAACACGTTCTCGATGCCTTCATTGCCGCGTCGCGGGTTTTCGTTTTCGAGGCTCAGCGTCCAGTCCAGTGCGCCGGATTTGCCCGACAGTGAGAACGTCCCATTGAGCAGCGACGGATCGAGATTACGCCGGAACACTGATTCTGCAGTCCATGCGCCGGTAAGTCCGCCGGTCTGGGAGGTCACAATATTGACGACCTGTCCGGAAAGCCCGGGAATATCGAGTTGCGCGCCATCCTGTACATCGATCCGAACAACCGATTCGGCCGTAATGCGGCCAAGCGCTTCAACCGCATCATTCGACTTGCCCGACAGGCGCTGGCCATTGATGAGGACATTGCCCGTGGCCTGTCCGAAGCCGCGCTGCGAATTGTCCTGCGCTTCAATCTGGAATCCGGGGATTTGCTCGACCATTTCCAGAGCTGTTCTGGGTGAAAACTGGGCAAAATCGGCAGGGGTGAAGCTTTGGGTTGCCAATTGACCGGACGCAGTATTCGTTTCGGAAACGGACTGATCATGGGTCTGACCGTGCGCGTCCAGGGTCAAAAGGGGCAAAATTGCCGACAAGAGAATGATTTTGCGCAACAGATGATACTCCATACCCGTGAACTGGCAGTCATATGTCTTGTCGCACAAGGATGCAATCGTACGATTGCGTGATCGCGAATGTTCACAAGATCGCTTCATTCATAACATTGAAAGGTCGATTTGATTGGTAACAATCTAAGCCTAACGCAAACAGCCATTTATGACTCTATCGCACAAAGGAATAAGGCATGAAGCGGGTTGCAATCGTCTATGGTGGATTTTCCTCCGAGCGTCCGGTTTCGCTATCGTCGGGGGAGGCTGTCGGCGAAGCCGCGCGTGAAGCGGGCTATGAGACTGTGATGATCGATGCGGGCCCGGACCTTGCCGCTGTCTTACAGGCCGAAAAGCCCGACGCCATCGTCAACGCCTTGCATGGCCCTTGGGGAGAAGATGGTTGCGTTCAGGGCGTCTTCGAGTGGCTCAAAATCCCATATTCACACTCCGGCGTGCTGGCGTCGGCGCTGGCAATGGACAAATTAAAATCAAAAACAGTCTACCGGCAGGCCGGGCTCGATATTGCCGCTGACAAAGCTGTCACCCGCGCCGAGGCGGCCGCGGCGCATCCATTGCCATTGCCCTATGTGATCAAGCCGGTGGCCGAAGGATCAAGCTTTGGCGTTGTTTTTGTTAGGGAAGGTGCGAACGGACCGGCGCGCGAAGTGCTCTCGGATGACTGGGCCTATAGCGATTATCTGATGGCGGAAGAGTATATTCCCGGTCGCGAACTGACCGTTGCCGTAATGGGCGACAAGCCTTTGGCGGTCACTGAAATCACAACGTTAAGAGAGTTTTACGATTTTAGCGCAAAATATGAGGCTGGAGGATCGCGCCACACCGTGCCAGCAGATCTGCCCCGGGCTGTTACCGAGCGCGCCATGGCGGATGCGCTGACAGCACACAGGGCACTTGGCTGTCGTGGCGTATCGCGGTCAGATTTTCGATATGACGAGGCAAAAGACAGATTGGTGATCCTGGAAACAAACACTCAGCCGGGTATGACGCCCACCTCGCTGGTGCCCGAGCAGGCGCAATATCTCGGTATGTCTTTTGCCGAACTCGTAAGCTGGATGATTGAGGACGCGACATGTCAAAGGTAAGTAAATCCAATTCTGGTGGAACCAAATCCGGTAAGCGGCGTGCCGCCGAAATGATCGATGATCGTGAAGAGGTACAAGCGTCTTCCATCCTGTTCGGTTTGGCCATTCTGACAGCGCTGATTGTTGCCGCCGCAGCGTGGATGGGCGGCTCGCTCAGCCAGCTCGAACGCCGCGTCGGTCATGTCTTTGACAGTGCCGCGCGGTCGACGGGCCTTGCCGTCGAATTCGTATCAGTGGAAGGCGTGACCGAAGAGGTTGCCGACGAGTTGCGCTTTGCTGCCCTTGTCGAGCCGGGCGAGAACATGTTTCGCGCTGATCCCTACCTTATCCGCGACAGGGTCGAAAGCACTGGCCGCGTCGTCAATGTTCAGGTCCACCGCTTCTGGCCCGACCATATTCTCATCCTTGCCGATGCGGTTGAACCCGTCGCGCTCTGGAAGGATGGACAAGGCACCGAAGATGCCAATCAATGGGCTGTCGTCGATGGGCTTGGCCGCATCATGCCCGACGAGCTTGAACGCCCCGATGATCTTGTCCGCGTGGTCGGAGAGGGGGCCGATATAGCTGCCCCGGAACTTGCCAGAGCTTTGAACGAATTTCCTGACCTCGCCATACGGGTCCAGCACGCACAACGAGTGTCTCTGGAACGCTGGAACCTGAAATTTGATTCAGGCGTGACCGCACTTTTGCCGCGTGATGCGTCCCAGAGCAAAGCCATTCGCCGTCTTGCCTTTCTCGATCGCGACACCGAAATCCTCGACCGGCCACTGCGCCGCATCGATATGCGTCACACCGAGCAGGTCTTTTTGTCTCCCGAGCGTCCTGCCACCGCCTCGTTGCCAACGGATGCCGGGTAGACATGGCGCGGTTCCAGAATCGCTTTCCGGGTCATTTGGGCCCGCGTCCGGGGGAGGTCTTCGCTTCGCTCGATATCGGATGCTCGAAAATCACCTGCCTGATTGCCCGTCGCGATGTTGATCAGCCGCAAGGGTTTCGCCTTTTAGGGGGTGGCCGTCAGCAATCGCGCGGCTTTGAATCAGGCGCCATTACCGATATGGAAGCGCTTGAGCGCGCCATTCGCCTCGCTGTCGAAGACGCTGAACGCCAGGCGGGCGAGCGGATCGAGCATGTGGTCCTGGGCATTACCGGACCGAAACTGCAGAGCAATCTGATCTCGGCGCAAATTCCCACCAGCGGCGGTCCGGTCAATGCGCGTGACCTAAAACGCGTCCATGCCGCCGCGCTCGCCAAAGCAGGCGTCAAGGACCATACGCTTCTGTCTGCCCACCCCGTTGCCTACCGGATCGACGATCAGGACGGTATTCGTGACCCACGCGGCATGCATGGACAATCCCTGTCCGTTCTGGTCAATGCCGTGGCCGCGCCTGAAGGCCAACTCCTGAATTTGCTCGAATGTGTCGGCCGCGCCCATCTCGAGGTTCGCCAATTGGTGCCGTCAGCCGTGGCCACCGGCATGGGTGCCTTGATCGAGGACGAGCTTGAAAACGGTGCGATCTGTCTTGATCTTGGCGGCGGTGTCACGACGGCGGCAATCTTCCGCAATGGTGTGCCGGCATGGCTCGGCCTTGTCCCCGCTGCCGGTCTGCACATCACGCGCGACATCGCGCAAGGGCTTGGAACCACCTTCGCCGCAGCAGAGCGGTTGAAGACGCTCCATGCCAGCACCGAATGCAATACGGCCGGTGACAATGAATATATCGATTGTCCCAAGCTTGGCGATGATGGCCGGTTGCAAGCGCATAAAATCCGCCGCAGCGAACTTGCAGCCATTGTCGCGCCACGGGCCGAAGAGATTTTTGAAATCATGCGCAATATGCTCGACAAGTCCGCTTTGAAGAAAGTTCTGCCCAGACGCGGCGTTCTGACTGGCGGCACCAGCCAGCTCGGCAATATTCGCGAAACGGCAAAGACAATGCTCGGCATGCCGATCCGTCTGGCCCGTCCCGTGGCAGCAGACCGGCTGGGCGAAACCTTTGCCAATCCGGCGTTTTCAACGGCTGCGGGTCTGCTAACATATGTGCTGGCAGACTTGCCAGATGCACTTCAAGCGCTTGACGGACAGGAATTTTTGTCTGCCAATGGGCAAGGCAACATTGTTAAAAAGACATTTTTTTGGATGCGCGAAAATTTCTGATTTAAATCAGACCCGCTTAACTGTCTTTTAGCTCTGCCAAGGCAGACTGTGGGTCTCAGGCCCTTTTTTGTAATGTGTATAGTTTTAGGCGGATACAATGACGACAGATCTTAGACCCCGAATAGTTGTTTTTGGTGTTGGTGGTGCAGGCAGCAATGCCGTGGACAATATGATTTCCCGTGAGTTGCAGGGGGTCGAGTTTGTCGTGGCAAATACAGACTCTCAAGCGCTGGAACGCGCAAAGGCCCAGACCCGTATCCAACTTGGACCGCAAACGACCGAAGGCTTGGGGGCAGGGGCCCGTCCGGAGCTTGGGGCAGAAGCCGCCGAAGAGTCCAAAGACCAGATCGAAGCCGCACTTGATGGGGCCCACATGGCCTTCATTGCCGCTGGCATGGGCGGCGGCACGGGCACGGGAGCTGCGCCGGTGATCGCGCGCATCGCCCGTGATAAAGGTATCCTGACCGTCGGTGTCGTGACCAAACCCTTCGGTTTTGAGCATCACCACCGCATGAAACTCGCCGAGGCCGGCGTTGAAGAGATCCGCGAATATGTCGATACGCTGATTGTCGTTCCGAACCAGAATCTGTTCCGCATTGCCAATGAGCGCACACCGTTTTCTGAAGCCTTCCGCATGGTTGATGATGTCCTGTATTCCGGCGTTCGCGGGATTACCGATCTGATGGTTATGCCTGGCCTGATCAATCTCGACTTTGCTGATGTCCGCGCCGTTATGGCGGGCATGGGCACCGCCATGATGGGGATTGGCGAAGCTGAAGGCGAGGGGCGCGCAGTTGCAGCCGCCCGCATGGCTGTCGACAATCCGCTGCTTGACGATGTGTCGATCAAAGGCGCGCAAGGCGTGCTGATCAACATTACCGGCGGCTATGACATGACTCTGTTCGAGCTGGATGAAGCGGCCAATGAAATCAGGGCAGAAGTGGCTGATGACGCGAATGTCATTCTCGGATCGGCCTTCGACGAAGGGCTGGACGGCAAGTTGCGGATATCGGTTGTCGCCGCCGGTCTGCAAGGTGGAGCCAAAGCAGAGGCGCTGCCGGTCGCTGAGCCCGAAGCGCAAAGCGCCGCGAGCGATTTTGTTGCTCCGGTTGTCGTCAATCGCTATGCCAACACTCAGGAAGCGCCCGAAGACACCGCTCCGGAAGCAGACACACGTCCCGATTTTGAAGGCCGTGGATTGCCTGCTGCTCACATGGATGGCGGCGAGGGCGATGCTCACGTCAGTGCCGACGCCGTGTTTGGCACAACCGTGACGGCACCTGCGGAAGAAACACCGCCAATGGTTGAGCCTTCAAATGAAGTCGAGCCAACGCCCGCCAAAGACGAGGCCGGGGATCATCAAGCCGGTTTTGCCGGTCTGTTTGGCTGGCGCAAGGCTCATGATGGCGATGAAAAGTCCAATGATGACGAGGTTCCGGCGAATGAGGCCCAGCCATCATCTGCCGACGCCCATCCCGAACCCGCACCGTTTGATGATGCTGATCTGGAAATTCCAGCCTTTCTGCGGCGTTCGGCGAACCACTAGATAGGTGTCCGAAATGATACGTTGGCCGCAGACTTTCTGTGTCTCGGCCCCGTATTCACCAATATTTGACTGCAATATAGCGAAACATTCCGTGTGTTGAGGCGTCGTAGCTGACTGGATATAGTTAAAATATCTCTGGCAGCATTCAGCTGGCCGTTGACATTCTGTAGCGTGTGGGAAGTAGCGTTTGATGATGCAATCTACCTTATCGAAAAGTGTAGACATATCCGGAATCGGTCTGCACTCCGGTTTGGCGGTGAAGATGATATTGAAACCGGCGCGGGTGGATCACGGTATCCGGTTCCTCCGCACGGACATTATCGGAGCAACAGCGGATATTCTTGCCACTGTAGAATCCGTCACATCGCTGGATCGGGCGACGACGCTGTCGAACAAATTGGGACATTCCGTTGCCACAGTCGAGCATCTGCTCGCCGCCTGTCAGGGCGTAGGGCTAGACAATGTCCTGATCGAGATTGATGGTCCCGAAGTGCCGATTATGGACGGCTCATCTTTGGATTTTTGCAATATATTCAAAGAAATCGGGATCGTTGGCCAATCAAAGGCACGTAATCTTATCCGCATTTTGCAGCCGGTCTCTGTGACACGGGGCGCCTCCTCCGCCACGCTTGCTCCAAGTGCGGACAATGTTCTCAGCCTGGCTGCACGGATTGATTTTGAAGACAATGCCATTGGCGCACAACAGGCCTCTTTGCGGATGACAAGCGGAGCGTTCTGCAAGGAACTTTCTTATGCGCGCACGTTTGGCCGGTCCGGTGAGTTGGCGGGCCTGCACAAGCAGGGACTGGCGCTCGGTGGTTCTCTGGACAATGCGATTCTCGTCGATGGTGATCGCGTCGTAAACCCGGATGGATTGCGCTGCACCGATGAGTTTGTGCGCCATAAGCTGCTCGACGCGATTGGCGATCTGGCGCTCGCAGGGGCTATGATTGCGGGTCATTACGAAGCCGAACAGCCAGGTCACAGATTGAATATTATGCTATTACAGCAATTGTTTGCGACGCCTGACGCGTGGTGCTGGGATAGCATGGCCGAGGGAGATGAAGCGGTTCAACTGGCGCCCGTTCTGGCGGACCCGGACACGCTCTATTCCGGAGTGGCTGCGAGCGCTTGACACCGCCCTCACGCGTCATCAAGCGCGGCCGCGTTAACCTGAACACAATTAAATGATCGTTACTGTTCCACTTCATCCCTTGAACAATCACGCCAATATGCGCCATAATTCGATCAATCAGGAGAAAGTTCTATGAGTAAACTAAAGACCGCCTTATTGATTGGTGCCGTAGGCGCAAGTCTCGCGCTAACGGGCTGCCAGAGTTCGGCGAAGAAAAAAGCCCAGAGAGCCTATGTCGAGCGCCCTGTTGAAATCCTTTACAATTCTGCGGCCTCCGAGCTTGATAAGCGCGATTATGCTGAAGCGATCGAATTGTTCAACGAGGTCGAACGCCAGCACCCTTATTCGGAATGGGCCCGTCGCTCGACCCTGATGAGCGCTTTTGCTGCCTATCAATCGCGCCGATATGATGATGCGATCGGGACAGCACAGCGGTTTATCGCGCTCAATCCGGGCAGCGAAAATGCGGCGTATGCCTATCATCTCGTGGCAACGAGCTATTTCGAGCAAATTGTCGATGTCGGCCGGGACCAACGGACAACAGAACTTGCAGCAGACGCGCTGAACGAATTGATGCGGCGGTTCCCGACCTCCGAATATGCCAAAGACGCGCAGCTGAAAATGGATATGGTCGAAGATCAGCTTGCCGGCAAGGAAATGGAAGTGGGGCGCTGGTATATGCGCCGGAACGAGCACCTGCCTGCGATCAATCGCTACCGGACAGTCGTGACCGATTATGACACCACAACCCATGCGCCTGAAGCGCTTTATCGACTGGTCGAAGCCTATCTTTCGATTGGCCTGAAGGGAGAGGCTTTGGCGTCCGCAGCCGTGCTCGGATATAACCATCCTGAGTCGAAATGGTATGAGGATGCTTACGAGCTGATGGAAGGCGAAGGCCTTGATCCGGATGCGGTGCCTGAAGAGCGCAGACGCGGACTGCTCTCCAAACTCTTCTAGCGTCACGGGAAGGGGAACGCATGTTCCCCTCTTGTTCTATTCTTGTTCTTTTGTTATAGAACAGGAATGTTGACAGCTATTTCGATTTCAAATTTCGTCCTGATTGACAGGCTGGATGTAAGCACGCGTTCGGGGTTTACCGCACTTACGGGCGAAACAGGGGCGGGCAAATCCATTATCCTTGACGCGCTGGGCATCGCGCTTGGTATGCGGCCCGAGAAGCGTTTTGTGCGGGTCGGGGCAAAAGCGGCCTCGGTCATGCTGGAGTTCGACTTACCGCCCGACCATCCCGTCTGGACCTTCCTGCATGATGTGGGATTGGAAGCCTTTCCCGACGAGGCCTTGATCCTGCGGCGAACCATTCCCGCCAACGGGAAGGCGAGCGCTTTGATCAATGATCAGAAAGTAAGCTCGACAACGCTGGCTGATGCCGGACAATATCTGGTGGAGATCCAGGGACAACACGCCGCTTCCAACCTCCTCAAGCCCGCCTATCACCGCGATGTGCTGGACAATTTTGCCGGCACCGGCGCGTTGCTAGGAAAATACGGAACGGCATGGCACGACTTTCAAACCGCCCGCGCAGCCCATCGCGCCCTCGCAGCAGAGCAGAAAATCGCCGGCGAAGTGCGTGAAGCCCTGGTGCAGGCGGTTGAAGAGTTGACCACGCTTGACCCGCAAACGGGGGAAACGGCCGCCCTTGGCGCCGACAGGGCGCGCCGGATGCAGGCGGGGAAAATCGCCGGAACCGTAGCAGAAGCGACCAAAACACTTGATCGGGCCGAGCTCGACACAGTGCTCGCCAGTATTGGTGCGGGGTTGATCAAACTGACCGCCTTGCCGGGATTTGGACCGGATGCGGAGGGCGAGATGCCCATGGCCCTCAGCCGGGCCGCCGATGCCTTTGAGCGTGCAAACATCGAAGTGATTGAGGCAGGCGCGGCCTTGCAATCGCTCGCTTGGCTTGTCGAAAATGATGATGACGCCCTTGAAGCGGTCGAAGCGCGGCTGTTTGCCTTGAAAGCGGCAGCGCGCAAATATGGCATTGATCCTGATGCTTTGGCCGACAAGCGCGCCAGTCTGGCCGCCGAATTGGCCCTTGTCGAAGCGGGGGAGGCCGGACTGGCTGCAGCGCGGCAACGCGAGATGGATGCTGCAGCGCGTTGGCGCGGGGCCGCAGAGCGCCTGCATCGCGCCCGAAAGGCGGCAGCCAAACGGCTGGCAAAGCAGGTGACCAAAGAGCTGACGCCGCTCAAGCTTGGCAATGCCAGATTCCGCATCCTTGTCGAGCCGCTCGAAGAGGATCAGGCCGACAGCAAAGGCGCAGACCATATTTCCATCGAGGTTGAAACCAATCCGGGCGGCGGGTTTGCCCCCTTGCAGAAAATCGCCTCCGGCGGCGAACTCGCGCGCCTATCGCTGGCCCTGAATTGCGCCTGTGCCGCCGCAGGCTCGCAAGTGCCAACCCTGATCTTTGACGAGGCCGATCAGGGCGTTGGCGGCGCCGTTGCGGCAGCCATTGGCGAACGCTTCATCAGGCTCGGAGCCGATCGGCAGATATTTGCCGTCACCCATAGCCCGCAAGTGGCTGCCTCCGCCGACAGCCAATGGCGGATCGAGAAGGGGACAGGCCGGAAAAATACCAGGAAGAATGCGAACTCGGTTGGACTTACGCACGCGCGTGTTTTAGATGCTTCTGCTAGACTGGAAGAAATCGCGCGCATGCTATCAGGAGCGAAAGTCACACCTGAGGCCCGTGCTGCGGCGGAACGCTTATTGGAGAGATAATGGCCAAATCCGGCACCGCAGTGGAGGCTCTGACAGAAGCTGAGGCGCGTGCCGAGCTGGCGCGTCTGGCCACCGAGATCAATCTGGCCGATGCTGCCTATTATCAGCGCGACGACCCGCACCTGACCGATGCCGAATATGACGCGCTCCGTCAGCGCAATCTCGCCATCGAAGAACACTTCCCCCATCTCAAGCGCAAAGACAGCCCCTCCGATAAAGTCGGTGCACGGGTCGGCGACGGCTTCTCCAAATCTGAGCACCTCGTCCCCATGCTCTCGCTCGGCAATGCCTTCAATGATGAGGACGTTGCCGATTTTGTCGGCAAAATCTCGCGCTTTCTCGGCCTCGAAGAGGGAACAACTGTCGCGCTCACCGCCGAGCCAAAAATCGACGGTCTCTCGCTGAACCTGCTCTATCAGAACGGCGCCCTTGTGCGCGCGTCGACCCGCGGCGACGGCGCGGTCGGTGAGGACGTGACCGCCAATGCCCGCACCATTGCCGATGTGCCTGACAAACTGGCCGGAGCAGAATGGCCTGACGAGATTGAAATTCGCGGCGAGGTCTATATGAGCCATGCCGACTTTGCCGCTCTGAATGCGCGCGAGCATGAGGCCGGCCGCAAAGGGTTTGCCAATCCGCGCAATGCCGCCGCCGGCAGTCTGCGCCAGCTTGATGTCAGCGTCACCAAATCCCGACCCTTGCGCTTTTTCGCCTATGCCTGGGGCGCGATGAGTGCCCCTGTCGCAGACACCCAATCCGCCACGGTCGCAAAATTCTCCGAGTGGGGATTTTCCGTAAACCCGCTCTTTTCGCGCCATGAAACACTCGACAGCCTGCTTGCCGCCTATGCCGATATCGAGCGCCAGCGCTCGGCCCTCGGTTATGATATTGATGGCGTTGTCTACAAGGCCGACCGCCTCGATTGGCAGGAGCGTCTTGGCTTTGCCAGCCGGGCCCCGCGCTGGGCCATTGCCCACAAATTCCCTGCCGAAACCGCCACCACTTTGCTTGAAGACATCGACATTCAAATCGGCCGCACCGGCTCGCTCACCCCGGTTGCGCGCTTGCGTCCGGTTACGGTCGGCGGCGTCGTCGTCTCCAATGCCACCCTCCACAATGAAGACGAGATCGCCCGCAAAGATGTGCGTATTGGCGACACCGTCACTGTGCAACGCGCAGGCGATGTGATCCCGCAAATCACCGGCGTGATCGACCCCGAACGCAAAGACCGCCCCGCGCCGTGGGCCATGCCAACCGAATGCCCCGTCTGCCGCTCGCCCGCCATTCGCGATGTTGATGAGAAGGGCATAGCCGATGTCCGGCGGCGCTGTACGGGCGGGCTGGCATGTTCCGCCCAGACCGTCGAACGGCTCAAACATTTTGTCTCGCGCCAGGCCCTCGACATTGACGGGCTCGGCAGCAAACAGGTCGCGCTGTTTTTCGAGCGCGGCGTGGTCAAAAGCTTCCCCGACATTTTCCGCCTTGAAGCCCGCATTGCCGAAGAAGGCCTGCCGCCACTGTCCGAATGGGAAGGCTTTGGCGAGACCTCCGCAGCCAAACTCCTCGGCGCTGTCGAGGCTCGCCGCCGTGTCGGGTTCGCCGCCGTGCTCAAAGGCTTAGGCATCCGCCAGGTTGGCCGCACCGTGTCCGGCCTGTATGAGCGCCACTTCCTCTCATGGTCGCGCTTTTGGCAAACCGTCGAGCAGGCAGCAGGCGACGACGAAGCAGACACCGCGCTGGCCGCCCGCGCCGAACTCTCCGCCATTGACGGCATTGGCGACACCGCCGTCGAGGCGCTGGTCGCGTTTCAGCGTGAGCCTGCCTCGCGCGAGATGATGGCCGCGCTCAATGCCGAGCTTGAAGTCATCGACGGTGAACCCGCCGCCGACGACAGCCCCGTCTCAGGCAAGACAATTGTGTTCACTGGCAAGCTGGAAAAAATGACCCGCGACGAAGCCAAAGCCCGCGCCACTACGCTCGGCGCGAAAGTCTCCGGGTCCGTCTCCGCCAAAACCGACATCCTCGTCGCAGGCCCGGGCGCAGGCTCCAAACTCAAAAAAGCCGAATCCCTCGGCATCAAAACCCTCACCGAAGACGAATGGCTGGAACTGGT
>CAZXXY010000069.1:0-13928 GCA_964644755.1 uncultured Hyphomonas sp. | reverse complement strand
CCAAGTCCCAAGCTTGCCAGAACCGTCTCCGTGTCTGCGCCGAGCGTGGGCGGATCGCGGCGGACGGAAGCGGGGGTTTCGGAAAACACCACAGGGTGCTTCATCGAGCGGTAGTCGCCCGCTTGCGGATGGGTGCGGGTCTCGAAGAAGCCTGCCGCTTCGAGATGCGGATCAGACAGGACATCGATCATTTTGTTAAACCGCATCGCCGGTATCTGCTCTTTATCGAGCAATTCGAGCCAGTCATCCGTGGTTTTCGTGGCGGCGACCTCTTCGATCAGGGCATAGAGCGCGCTGATATTTTCCGTGCGGGCGGCATATGTCGAAAACCGCTCATCTTCAAACACGCCGGTTTTGCCGCCCAGTTCGAAGAATTTCTCCCATTGTCCGTCGCTATAGGGCACAAGCGCAATATGCCCGTCCCGGGTCGGGTAGGGCTTGCGATTGGCATTGATCGAGCGCGTATAGGCAACCTTGCCATTGCCGGGCAAAAACGTCTCGCCATACAGATTTTCGACCATATTGAAGAAGGTGAATGTCTCCAGCATCGGCACGGACACAAACTGGCCCTGACCAGACCGCTCGCGGTGGAACAAGGCTGCCAGCGTCGCATAAGTCGCAAACAGCCCAACCGTTTTGTCTGCCACCAGCGAGGGAGCGTAGGCCGGCGCCGAGCCGTCGCGCATCGTGTTCAGATGTGCAAATCCGGACGCCGCCTGTATCAGATCATCATAGGCCTGACGCTGGGCATACGGACCCTCACTGCCAAATCCGGCGCAATGCACATAGACAATCGCCGGATTGATCGCTTTGACCGCGTCATAATCGAGCCCCAGCCGCGCCATGCCAGCCAGCCGGACATTGGTGAACAGGACATCCGACCGCTTGATCATCTCGACAAGTGCGGCTTTGCCAGCATCTGTTTTGGCGTCGAGCTGTACCGAGGATTTGTTGCGATTGAGATTGGTATAGATCGGCCCCAGATCGCCGGTTGGAGACTTGCCCGCATAACGCATCATATCGCCTTTACCGGCCTCGATCTTGGTCACTTCAGCGCCCAGATCGCCAAAAACCATGGTTGCAAACGGGCCAAGCACAACGCTCGACATGTCGAGTATTCTGACCCCCGCCAATGGTCCGGTCGGCACGTGTTCAGCCATTCCCGTCTCCTTATCCTGTTCTTGCAGTCTCTATCCTAGACGGGCTGGACCACAAGTAAATGACCGCCCTTGGGGCAAGAGTTTACGGCCGACAACCAGCTCCAGCCGGATCGCGATTTCACCACCACAGGTCGAGGTGTGACGAATTTGCAGCACCGGGTCGGGTTTCTGCAGCAAGCTCAGCCTGTTTCATATTGTGTTCATTCATTGCTGGCGTAAGTGCGCCGGAAGGATCGGCAAAATGCATCAGGGCTCCGGGGGTTGACGTGTGTTTTGTCGGGTAGATTTCGAAATTGGACCCTAGGAGAATAGACATGAGAAAATTAGTTGTAGCGCTTATCGGACTTGCAATGGCTGGCACAGCCAGCGCCCAGTCAACCGGTTGGGCCGATGGATGGTCAGGCGAAGGTAATCTCGGCGCAGGCATCACAACCGGTAACACGGATACTACCGACGTTGCGATCGGCCTGAAACTGTCAAAGGATTTTGATCCCTGGAAAGTCTCCGTCGAAGGCGGTTATGACTTTGGCCAAGTCGACGGCGTCGACAACCGTAACCGCTGGTATGTTGGCGCCCAGGGCAATCGCAACTTTAACGATCGCTGGTATGGCTTTGCCAATGTCTCTTATGAAGAAGACCAATTTTCCGGCTTTGATTCACGTCTCTTCGTCGGTGTTGGTGCCGGTTATCATATTTTCAAGGAGAAGCCGCTGACTTGGTCCGTCGAGGTTGCGCCGGGGTATCGCCGTAGCCAGATTGCCGATGTGAGCATACCGGCAATACCAGACCCGCTCATCATAACCCCGGGCTTTACCGCCAATGATTTTGCGGTCCGTGGATCGTCGCGTTTTGCCTATGACTTCAATGACAAGGTGACGTTCACCAATGATACGGATGTGATCTGGAGCGATACTTCGACCCAGACCATCAACACGGCTGCCGTGACCGCCCAGTTGACCGAACGCATTTCCGGCCGCGTCTCGTTCGAAGTGCGTAACGACACCAATCCGCCAGACGGCTTTGTCAGCACCGACACAGCCACACGCGTTGCGGTCGTATACGCCTTTTAGGCTTGCTTCCGGGTGATAATATCTGCCCTGCCGGCCGTTGCGAGACAGCGGGCAGGGCATCAATTTTTCGGCATAAGTGCACACCCCCCGTTTCGTTTTTGCGCGCCACAGGCTAAGTGTTGCCTATGTTGACCACTGACGTAAAAATCGAACCGTTTTCAGATCCACGCCTGACCGCAAAGGGCGAAAAACGCGCGCACGTGCCGTGGCATGGTTTGCAGACGCTTTGGCTCAACACCGGCACATTGTGCAATATCGCCTGCGAAAACTGCTATATTGAAAGCTCCCCGAAGAATGACCGGCTGGTCTATCTGTCAATCGGTGACGTTCTGCCCTTTCTCGACGAAATAGACGCACTCGGCGAGGGCATAAAGGAAATCGGCATTACCGGTGGCGAGCCGTTTATGTGCCCCGATATTCTGCAGATTATGGACGCCATTCTCGCGCGCGGGCATACATTATTGCTCCTGACCAACGCCATGCAGCCCATGATGCGCAAACGTATCCGCGAAGGTCTGCTCGCCCTTCAGCAGCAATTCGGCGACCAGTTCATTTTGCGCGTCTCCATGGACCATCATGGGCAGGTGCTGCACGATGCCGAGCGCGGCGCAGGCAGCTACGAGCTGGCCATCAAGGGTCTGTCATGGCTCGCCGAACATAAGTTCCGCACCGCCATTGCCGGCCGGCAAGTGCTCAATGAAGACGAGGCGACCGCCCGCGCAAGCTATGGCGCGCTCATCGCCCGGCTTGGCTTGCGCATCGATCCGGCCAATCCGGCCGAGCTGGTCCTGTTTCCGGAAATGACGGCCACCGACATGCCGCCGGAAGTGTCCACCGCCTGCTGGAAGATTCTCGATGTTGATCCTGCCAGCATGATGTGCGCGAGCCAGCGCATGGTTGTGCGCAAGAAAGGCTCCGGGCGGGCAACTGTCATGCCGTGCACTTTGCTGGCCTATGATGAGAATTTCGAATTGGGCGAGACACTTGCCGAAGCCACGGCCAAACCGGTCAGCCTCAACCATCGTTGGTGCGCCGAGTTCTGCGTGCTTGGCGGCGGCAATTGTTCGGGCTGACAGGCACCCCGCCCAGAAAAAACAAACATTCCCTGAAACATGTCCTATATTGAAAGCGCAACCATAGCAGGACGCTTACATGGCTGAGCCAACCGATCGCGAACGTAACCGGCTTGCTGGCCGGATAGGCCGCACCGCCAAAGTCGGTGCGAACCTGTCAGGCGCGGCTTTGGCCATCGGCGCGAACAGATTGTTTGGCGGTGAGGAGGGCGACGCGAAAGCGGCCCGTGCGCTGGCGGATGCCTTGGGCAAGACCAAAGGTCCGCTGATGAAAGTCGCCCAAATGCTCTCGACCGTGCCTGATTTTCTGCCGCCTGAATATGCCGCAGAGCTATCCTCCTTGCAGGCCGAAGCGCCGTCTATGGGCTGGCCCTTTGTCAAACGCCGCATGCGCGCCGAGCTGGGACCGGACTGGCAAAGCAGATTTGCCGAATTTGGCCGCACCGCTGCCCATGCCGCCTCGCTCGGACAAGTCCATAAGGCGCTCACCCATGATGGCCGCACCGTCGCCTGCAAACTGCAATATCCGGATATGGCCAGCGCCGTCGAGAGCGATGTCGGTCAGCTCAATTCCATGCTCGGCCTGTTCCGGCGCATGGATGGCTCGATTGATCCGAGCGACATGGTCACCGAGATCGCGGCCCGCTTGCGTGAAGAACTCGATTATGTCCGCGAAGCCAAAGCCATGCGCCTCTACAAGCTGATGCTCGCAAACAAGGATTTTGTCGCCGTGCCCGAACCGGTACCAGAGCTGTCATCCGCCCGCCTGCTGACTATGAGCTGGGTTGACGGCCAATCTCTCGAGGCCTTTGAAGACGCCGATCAAACCACCCGCAACAGCATTGCCGAGAAACTGTTCTGGACATGGTGGGGGCCAATGAATGCCTATGGCGTTATTCATGGGGACCCGCATCTGGGCAATTACCAACTGACCAATGGCGGGGCAGGGGTCAATCTGCTCGACTTCGGCTGTATCCGTATTTTCCGGCCGCGTTTTGTTGCGGGCGTGGTCGCGCTCTACAAAGCCCTTCTGGCAGACGATTTCGATGCCAGCTATGCCGCCTATGAAACATGGGGCTTTGAAAACCTCTCCCGCGATCTTGTTGAAGTGCTCAATGTCTGGGCCAATTTCATCTATGGTCCACTGATAGATGATCGCGTCCGCTCCATCGCCGATGGCATCAAGCCGGGCGACTATGGCCGCAAGGAAGCCTTTCAGGTGCGCAAACTGCTCAAGGAGAAAGGGCCGCTCAAAATCCCCCGGGAATTTGTCTTCATGGACCGTGCAGCCATTGGGCTCGGCGCCGCCTATTTACGCCTCGGCGCAGAACTCAACTTCCACAAACTGTTCGAAGAGAGCATTGACGGCTTTTCCGAAACGGCTCTTGCAGACCGTCAGTCCAGTGCCCTCGAAACGGCGGGTCTGAGTTGATGGACGTGACCCGCCGGACCGAGCTTCAGCTCGCAGGCCATCCCTTCCAAGCCTTCTACTGGCCGCTGATTGCCGCCTATGTGTATTCTTTTGCCAGCGGCTTTCTACTGGCGGGATTGGCCCCGCAGCTCCTCGACCTGCTCAGCGCCGAGGGCGGACAGAACAATCACGAAAAATGGATGTATGCCTGCGTGTTGCAGGGGCTCATCCTCGTGCGCATGTCAATGTGGGTCGAGAAGGTCGCAGGCGAGCCCTTTGGCGCACCGGTTCGGGCGAGCCTGAACTGGTATGTCTTTGCGGTGATCGCCGTCCCGTTTATTCACTGGATGACCTTCGGCATTATTGGAGATTTCGTCTCGAGCGGGGAGGGCGACTGGACCGTTCGTGAGGATTTTGATGCCAGCATGTTCACGGCTGAACGCTACAGCCTCATGCTGTTTTACACGATCCTGCTGGCCCCCATTGTGGAGGAAGTCGGCTTTCGCGGTATCTTGCTTGGCTTCCTGCGTGGGCGCGGCTTGCCGGATATTATCACTTTGCTGATCACGGCCGCCGGATTTGCCTTGTTACACACCCAGTACACTTTGCCCGCCATCGGTGCGGTCTTCATTTTGGGGCTGGTGCTTGGCTGGTTGCGCATCGCGTCGAATTCGATCGGCCCGCCAATTCTCGCCCATATCGCGGTCAATGCCTTTGTTTCGCTCTAGGGTGACTGCAAAATAAACTGGTTTTTCAAACCATCCTTCCCATATTGGTCTTATGTTGCGTTCTGTCTTGCTCTTGCTTGCCGCCCTGTTCTGGCTGGCCTCGTCTGCGATGGGGCAAGTCCTGTTTGACCCGGACACGGGTCTTGATGGCTGGACCGAACGCAGCGCCAAGGGCAAGACTGACTTCTCCATCACCGAAGAGGGGCTGCGCGCCACAACCAATGACTCCGCTTCGATTGTAGAGCGCACCGTCGAGCTTGATATGCAGCGCTCCCCGCAGATCAGTTGGCAATGGCGCGTCGACGAGCGTCACGAGAGCGCCGACATCCGCATCAAGGGTAAAGACGATATGGCAGCCGCACTTATCTTTGTGTTTGGCAAGCCCAGCCTCATAAATCGCCCGAAAACCCTGATCTATGTCTGGGCCAATGATGCGGTCGAGCAGGGCGACTTTATCGACAGCCCCCGCACCGACAAGATCAAATATGTCGTCCTGCGCGCCGGAGAAGCCCCGCTTGGAGACTGGATGAGCGAGACGCGCAATATTGCCGCCGATTTCGAGACCGCGTTCGGAGAGCCTGCGCCGCGCTATGCCCGGCGTCTATGTTTCTTCACCGATGGCGACCAGACCGGCGAACGCGCCACCGCCTATTACGGGCCGGTCTCGGCAACCTATTCGGACGAAGGGTCATAGGGCGAGCCATCCTTGTGCACGAACACGCTCGGATCGGTATACCGTCCGGCTTTGGCAAACAGATCAATATCCGGATAGTGGCATTCATCCTTCATGCTCCGCGTCCCAACGGTCAGCAGTACGGCGTCGGCCTCGCTCTGGTTTTTGAAATGATGGGCATTCTCCTTGCCGGCGGGAAACCCGATACAGTCTCCGGCACGGAAGACCTCTTCCCCCTCATTCGTCGCCAGAACAATTTCACCCTCCATCACCCAGACAAACTCGTCCTCATCTGAATGCCAGTGCCGCTGCCCGGTCCACACACCGGGTTTGAGCCGCACAAGATTGACCCCGAACTGCGTCAGCCCCGAAGCAAGACCAAGTGGCTTGACCTCCCGCGCGCGGCAGGGCGCATCATGTGGGGCAGGGTAGCCCGTGCCGGTAAAGGTCATCATCGCTTCAATATCGAGTTTCTGCGTCATTGCTCTGTCTCCTGATCTGCCAATTTCGGATAAAACACCTTTTCGAGAAACAACCCGTCTGCCGGCGCAACAGGTCCGCAGACTGTCCGGTCGCGCGCTGCCAGAATATCCGCCATCCAGCCCGCAGGTTTCTGCCCGCGTCCAACCTCGACAAGAGAGCCAACCATGGACCGGACCTGCTTGTGCAAAAAGGATAAGGCCGAACAGGTCACTTCAATCCGGTCACCAAACCGCGCCACATCCAGCGCATCAAGCGTCTTCACCGGCGTCTTCGATTGGCATTGCGTGTCCCGAAAGGTCGAAAAATCATGCTGGCCAATCAGATGCTGCGCCCCCGCCTGCATGGCCATCTCGTCAAGCGCATAGGGCACGCGCCACGCATGACCATGATCAATCGTCAGATCCGCCCGCCGATTGAAAATGACATAGCGATAATAGCGCTTGGTCGCATCGAACCGCGCATGGAAATCCGCCTCCACTGCGCGGGCCGAGAGCACGGCAACAGGATGCGGCCGCAAATGCGCGTTCAGCGCGTCGGCAACTTTGCGCGCCGGAATATCGTCTCTAAGGTCAATATGCGCTGCTTGCCCTGTCGCATGCACGCCGGCATCCGTCCGGCCTGCGCCATAGACCATTGTCGCGCTGCCATTGAGCCTGGCGGCAGCAACCTCCAGAACCCCTTGCACGGTCAGCCCGTCATCCTGTCGCTGCCAGCCCCAGAACGGCCTGCCATCATATTCGACGCGCAAAAGATAGCGGGTCATGAAAAAATCTGCCCACGGTCTATTTTTGTGCCGCGCAGAAAGTCCTGCGCATCCATCGGCCCTTTGCCCGGACGTTGCAGGCGTGTGATCCGCACCGCGCCATCGCCGCACGCAACCAGAAGATTGTCGTCCAGTAATACGCCGGGCTGCCCGCTGCCTGTCTCGCATTGGCTCATCAATGGTTTGATGCGCAAAGGCGCCTCGGCGCCGGGCGGGGTCCAGTCAAACCGGGCGCCGGGAAACGGCGACAGCCCGCGAATTTGCGCATCCACCTCGGCCGCAGATCGGCTCCAGTCAATCGCCTGATCGGCAGGCCCGAGCTTGGCCGCATACGTTTCGCCAGTGCTGGCCTGCTTGACCGGAACAGCGCGCCCGTCCGCCAGCGCCGCGATGACCTCGGGCAACATCTGTGCACCCAGCACGGCCAGCCGGTCATGCAAGCTGCCCGCCGTATCCTCTGCCGTCAGGGGTGTTTCAGCCGTGGCCAGAACATCGCCCGTGTCGAGACCCGCATCCATTTGCATCGCCTGAATGCCCGACACTTTGTCTCCGGCCATGATCGCGCGCTGAATCGGGGCCGCCCCCCGCCATCGCGGCAATAAGGACGCATGCAGATTAACGCAGCCAAGCCGCGGCGCATCGAGAATGATTTGCGGCAGGATCAGCCCATAGGCAACGACAATGGCCAGGTCCGCCTGAAGCGCTGCAAACGCGTCCTGCTCGGCCGCTCGTTTGAGTGATTTCGGCGTACGCACCTCAATTCCTGCCGCTTCGGCTGCTGCATGAACCGGCGTTTTGCGGTCGCTCTTGCCGCGTCCGGCAGGGCGAGGGGGCTGGGAGTAGACACAGACAATCTCGTGCTCGGTCGCGCGCAAGGCCTCGAACATGGTCACAGAGAAATCAGGCGACCCCATAAAGATGATGCGTAAAGGACGGGACATGGCTTGCGGTGCGCTGCCGGTCAATTTGCGTTGGCAGCGCTAAGGCGCTTGGCTTTTTTCACCTTATCGACGGCGCGTTGACGCTTGAGGCGCGACAGATAGTCGATAAACAGCGTGCCTTCGAGGTGGTCCATCTCATGCTGGATGCACACCGCATAAAGCCCCTCGGCCCATTCTTCGACCGGATTGCCATCATAGTCGAGATAGCGCAGGCGGCAGCGGATCGGGCGCTCAATCTCGTCGAAAATATCCGGCACGGACAGGCAGCCCTCTTCATAGGGCTTTGTCTCTTCGATGGTTTCGAGTATTTCTGGATTGACGAAATATTGCGGCTTGCGTTCGTCGCCCTCTTGCAAATCCATCACGATAATCCGCAACGGCACACCGACCTGTATCGCCGCAAGGCCAATGCCGGGGGCGTCATACATGGTCTCGAGCATGTCATCCATAAGCTTGCGATGTGCGTCCGTGACCGCGCCTTCAACGGGCGTGGATACGTCTTTGAGACGCGGGTCGGGCACGGTCAGAATGTTCAAAATAGCCATGCGCGGAAAATAGGCGCGCGCGGGCGAAATATCAATGGGGTAGGGCGGCGGCAGCTGCCAGCAAAATCCGGCCCTAGGCGGCATCCTCGTCGAAATTCAGCTCGCCCGTCCGGTCAGGCAAAGCCGCGCGGCTGTCGAGTGTCACCGCTTCGGTAATGGTCTTGTCCGGCGGCGCAATCGACAGCTCCTTGAATTTGCGCGCGCTCGGCAACACCCGTGTCTCGAGTGACCGGCTCATCTTGTTATAGCTATCGACCGCGCCATTGAGCGATTTGCCGACTTTTTCGAGATGGCCACCCATCGCCACCAGACGCTCATACAGAACCCGGCCAAGCTCGGCCGCTTCGCGCGCATTCTCTGCGGCCTCATCCTGTCGCCAGCCATAAGACACTGCTTTGGCCAGAGCCAGTAATGTCGAAGGCGTCGTTACAATCACCTGCTTGGACGAGGCGTAATCCATTAGCTCCGGCATATGCTCGAGCGCGGCCGCATAGAAATTCTCGCCCGGAATGAACATGGCGATGAAATCGACCCGCTCGGAGATCGCCGATTGATAGCCCTTGGTCGCAAGTTTGGTGACATGGGCTTTGACATTACGCGCATGGGCTTTCAGATGCACGGCCCGTTGGGCGGGATCGGGTTCATCCACCGCTTTGAGATAATCTTCGAGCGAGACTTTGGAGTCGACGACAATTTCGCGGTCGCCGGGCAACCGGATAATCACATCGGGACGCAAAGTCTTGCCGTCTTCATCTGTGGTCTGGCTCTGTTCGAGAAAGTCGCAATGGCTCGACAGGCCGGCATGTTCCATCACATTGCGCAAAGTCATCTCGCCCCAGCGTCCCCCGCCCTTGGGAGCGGACAGGGCGGTGACGAGTTTCGACGTGGCGGTCCGGTTGCGTTCAAGATCATCGGCCATCGCCTTGATTTGCTGGCCAATGGCCGAGCGATCCTCGGTGCGCACTTTCTCGATCGCTTCAACACGCTTCTTGAATTCGGCAAAATTCTCGCCAATCGGCTCCATCAGCTTGGCAAGGTCGCCTTTGGCGCCTTCCTTGTGCTTGGCAAAGGTCTCATTGGCGAGCGCCATGAACTGGCCTTGAGACGCTTGCAGCACGCCTTGGGCAAGTGACCGGAAGCGCTCCTCGGATTTGGAATCGAGCGCAGTGGCCGCCGCGAGTTGCTTCTCGGCCTCCTCCGCCCGCAGGCGTTGGGTCCGCGCCTCTTCATCGGCGTGTTGCAGATGATCGAGCCGCAACCGCAGCTGCATCCTTTCGGCTTTGGCCTTGTTTGCAAACCAGACCAGAACGCCGCCAAAAATCAGAGCCAGCCCGAAAAACACCAGATGCAGAACATCCAGCGCAACATCACCAATCAATGCAATCGTTTCCATAATTTAGCCTTAGGCTGATTCTCGAACGCGGAAATGGAACATATAGCGAACATGCAATCTTGTCCAGTTGAAAGCCGAAGCGGGGGAGAAAAGCCATAAGCGCTTGCACCATCGCAGCTCAACCCGTATAGAGCGCGCTGGAACCGGCGGGGCATTCCCGTACGGGTCAGGCGATCATCCGCAAAACAGGCGGACGGATCTCAGGACGAAAGGAAAACCAATGGCTAAAAACATCGAATTGAACGTCGAAGTCCGCGCGCGGACCGGCAAGGGCGGAGCACGCGAAGCGCGCCGCAATGGCATGATCCCCGGCGTCCTTTATGGCGGCGGCGAAGATCCGGTTGCTGTGTCCCTGAAAACCAATGAGCTGACCAAAGCCATCAATTCCGGCAAATTCCGCGGCAATGCCGTGACATTGGTTCATGACGGCTCCAAGCAAATGGTGATCCCGCAAGACATCCAGTTCCACCCCGTCACCGACCGCGCGCTCCATGTCGACCTCTATCGCGTGAAAGCCGACCAGATCATTTCCGTTGAAGTGCCTGTGCGCTTTGTTGGCGAAGACACCTCACCGGGCCTCAAACAGGGCGGCACGCTCAATGTTGTCCGTTACACGGTTGAACTTAACGTTGCCGCAGCGGCGATCCCTGAAAGCCTTGAAGCGGACGTCAGCGCGCTCGAGATTGGCGACAATGTCAAAATTTCCGACATCACATTGCCCGCCGGTGCCGAGCCGACCATCACCGATCGCGACTTTACCATCGCAACCATTGCCGGCCGGACAGCCGAGATCGTCGAGGATGACGTCGAAGGTGAAGAAGGTGCCGAAGGCGAAGAAGGCGCTGAAGGTGAAGCAGGCGCTGAAGAGGGCGGTGAAGAGTAATCTTCTCGCTGCTTGAAAAACTCAAATCCGGAGCGGCGCGTCTTTTTGGGGCGCGCCGTTCTGTCCATAAGGAGGAGGCGCGCATCATGATAATCCTCGCAGGTCAGGGCAATCCGGGCCCTAAATATGCGCGCAACCTTCACAATATCGGCTTTATGGTCATCGACGAGATTGCCGCGTCGAACGATTTCGGAGCATGGCGCGAGAAGTTCAATGCGATGGTCTGTGAAGGCTGGCTGGAGACCTCATCGGGCCGGCAAAAGGCGCTGCTGATGAAACCGCTGACCTTCTATAATGAAACCGGCCAGTCTTTTGCCAAAGCCATGCGGTTTTACAAATTGCCGATCGAGGCGTTCACTCTCTTCCATGATGAAATTGATCTCGCACCGGGCCGTGTGCGGGTCAAACGCGGGGGCGGGCATTCGGGCAATAATGGCGTCCGTTCAACCCTCTCGCATCTTGGGGCTGATGTCCGGCGTATCCGCATGGGCGTCGGCCATCCGGGCGACAAATCGCGGGTGATGCCTTATGTTCTGTCAGACTTTTCCAAAGCCGATGCGGCATGGCTGGACCCGCTGATCGACGCTTGCGTCCGCGCTTTGCCGTTTCTGGCCGCTGGCGATGATGAGCGCTACCAGACTGAAATTATGCGGCTGGCCCCCGCGCCGAAGGGCGACCCCCGACAAAAGGGCCGCTCCTGATCGGCGTGTTGGCAGGTCTTACAAACCCGCGCCTCTATTCATCAACAATGATCGGGCCGGCTTCAAGCGGTGCCGTGCCGAGCAAATTGGCGGGAATCGTGCCGACCGGGCAGGTTTTCACCAATTGGGTCACCGCTGCCCCGCCTCCATTGGCCAGAGCGTTTGAGCGGTTCATCCAGCCAAACAGCAGCATGGCCGCAATGCCGAGCAAGATCAGCGGGATCAACCAGCCAGCTCCGCTGTCCTCTTCCTGCATGACAGCTGTTGCCGCAGCAGGGGAGGCTTGCTGGCCTGACCCGATTGCGCTGGCGGTCATCGCCGCCGCAGCCGCACTGGCCGCGCCTGCAGCAACGGCCTTTTTCGGGGCAATTCCGAGCTTTTTCTCGCGCAGGGCGATGGCATGCAGCGCCAGCGGGTCTGTCGGATGCGCTTCGAGCCATGCCGTTTTGGCGTCTTCATCATCCGCCGCAATGTTAATCCAGGCCCGCAAATCGCGCCGCCCGTCACGTCGCCCCAGCTCCTCAACAGTTTTGTACCAGCCTTCAACAGTTGTCCGGGAGGTAAAGCCTGCCAGATCAAACCGGTGGCTGTTCTGGAACGGCTCATAAGGCGTGACATCGTCCAGCGCCGTTTCAACCAGTGTCCCTTCGCGCGAATGCCCGATCGAGGCCGCCGCACGGACCCAGTCAGATTGGACCGCCGCTTCCGACCACAAAACCAGCATGGATTGCGAGCGCAGGGCATCGCGCGCGTCTTTATCGTCAAAAACCGGATCTTCCTGGGTTTTGCTGAACCGGACCTTGAATTTCAAGGCGCGCAAGCGGCGCGTCACCAGCGCCGCCATATCGCGATCTTCCGGCGCATACGCAACAAACACATCATAAGCCATAATATTTCCCCATCTTTTCAATCGAGAATACCGACTTTTCACGACTTTACTAGCGGATTCAGCGGTTGGAGCTGTTGAACCCCTGTCATTTTCCGCCAAATGCGGTAAGCGGCGCGTGTGAGTTTTGAAAGGATTCGGTCTTATGGGCTTTAAATGTGGAATTGTCGGGCTGCCAAATGTGGGTAAATCGACCCTGTTTAACGCGTTAACGCGAACAGCCGCCGCGCAGGCGGCCAATTACCCTTTCTGCACCATCGAGCCCAATGTCGGCGAAGTCGCCGTGCCGGAAAAACGTCTGGGCGCTTTGGCAGCGATTGCCGGCTCGAAAGAGATCATTCCCGCGCGCATGAACTTTGTCGACATTGCCGGTCTGGTCGAAGGCGCCTCCAAGGGCGAGGGGCTGGGCAACCAGTTTTTGGCCAATATCCGCGAAACGGATGCAATTATCTACGTTTTGCGCTGTTTCGAGGATGATGACATCACCCATGTCAATGGCAAGATCGACCCGATTGCCGATCTGGCAACGGTTGAAACCGAGCTCATGCTCGCCGATCTCGAAAGCCTCGAAAAGCGCCGCAGCACCGCCGACAAGAAAGCCCGCTCCGGTGACAAGGAGGCCAAAGCGCAAGTGGCTCTGTTCGATCTTGCTCTGGCCGAGCTGAATGAAGGCCGTCCTGCCCGCCGTGCGACGATCACCGAAGATGACGCCAAGGCCTGGGCCATGCTGCAATTGCTGACCTCGAAGCCGGTTCTCTACATTGCCAATGTCGGGGAAGGGGACGCTGCAACAGGCAACGCTTATTCGAAAACGGTTCATGCCTATGCCGAAGAAGAAGGCGCGCAGGCGGTGACCATCTCGGCCCAGATCGAAAGCGAATTGGCCATGCTCGAAGAGGAAGAGGCCGCCGAATTCCTTGAAAGCCTTGGCCTCGAAGAGCCGGGTCTCAACCGGCTGATCCATTCAGGCTACCGGCTGCTCGGCCTGCAAACCTATTTCACCTGCGGGCCAAAAGAGACCCGCGCCTGGACCGTCCGCGAAGGCGCCACCGCGCCGCAAGCGGCAGGCGTCATCCATGGCGATTTTGAAAAAGGCTTCATTCGCGCTGAAACCATCGCTTTTGACGATTACATCGCCTGCAATGGCGAACAGGGTGCCAAAGATGCTGGCAAAATGCGCGCCGAAGGCAAGGACTATATCGTCAAGGATGGCGACGT
>CAZXXY010000068.1:0-13932 GCA_964644755.1 uncultured Hyphomonas sp. | reverse complement strand
TTACCCCGCCAGCGGGTGCGCGGTTTCGAGCAGTTCGGCCAGCTCGTCGGTTAGGACATGCGTGTAAATCTGCGTTGTTGCGATATCGGCATGTCCCAGCAGGGTCTGCACACTGCGTAAATCTGCGCCGCCCTGCAAGAGATGCGTGGCATAGGCGTGGCGCAGGGCGTGCGGGTGGACGCGAGCGGCAGCCAATCCCGCTTTGGCGGCGAGCGCTTCGAGCATTTGTCCGAGCCGTCGCCTTGTGAGATGGCCGTCCTTGCCGCGCGAGGGGAAAACGAATTTGTCGGCGCGGCCGCGCGCCAGTGAATTTTTCGGCAGAGAGTCCTCGCGGACTTCGAGCCAGTCAGAGATCGCATCGAGCGCAGGGGTGCCGAGCGGGCAGAGCCGTTCCTTGCCGCCCTTGCCGCGCACGATAATGTCGGAGGTTTGCCAGATGCCGGCTTTGCGGCGCGGCAGCTCGCCCACGGTCAGAGACACAAGTTCTGTGACCCGTAGTCCCGCGCCATATAGACACTCGACCAGACATCTCAGACGCACATCTGTCCCACACGCTTCGATCAGCTGCATCATCTCTTCGCGGCTGAGCACATCGGGGATCTCCCGTCCGGTTTTGGGAGCGTCGAGCAGTGAGGTCGGATTGTCTTTGCGGTCGCGTTCTTCGAACAGGAATTTGAAAAAATGCTTGATGGCGGACAGGCGGCGGGCGGCGGTCGAGGCGGCAAGACCGCGCTCGGAGAGGCTTTGGAGCCATTTTGATAGCTGTTTCGCATTTGCGGTGACGAGCTTGCCGTTCAGAAAATCCGAGGCATCGATGAGGTCGCGGGCATAGGCGTCGAGCGTGTTTTGCGCTGCGCCGCGCTCGGCGGACATCATTTCGAGAAAGGCTTCTATTCTTGTGTGGTCGCTCATGGGGGCGATTATACCGGATGAGCGTTAATGAGTTATCGTCTTCGCGCCGCGCGAAATAGCGGACAAAGGTCTGGCGTTTTGCGGATAGATGTGGAGTGAAAACCGGCGTTTCGGGCGGAGACTACAGAATGTTCTCCACTTCGATGCGCACCTCGCCCGCTTCGGGGCGTCCATCATTGGCTTTGCTGGCCAGCCAGAAGCTGACAGCACCCAGAATAATAACGATAATACCAATCAGGATCAGCCATTTACGCATGCATAATTCTCCACTCGTTCGACACTCCGTATTGCGACACGCAGCGCGCGCCTATAGGAATGTCATGAGCAAGCTATAAAGATCAATGGTCCTGAACAAGTCAATTCCAGAAAGTGCCCAAATGCCAGTGGATCAATATCCGCCGCGTACCATTGCCCTTGTGGGGCTTATGGGAGCCGGGAAAACCACGGTCGGGCGCCGCCTGGCGGGCGCCATGGGGCGGGAATTTTGCGACAGCGATCGCGAGATCGAAGCGGCGGCGGGCTTGTCGATTTCTGATATTTTCAGCCTGCATGGCGAGGCCGAATTTCGTCGCGGTGAAATGCGGGTTCTTGAGCGTTTATTGCAGAATCCGGTCCATGTGCTTGCGACCGGAGGCGGGGCCTATCTCAATGAGGACACCAGAAAACTGATGCGGGAAAAGGCGATCACAGTCTGGCTAAATGCGGATCTGGAAACCCTTTGGCAGCGCGTGAGCAAGCGTGATCATCGACCGCTTTTGAAACGGCCTGATGCACGGGAAGTGCTCTCGCGTCTGCTCGATGAACGCACGCCAATTTACTCTGAAGCCGATCTGGTGATCGTCAGCAAAGACGGCCCTCATTCGGCCACCGTGGATCAAATTCTTGCGGCTCTGAAAGACTGGAAAGCAGCATGAACAATCCGTCTGCCGTCGCCAAAAGCGTGACCGTCGCCTTGGGTGAACGGTCCTATAATATCGAAATCGGGGCGGGTGTCTTGCAGCGCGCGGGCGAGCTATTGACCCCTCTGGCCTCGGGCTCACGTGTGTTTGTTGTGACCGACGAGACGGTTGCAGCGCTTCACCTGAGCGCCTTCGAGGCGGCTTTGACCGAGGCTGGACTGACAGCGAACACGCGCACGATCGCGCCCGGAGAAGGCTCGAAATCTGTTGCCTCGCTTGAGGCTTTGCTAAATTGGCTGATCGGCGCAGGGGCCGGGCGGGATGACTTGCTGGTCGCCCTTGGCGGCGGCGTTGTCGGGGATCTGACAGGGCTCGCTGCGTCGCTGATGAAACGCGGCATGCAATTCGTTCAGGCGCCAACGACGCTGCTGGCACAAGTTGATAGTTCGGTTGGCGGCAAGACGGCGGTGAACACGGCGCTTGGCAAGAATTTGATCGGTGCTTTCTATCAGCCGCGTCTGGTCTTGGCCGATAGCGATGTTCTGAAAACCCTCCCGCAGCGCGAATTACAGGCGGGATATGCTGAAATTATCAAATATGGTCTGATTGATGATCCGGACTTTTTCGGCTGGCTCGAGCAAAACGGCCCTCGGGTGCTTGCCCTTGAGCCTGCGGTGATTGCAGAAGCAGTGGCGCGCTCTTGTGCTGCAAAAGCGCGGATTGTGGCGCTTGACGAGCGTGAAGGCGGTGTGCGGGCGCTGCTGAATTTGGGGCATACGTTTGCGCATGCCTTGGAGGCGGCCAACCGGTTTGGTCCGGAATTGCTGCATGGTGAGGCGGTCGGCACAGGACTGGCGCTGGCGATGCGGTATTCGGCCCGGCTTGGGCTGATGGGCGGGGCCGATGCTGAACGGGCGACCAGGGCGATTGCAGCTTCAGGCCTGAGGACGGAGATAGGCGCGCTTGAGGGCGGTCCGTATCGTGCCAGTGCACTGGTCGACTATATGCGGCAGGACAAGAAAGCGCGGGGGCAAAGTGTGCCGTTAATTCTTGCACACGGGCTGGGAGAGGCCTTTATACATGTTGAGGCCGATCTGGCCGACGTTCGAACGTTCCTAGAGGAGGAAACAGGGGCTACATGATTATCGGAACCCTGATTGCGATTGTATTATTGTTGGCCCTGTCGGGATTTTTCTCGGGCTCGGAAACCGCGCTGACAGCGGCGTCGCGTGCCCGGATGCACCAGTTGGAGCAGGAAGGTGATGCGAAAGCTGCGCGCGTCAACCGGCTCTTGTCTGACCGCGAGAGCCTGATCGGAACCATTCTGCTCGGCAATAATCTGGTCAACATCCTCGCCTCGGTTCTTGCGACCGGCCTGTTTGCAGCTTTGCTGGGGCAGGGCGGCACATCCATGGCGGTGGCGACGGCGGTGATGACTGTGCTTGTGCTTGTCTTTGCTGAAGTTTTGCCAAAAACACTGGCGATTACGCGGCCTGATGCGATGGCGATGCGGGTGGCGCGCCCGATCTCCTGGCTTGTCTCCGGGCTAAGCTGGATGGTGCGTGCCGTGCAGGTCATCGTCACGGCAACGCTGCGCTTGTTCGGGATCGCCAATGCCGGCGAGGATGTCTCTGCCGATCAGGAGATACGCGGCGCGATTTCTCTGCATGCGTCCCAAGGCAGCGTTGATGATGCGGACCGGCACAGATTGTTGGGCGCGCTGGACCTTAAGGACATGGCCGTTTCCGAGGTCATGATCCACCGCAAGAACATCAATATGCTCGACGCTGACAGGCCGACACGCGATGTGGTTATGAAAGCCCTTTCAAGTGCCCACACCCGTATTCCGCTTTATCGTGGTGAGCGTGAAGAGATTATTGGTGTCTTGCACGCCAAAGATCTGCTGCGGGCCGTTGCGCCACATCAGGGCGATCTTGACGGGCTTGATCTGGAAGAATTGCTACGGGACCCTTGGTTTGTTCCCGAGACGACGCCGCTACTCGATCAACTTGATGCCTTTATGGCGCGACGGAACCATTTTGCCCTGATTGTTGATGAATATGGCGCCCTTCAGGGACTGGTCACGCTCGAAGACATTCTTGAAGAGATTGTCGGCGATATTCGCGATGAGCATGATGTGACCGTTCAGGGGGTGCGTCCACAGGCAGATGGTTCGGCCAATATTGACGGCTGGGTGACCATTCGTGACCTCAATCGCGCGCTTGGCTGGTCTCTACCCGACGAAGAAGCTGTGACGGTGGCTGGACTTGTGATCCACGAGGCCCAGACCATCCCCGAGATCGGGCAAAGGTTCGCGTTTCATGGATACCGTTTCGATATCTTGAAACGCAATCGAAACCAGATCACCAGCTTGAAGGTCGCTTCCCTTGATGAATGAGCCTCTGGCCTACTCATGGCGGGTTCATGTCCATTCTGTTAACTTTTGTGCAACATTTTTGAATTGCTGATGCGCGAAAGTTCGTGCAAGTTCACTTAGCGGTATTTTTTGATGTGGAGCGATGGACTATGGGGTTGGATTTATTGAAATTTGCCGGGCTTGCCGCTTTATTTGGTCTTGTCGGTTGTGCCGCAACGGCAACTGGATCGGCGAGATCTGCCATTTTGACCGAGACGCCAGAAGTGCCGCTGACGGCACAAGCGCCTGCGGGGGCTGCTCTTGTGATTATCCGTTATCCCGCCGTTGTCGAAACCGAGGCCGCATCGGCCTATCGAGGGGCTTATCTTAGTCGCCCAATTGGAGGCGTCATCCGCGCGGAAGCCCTGAATGCGCCTGAATCCGAGCAAGTTGCTGATAGTGCTGTCGTCAAGTCGAACTATTTTGCCTTATCGCTTTACAAGGAATTGGCCCAACGCCTGCCCGAGCATTCCGTGCTCTTGTCTCCGCATGCGATCCAGCTGGCGGATGATGGCACGCTGACGTCCGAGCCGATTACACAGGCTGAGAGTCTGGCGAGTGTTTTGACTCTGGATTTTGCCGCTTATTCCTTTCCCGATCCTGAGCGGATGATGGAAGCGGAACCGATTACATTTGGAGATCTGGTAACACCACTTGTGACCGTGCGCACCGACCATCGCGCCGCTGCACCGACAAATGGCGTGTTGCTGGCGACCGGACCTTTGCTGACAACGGCAGGCGGCCAAGGAGCTTCTATCAGCGCGGCCTCATTGAACACGCTGCAGGCCGGACGGCTCGAACAGCAAGTGCCGATGCTGGATTTTGTCTCTTATATCTCCGGCAATAATGGGGAAAATCTGGCGACACGGCCATTGACGCTGACGGGCGAGCGCAATGCGGTGCAAGCGTATCCTGTCGAGAAAATCCTTTTGGACCGGCCGACCCTGCGGGTCATGGAAGTGAGCGACAGCAGCGATCTTGACCCGCTGGAAAGCGTATTTTCGGAGGCTTTGGCCAATCGTGTTGTTGATATGCTCAATGATACAGACACAAATAAAGCGGCGATGATGCAGCGGGCTGCAGCCATCTCGCAGTTTGATCCGAGCCTCGCTGCGCTGACCCTCACAGGATCTGGCGATTCCGATTATCTGGCGCGGGTGCGCTATGCCGAACGGCTGCTGGATGCCGAGCGGCGCTATCTGTCGATCCAGTCTTTGCGGATTTTCGACGGTATTCACAATGGCGAGATGGGGGCTCAGGTTCGCGATATGCTGAGCGCGGAATTCAAAGTCATTGAGGAACGCCGCGAACTTGCACGCCAGCAGAATACGGCGACGGCTCTGGCTGTGCTTGGCACGGTTGCCGCGGTCGGTGTTGCAGCGAGCGGAGGCGGCAACACGATCGCGCAACAACAAGTGCGGGGGCTTGGAACCAGTGTCCTGCTGTCCGGGGCAATCTATGCAGCGTCGCAGGCTGTCTCGCTCAACCGGCTGTCAAAAGCGGTGGGTGTGAATTACCTCACCTCGATTGTACCTGCATTGGAAGATCAGATTTCCGTCAATGTGAATTTGCTGGAGTCGAATGAGACGATTACGGCCATCAGATTTGAAGACCTGCAGGAGAAGCTGCAAACCCTCTACACGGAAAACCAGCGTTCGCTCGATACGATTGCGACGAGTTGCGCTTACAATCATAGCGGCGAGACGTCGGTTGGCACATGGCTTGGCGTCTGCAATGGCGGTGTTGCGGATGGGGCGGGTGTCGGTGTGGTGCGTTTTGATGATGGCGGCGCGATTGAGTATATCGGCACAGCAAACGCCGGGCGCCCGAATGGCGGCGGCATGATGATTTTCCACAGCGCGATTGGCGAAACCTACTCGATTGAGGGGACGTTCGAGAATGGTGAGGCCAATGGGCTGATGAAAGTCGCGCGCGCCGGACAACCAGACCGGTTGCGGGTGTATGAGGCTGGCCGCGATGTTTCGGCGGCAGCAGCGGGGACGGTCTTTGTTTCGCCATTTGAGCCGCTTACACCTGAAGAAGAGCCGGCAAGTGTTCCCGTAGCAGCATTGCGTGCGGCAGCCCACGGTTGAGGCGAGAAAGGATAGTAGGCGTGATCAGGTATGTTCTTGCAGGTGTTGCGACGGCGCTTTTAGCGGCGACCACAGGCTTTGCCGACACTGGTGAGGCGGGCATCGTGAAAGAGCGGATCGAGCTGGGCAGTGATCAGGCGATCAATCAGGAAAACTGCATCGAGATCATGGCTGCGTTTCCTGACAATGGTCATATTCCGCGCTATCAGTTCTTCCGTCTTGCCCAGGCGATTGGAACCGATGCAACGCCGGCCTTCCGGGCCGCCATTCTTGAATACGGGCAGGGCAGTGTGCCGGCCGATACGCCAATCGCGGACCTGATTGAAGGGATTGCAAATCCGGTCTTGCGTCAGGCAGCGCCGAGTATTGCGGTTGCGCAAATGGCGCACCTGATCGAGTTCAGCCAGAATTGCGATACGTTTATTGCCGGACAGGCGGGCAGCCTTGAGGCGTTCGATCCGACTTTGGCCAATGCTGAATTCAATGCGGTCATTGCTGAAGACGCACTGTTTCTCAGGCAGGTTCTGGCGGACGTCTTGTATCGCCTCGAAGCAGATCAGGATGCCGTTTATGGCCCTGCGATCAATGCCTATGCAGCGTCTTTGGTTGCGATGCGGGACAATATCGAATTTGCGTCTTTCAACTCCGAAGTGGAAGAACTTGAAACCTTGTTCATGAATGATCTGGATGGCCGCCTGGCGCGCTCGAATGACATCATCAATGGTGAAATGAACAATGAAGCGCTCGCCAATGCGATTGCTTTGTCAGATGATTTGAACGATGCAGCGCGCCAACAGCAAGAGCAACAGGCGCGTGAAACCCTTTACCGGATTTTGTACGGGTATCTATGAAGTCGCGCCAGCGAAACATTGCGGTCTTTTCCATCTCTGCGCTTGATCTGTTTGCAGCGGCGCTTGGTGCTTTTATCCTGATTGTGCTTGTCCTGTTTCCCTATTATCGGCTGGGCGGGACGGACGTGTCGTTTGAAGAGCTTGAGGATCTGGTTGAACGGCGGCGGGAGGCCGCGTCCTCGGCGCAGACCGAGCTGTCTGAAATTCGGGCCCTTCGGGCTGAAATCCGGCTTCTGGACTTGCAGTACCGGACCACGGCGGAAGAAATGTCGGAGATCGAAGCCAAGATCCGTGAAGCCCAACGCTTGACGGCAGAGGTTGAAATTCCCGATCCGCCGCCCGTGCCCAAGCCAGAGCCAATTCCCGAACCGCCGCGCAGTATAAATCGCGGGGTCGAGTTTTCGATTCTGGGGCTCGCGACGTCGAAAAAGGATGTTGCGATTCTGGTTGATATGTCTGGCTCTATGCAGGCGCATCGGGGCAAGGTCACCGCGGCGATTAATGAAGTGCTGGCCCAGATGAAGCCGGACAACCGGTTCGTGATTATCGGGTATCGCGGGGGGCCAAGCTTTGACACTTTCCCGTCGAATGGGCGGCTCACCAGCGCTGATGCGTCGACCATTGCCTCGGCGCGGCAGTTTGTGGACGGCATGTCGGCACGGTTCGGCGGCGGAACTCCAACGCAGATCGCTTTGCTGCGTGCGCTCAATCTGCGGCCCGAAGCAGTGATCCTGATGAGTGACGGTCAACCTGATGATGGCCAGCCCGGGAGTATCATTGCAAACATTACCAGTCGTAATCGCGGACGTGCCGAGATCCATACGGTTGCGATCGGAAATTATACCCAAGACCGCAATCTGACCTTGTTCCTGCAAGAGCTGGCGCGCCGCAATCGCGGTGATTTTGTCGGGAGGGCACGATGAAGCGGCGCGGATCAGGCGACATAGAAATCTTCTCGCTGTCAGCGATTGATCTGTTTGCGGCGGCGATGGGCGCGTTTGCGCTTTTGACGATTGTGCTCATGCCTTACTACCAGAAGGAAATACAGGAACGGACGCCAGAGAACGCGATTGCCGACCTGGCGCGCGCGGCCGAGAATAGCGTTGTGGCCACGGTCGAGCAGCGCAAAGCGGTCGAGGCGAAACGTTCGGCGGCAGCGGCGAATGTGTCGGCGATCAAGAGCGAGGCGGAAAAACTGCTGGCTGAACTGGCAGGGGCGGAAGCGGCCTTGCTGGAAAAGCGGGCGGAAGCGGAGCGGGCTGTTGTGATCCCTGAACCTATCGCGCGCCAGCCCGGACCAACGCCGGAGAAAGCCATCGTCTCGTTCCGGTTTCTTGGCATGAAGACGGTCAAGGATGATATTGTCGTAGCGCTCGATTTGAACCGCTGCATGGGTGGGCATGAAGATTCGATCAAGAGCGCGATGGAACGGATTATCAGCTCGCTCCAGGACAATCACCGGTTACAAGTGGTCGGGTTCCAGCAGACCGATAGTGGTCCACGTGTGCGGTCATGGCCCAATGGGGGTGGTTTGCGGCGGGTGAGCAGCGCAGCGCGGGCCGATGCCATCAGCTTTTCCAATGGGCTTACCTCGCGCTTTGGCGGCTCGGCATCGATGATTGATGTGTTCGAGCGTATGCTTGCAGGGCCGGGCGAAGCGATCTTTCTGGTCAGCGACGGATTGCCCAATCCAAGGGCCAATAATGGCCTTCAGCCTAATGCGCTTATTCGTGAGATCACGCGGCGCAATGGCGGGCGAAAAGAGATACATACTGTGGTCGTTGGAAATTATTTCGATTATGACGGAACTGTTGAGTTTATGGAGCGGCTTGCTGCGCAAAATGACGGGCAGTTTCTGGCGCTGGCATCGGCGGCCACAGGCGTGTGTGACTAGTAGTTTGAATGAGAAAGTAGGACAGCTATGACCAATCGGGGCAATCTTTATAAACGGCTCTTTGTGTTCACCGTATCGATTGTTGCGGCCATCGTTCTGATCGGAATTATCCGGTTGACTGCCAGCCCTACAATTCAGGAAATCCTGCTTGATGCAGATTCGGAGTTCTGGCCGTTTACCGTGCAGAATATCATGTGGCTGGCGCTTTTTATCGGCTTTGGCGATCTTGCTTTGCGTTGGAATGCGGCAAGCGAGGAACAGGGGCAGCTCAACCGGAATTATCTGCCGACCGATGGCCGCCGATTGCAAATGGATATGTTGGGGCAAATTCGCGAGGGCGTTGCCGGGCGGCGGTTCGGGCTCGATTGCTTCCTGCCGCGTATGATTATCCGCACGATCGATCAGTATAAGGTTAGCGGCAAAGAAGATCAGGCCACTTCGGTGCTGAACTCATCGCTCGAACTTTATATGCACGAGATTGATCTGCGCTATTCGACCTTGCGGTATCTGACATGGTTGATCCCGTCTCTGGGCTTTATCGGAACGGTGATGGGGATCATGTTTGCGCTGCAATATGCCGGTGTGCCTGCGAATGCCGAAGCGGAGGATTTTCTCTATCAAGTGACAAGCCGGCTGGGGGTGGCCTTTACAACAACGCTTGTGGCCTTGGTGATGTCAGCGGTGCTGGTTCTGTTGCAGTCTATTGTTCAAGGCAAAGAAGAGCGTGCGCTTAATGCTGCGGGACAATATTGCCTTGATAACCTTATTCTGCGACTTGGTGGAACTTAGGGAGCAGGTATGAGCGACGAATGGGAACCGCCTAAGAGCGACTATGAGCTGCGCGAAGAACGGGCCCCTTGGGGGCGCCGCATCGCCGCTATTCTAGCGCTTGCCATTATTGCGGCCGGCGCGATCTGGCTCGCCAGTAAAGTTGTGGTGCCGGATGAATTGCCGGTTGATGAAGCGGCCGAAGACACTGTGTCTGAGGAAGGGGCAGAGGGCGAGACAGAGGCAGCCGAGGAGCCTGACAAGCCGCTCACCGATGACGAAGCGTGGGTTGCTGCGCTGGAGAAGGATACGCTGGAAGGCTACCGCGAATATCTGGAGCTTTTCCCCGACGGAAAACATAAGGAAGACGCGCAAGCGGAGATCAACAAATATGATGAGCGCGATTGGCAGACCGCGCTTGAGCGCAACACTTTGGCGGGGTTTGAGGATTATCTTGAAGCGTGGCCTGAAGGACTGCATGCTAGCGAAGCGCGTGAGAAGATTGCCGAGATCAAGGCGGCCGAAGAGGCTCGCCGCAAGGACGCGGCCGAACGGGCAGCCCAAGAAGCTGGTGACTGGGAAACGGCGGCCCGCGAGAACACGGTCGAAAGCTATGAAACCTATCTTGGCAAGCATCCAACCGGTGCCCATGCCGATGAGGCGCGCTCGCGCATTGCCAGCCTGAAGGCATCGGCGGCCGATGAAGCAGCATGGCAACAGGCCAAAACGGCCAACCGCGCAGCAGCATATGAGCAATATCTGGCCAGCTTCCCGCAAGGGGCGCATGTCGCTGAAGCGATTGCGGCGCTTGAACAGCTGAAGCCTTCGCCCGGGCGGACGTTTAAAGACTGCGATGCTTGCCCGCTTATGGTTTCACTGCCTTCGGGCAATGCCAGCCTCGGAGCGGCCAATGATGACGCGCTGGCCCGCCCGAACGAGAAGCCGCAGCGCCCTGTCAGTTTTGGCAATCTGTTTGCGATTGGCGTTACGGAAGTGACGTTTGATGAATGGAATGCCTGTGTCGCTGATGGCGCTTGCGAGGCGGTGTCGGCTGATAATGGCTGGGGGCAGGGGCGACGTCCGGTTATCAATGTCAGCTGGGATGCGGCCCAGACCTATACGGGCTGGCTCTCGCAGACCACCGGATTGAGCTATAGCTTGCCGAGTGAAGCCCAATGGGAATATGCCGCGCGGGCTAATGATACGGGTATCTGGGCTGGCGGGTCTGCGGCGGCTTTGTGCGCGTTTGCGAATGGTGCGGGGTCTGAAAGCGGGCTCGACTGGGGCAATCCGGATTGTACTGATCCAGCAGCCGACAGGACGATGCCAGCGGGCGGATTGGCGGCCAATGCGTTCGGTGTGAAAGACATGATCGGCAATGTCGGCGAGTGGACGCTCGATTGTAACACGCTGAATTTGCGCGATGCGCCGACAGATGGCGGCGCGGATCAGCGGGGAAGCTGCAATCAACGGGCTGTGCGTGGCGGGTCGTGGTTCTCCGGCCCTGCGGATTTGCGTTATACGGCGCGGTTGATGCAGCGACGGGGCGACCGGAATGATTTTACCGGTTTCCGTGTGGTTCGGAAAATCGAAAATTAGCGCGTAAAATGGCCTGTTCACTGGACAGTCATGGCCAGTATGGCAATATTTCAGGCATGATGAAGCGTTTCGCCTTGCTAGCTGTCTCTGCTGTTGCTTTGGGCCTTATGGTGCAAATGCCTGCCTATGCGCAATCCACCGAGCAAACAGATCAATCCGAAGAGGATTGGCGGCGGTCGAAGAAAAAGAGCTCCTCTGAGCGCGATGATCCGACACGCTCCTTGCCCGGTCTGGGCAGCGGCATTCCGATTCCGCCTCTGGAACCCATCGACACTTTGCCTGAAGAATCGCGCCGACATTTGCAACGGCAGCGCGCCAAAGTGATCGCCGAAGTCGAGGTCGGAGAAACTCCGGGCGATGTTCCTTTCGAGCCAAGCGAAGCGGCAAAGTCTGATCCTGATCTGGCTGCTGAAGAAGAAGAGGTCTGGGAGTTGATCCTGACGGATCTGCAAGGATCGTCAGGGGGCGGGGCGCCCGCCGAGAGCGGTCCGAACCGTGTTGCTGTGGCAGGCCGCGGCGGCGGCTCGAATGGCTCACTGACCCGTGGCGGGTCGAGCCAGAGCGCTGCAGATATTCTGGCACAGCTTAAAGGCTTGCAATCTTCCGGCGGATCAAACGGTGGCAGCGGACAGGACGGCCCACGTCCACAAAGTACGCAAGCTGGCGGCGGTTCCCAAAGTGCTGGTCAGCCTCAAGGCGGTCAAGGTCAACAAAGTCAGGGCTCGCAAGGCCAAGGTCAACAAGACCAGGGCCAACAAGGCACAGCTCAGGCTCAGGGTGGGCAACAAGGCGGCGCAGATGGCCAGTCGGGTCAGGCCCAGTCCGGTGACGCCCAGCAGGGCGACGGTCAAGCAGGACAACAGCAAGGGCAAGCCGGCGACGGTGCACAAGGCACTGGTCAAGAGGGTCAGGGCCAAGAGGGCCAAGGTCAACAGGGTGACGCTCAACAGGGCGAAGGTCAGGCTGGTGACGGTCAGGATGCGGGATCTGCCGGAGAGGGCGCGCAAGACGGCGCGTCCGGTGAAGCAGGTGATCAAGGAGACGCTGGCGATGCAGGGGCAGCTGGCGCGGCCTCGAGTTCTTCTACAACGCAGCCGCCGCCCGGCCCCCTTGATGTCGTTCGTTCGCAAGGACCATTGGCACCGGGGTCAGGCGCTCAATCCAGTGCGTCGGATTTTCTCAAAGGGCAAGGCGCGCAAACGCCTACGCCGCCATCATCCCCAGAGGACAACTAGGCTTTCTTTTTTCTCTGTCTGGAAGCTAGTGCAGAAGCGGTTTTGCCAGCCGGCTTGCTTGTTGAACCCAGTCCTGACGTCCGATGCGTCCGCCGAGCGACAGCCTCAAGTCAATTTTCAGGACGTCACTTTCGGTCCAGTTTGCAATCTGGGCAAAGCTGATAATTCCCAATGCTTCGAGCTTTTCCGCTATTTTGGGACCGATGCCTTTGATTTCCGTCAAATCGTCGCTGTGTGGCGCAAGTGTCTGCTTTGGCATTGGCGCGCGGCTCGGGGCGGTATCGGGTGCGCTATAGAAGACAGGAAAGGGCCGGAGCATATCGAACATGTCGGTCATGGTGCGGCCGGGCACTTCGGCTGGCCACCGCATCCAGCTTGGCATCGCCGCGATTTTCTCGGCCATTTGTGTCCATGCTTTCAGATTCATATCTGCGGCCGCTTGAAAGGGTTCGCGAATTTTTGCCTCATCGAGCGGCAAAGCGAGGCTCGAAAAAGGAAACATATTGGACATATTCTCGCCCGAAGTGGATTGACCCGTGGCCAATTGTATCCAGTTTTCCTGCGCTGCACGTGTAGCAGCGGTCCAAAATTTCAGACTTTCAGAGAAGACATTATAGGGATTGAGCATGAGAATTTCCTATCGTTCAGACCTATATATAAGCGAAAATGCTGCGGCGCACAAACGCGGTGAGCAGGGATTTGCCCTTTGACAAGTCAAGGCTTACCCGTGGTCTTTGGCGGTGTTGCAATTTCGAGTCCGGTATGCGTCCCGCTGCTGGGCAAATTATAGACAAATTGCAATAGTAGAACTGGTGATTCGAGAAATGAGAGTGGACATGCCAATTGATGCACCGGAACGGTCCGAAGGAGATGAAGTTTTCGGCCATGTCGTGGTTTTCGATTCGGGGGTTGGTGGCCTAACGGTTGCCGGTGAATTGCGTGAATTGGCGCCCTCGTTGCTGATAGATTATGCGGCGGATACAGGTTTTTTCCCCTATGGAGACAAATCTGATGCCGAGTTGCGCGAGCGTCTGCCGAAAGTGGCGCTCGCGCTGTATGAGCATATCAAGCCGGATGTGTTTGTGATCGCGTGCAATACGGCGAGCACTCTGGCGCTTGATGATGTGCGGGCTGTGCTGCCCATTCCCGTTGTGGGCACGGTGCCGGCGATCAAGCCTGCTGTGGCTGCGAGCAAAACCGGGACCATCGGATTGCTGGCAACGCCGGGGACCATTCGGCGAGCTTATACGGACCAGTTGATTGAA
>CAZXXY010000067.1:0-13962 GCA_964644755.1 uncultured Hyphomonas sp. | reverse complement strand
AAAGCGAACCCGCAAGCGGTCAACGAAATTTTGAAGGCGAAGCTTGGGCTTTAGGGCCTGACGCGCCGCTTTCGCTTGATCGGGCTAGGGCATCCTGCTAGCAGGGGCGCTGAATTGCCGAACGCAATGTTTGGCCTCGTAGCTCAGCTGGATAGAGCACCGGACTTCTAATCCGACGGTCGCAGGTTCGAATCCTGCCGAGGTCGCCATTTTTTCCTGGACAGTCGAGATCAGGTGTTTGCTTGTATTGCTTGGTCGGGCTTGGCCGCTGTGCCTTTTTTCGGGTCGGACAGGAGGATGGCGTCGACGGGCGTTGTGCCGCGGGCTTTTGCGACGAGTTCGGCGGTGCGGGTTTCGATGCGGGTTTCGAGTAGGTCGAGAAATTCGCGTTTGGCGAGGCCGGGCTGGATCGGTTCGAGAAACTCGATCACGCCGTGGCCTTTGGTTTTCTTGTGTTCGGTCTGCGCCCAGAACAGGCCAAGGTTTGTCGCAACGGGGACTACGGGCACCTGCATCTCTTCGTACATGTGCCAGACACCGGCTTTGTAACGCATCTTGTGATCGATAGGTGCGAGGTGGCCCTCAGGGTAGATGAGGACACGGTCGCCATTGGCTTTGGTACGGGCAATGCCTTCGGACAGGGAGGCGGCTTTGCGGTTGCCGCCGCCGCACGTGTCGATGACGATGGCGCCAAGTTTGCGCAGGATGCCGCCGACGAGTGGCAGCTTTTCCAAATGGTCACCTGTGACGAAGACGAGACCGGGGATTTCCGAATAGGCCATAAATCCGTCGCCCCAGCTTTGGTGTTTGGCCGCGACAATATAAGCGCCGTTTTCGGGAAGGTTTGCATGACCATAGGCGCTGGTGCGGATGCCTGCGAACAGACGGAGCGCAAGACGCATGGCGCGCGAGTATGAGCGGATGATAGTGGTCGTGGCACCGCGCCCCGGGATGATGAGTGTGAGAATGGCTGTGAGTGCGTAGAGCACTGACAAGGTCCAGTAAGCGACGGAGAATAGGAAGGACCGCATGGGAAACTCCTTTGCTATTTCTGCTTCAGGATGGCGACGATGGCGCGGGTGAAGGCGTCGATATGGGATGCAAAGGGACCGGGCAGCCGGCCATAGACTTTGTTTTCGCCCGCTTGCAGGACAACGCCCAAGGCCATAGCGGCAAGCAATTCGGGGTCACCTTCGGGGATCTCGCCAGCCTGCATGAGGGCTTTGATTATAGTCTCTGTGACGCTGACCGGATCATCATCGCGTCTGGTGTCGTGGGGCAGGAATTTGTGGAGCGAGACGAGGTGGAAGGAGAAAAGCAGCCAGTCTTCGTCAGCCAATGTGCAGTAAGCGGTCACAATCGCGCGGACTTTGGTGTCGAGGTCACCTGCGGTCGCTCCGGCGGTCAGGACCAATTCGCCCAAACGGTTATGGGTCTCCATAAACAGGCTGTGGGCCAGCTCGTCTTTGCCTTTATAGTGGCGATAGAGCGCGCCTTCGGAGACACCAGCTTCATCGGCAATATCGCGCGTCGTGGCGGCGCCGACACCTTCTTCGACGAACAGTTTCAGGGCCGCCCGCTCGATTTTCGGACGGGCATTGCGTGCGCGGCGGCGTTTTGGCTGTGGGTCTGGCTGGTTCATACGGGGACCTTTCAGCTTGATACTAGCATGATTTCCTTTCATATAAGTGAATGTATGCTCACATGCAAGGTTTCAGCAGTATCGTGACCAAGCCGTTGGCGCGTTCTGGATTGACAGTTTCGGTGAAGACTGTAACGCCAGTACACTGAAAGTGCGCGCATCGGCGGCGTTTGGAAAGAGTTTTGGTATGATACGCCGAATTGCGATTGGGCTATTGCTGGTTTTCCTTTTGGCTGGGGTCATTGTCATTTGGGCGATGAACACGACGCGGTATGAGATTGACCGCAGTCAGGTGATTCTTGCGCCGACCAGCGACAAGTCGCGTCCCGAGATTTACCAGTTCGGATATGTGCCGGAGCTAATTTATTCGGAGGTACGCGAGGGCTGTGCGACGCGTCATCCGCTTAAAGCCCCGTATTTCGGTGATTTGCACATTCATACGGCGCTGTCGGACGATGCGATTGCGGATGGCACGCGGGTCTGGCCGGAGGAGGCTTACCGCTTTGCGAAGGGGGAAGCCATTACCCTGCCGGATGTCGAAGGGCAACCGGAGAGCAGGCCTGTTCAGCTTGATCGGCCGCTTGATTTTGCGGCCGTGACAGATCATTCCGAGTCGCTAGGCGAAGGATATATCTGCCGCGAAGAAGGTGAATTTGCAGGCTATGACACGAAAGCATGCCGGACCTTTCGCAAAGGCGGGGATGCGAGTTTGCGGGTGTTCTCGGTGCCACGTGCGGGGATGCGGCCAAGGCGGCTTGAGGTGGTGTGCGGCGAACATGGAGAAGACTGCGCGGAGGCGGCGGCGCGGGTTTGGCAGCGCATTATCGCTGCGGCCGAGGCGGCCTATGACAAGACGAGTGATTGCGCTTTTACCAGCTTTGTCGGGTATGAATACACACGCAGCCCAAGCGGTATGCACATGCACCGGAATACGGTTTTCAAGAATGCTGAAGTGCCAGAATTGCCCGGGAACTATGTTGACCAGCCGACACTGCCCGAACTGCTGGGAAAGTTGGAAACGGAGTGCCGCAGCGGGCTAGAGACGTGCGATGTGATTTCGATTCCGCACAATTCGAATATTTCCAGCGGCAACGGGTTTAACCGCCTGTCGCTGCGAGGGTTTCCAGAAGAGATGCAACAAGCGCACAGAATACAGCGCCAAGCTTTCGATCGGTTGATGGAGATTACCCAGCATAAAGGCGCCTCGGAGTGTCTGAATGGGGTGACAGATATATTGGGTGATGTTGACGAGCTGTGTGATTTTGAAGCGATCCGGCGGATTGGTGCAAAAGAACGTGCGTTTGATCTGACGAGCTGGATTCCGCGTGTATTTACCAAGACCATTCGCGAATGTACCGAGGATGATATTGACCCCAAGGACAATCTTTATAAGGGGCCATGCGTTGCGTCGCATGATTTTGCGCGCGGGGCTTGGTTGTCAGGTCTGGAGGATGCGGAGGAGTACGGCGTGAACCCATTCGAGATGGGCGTGATCGGCAGCACGGACACGCATATCGGGACGAGCGGGAATACGGACGAGCATAGTTTTCCGGGGCATATTGCGCACGAAACCACGCTTGAGGGGCGGCTGGGCAAGGCTGAGCTTGGCAGACATAACCGGCTTGAAGGGAACCCCGGCGGTCTGGCAGGTGTTTGGGCGGTTGAGAATTCGCGCGATGCTTTGTTCCAATCGATGAAACGGCGTGAGGCCTTTGCCACATCGGGGACACGGATTGCGCCGCGGTTTTTTGCCGGACGGTATGAAGCGGATGTCTGTGGGCAAGAGAGCTGGCTGGAGACGGCCTATGCACAAGGCGTTCCGATGGGGGCGCAGCTTCCGGCAGGGATTGAGGGGTTGAATTTTATTGCGCAGGCGCGCCGCGATGATGCTGCGACGGCCAATCCGCTACAGACCTTGCAGATTGTCAAAGGCTGGATTGATGCAGACGGACGCAAACGGTTTCTTGTGACCGATGTTGCGAGCGCCAGCACGGGCGCGGATGAACTCTGCGCGGTCTATGAAGATCCTGAATACGACCCTTTGGTCCATGCGTATTACTATTTGCGGGTGGTTGAGACCCCGACGGCGCGCTGGAGCAAGGCGCAGTGTGATGCGGCTATATCTGTTGGAGGGGAGGCCAACGACGCCTGTACCAATGAGGCAGCGGAGATGATCAATGAGATGGCATGGACGTCGCCGATATGGATCACGCCTGCAGATGTCGAGGTTTTGCCGGTTGCGCCCTGAGGTGGCTTGCTTCACGTTGATTTGATACGCTGTGGCAACCCTATGTTTGCTAGAGTTTCGAAGAACACGGTTTGGAGATAGGCAGATGGCGTCATTTTTTCATGCGGGATTGGGGCGCAAATCAAACTGGCTTGCGGGCGTTGCGGCTTTTGTAGGTTTGGCTGCATGCGCGACGCCTTCGACGTCTTTTCCGGTTATTCCTGAGGCGCAGGTGCAGGCAGCTGCCTTGATTGACCAGCGTGCGAGCGTGGAGGCACGGCTGGATCGGTTGGCGCGCGTCCAGGCGATTGCGTGGCCATTGCTGGTTGGAAATGTCGGGCTGTGTCATGAGCGGCGCGCGGACCGGTTCGGGATCAGCATAGGCAATGACAGGACCATCCGCTCGCTGGCCGATGGCTTCACGCTCGAACAGGTCAATGCGATTGGGTATGATGCCTCGCCTGTTGTCCTGAATGTTTCGGCGGGCAGCCCGGCGGCGCTTGCGGGGATCGTTCGCGGATCGGTGCCGGTGCGGGTTGGCGGGACCGAAATTAACGGGGAGATGAAGGCGCTAAACGGCGCTCTGGCCGATTTTACCGAGTTGCGAGAGAAAGCGAAGGAGGCAGACCGGAGCGATGCAGAGGGCGCTTCCGAGCTTCCCGTTTTACCTGTTGTGTTCCGCCAGCCGGATGGATCGGAACTTGAAGCGGACCTTGCACCTGAAACCGTGTGTTCGATTCCGATCAATGTGTCGGAGAGGGATGCGGTGAATGCCAATACAGGCGGCACATCGGTCAATATGTTCCGCGGTTTGCTGACCTATATGCAGAATGATGATGATGTCGCAATTGTTGTGGCGCATGAGATCGGACATGTTATCGGGAGGCACGTGCCGAAACAGAGACGCAATTCATACACGTCCGGCATGATTGTCTGGGGTGTTCCTTTGGCCCTTGGCGCGAGCATTTTTGATGGGTTTTTTGGCTCGGCGCTGGAGCGCTGGGCCGGTGTCGAAACTCCGCCTGGACAGGCCGGTATGACGCGGGTCCTGAACGGAGTTCTGGGGACACGCAGCTTTGAGCGCGAGGCTGATTATATCGGCATGTATGTCGCTGCACGTGGAGGGGTGGATATCTCGAATGCGGAAAACGTGTTTGCGGCATTTTCAAAACTCTCTCCAACGTCGACTTATGGCGTGCGGACGCACCCGACGACGCCGGAACGTCAACTGGCAATAAAAGCTGCGCGCGAGGAGATCGAGGCGAAGCGGGCGGCTGGGGAGTTGCTGATTCCCAATGATTGGCCGTTCCCTGTGCCTCTGGAGGAAGATGCAGCTTTGGCCGAGACAAATTAAAGCGAACGCGCAAAGCTTTCCCTGCCAAGGCATTCCGGCTAAAGCGCTGGCATGAGTAAATTTGACTTCCGAATTGATGCGACCGACGGCGAGGCCCGAACCGGCGCCCTGTTGACGCCGCGGGGCGAGATCAGGACCCCCGCCTTTATGCCTGTGGGGACGGCGGGCACGGTCAAGGCGCTTTACACCGAGCAGGTGCGCCAGAGCGGCGCGGACATATTGCTCGGCAATACTTATCATCTGATGCTACGGCCAGGTCCTGAACGCCTCAAGGCGCTTGGGGGGCTACATAGCTTTATGCGCTGGGATGGTCCTATCCTGACCGACAGTGGCGGTTTTCAGGTGTGGTCATTGGCCAAGTTGCGGAAGATGGATGCGGAGGGGGTGACCTTCCAGTCGCATATTGATGGATCAAAACACCGATTGACGCCTGCCCGTTCGATCGAGATTCAGGCGGACTGTATTGGTGCCGATATATCCATGCAGCTTGACGAATGCACAGACTTTCCGTGTTCGCATGATGAAGCGGCGCGGTCGCTCGAACTGTCCCTGCGCTGGGGCGAAGCTTCCAAACAGGCATTCGGCACGCGGGACAGGCAGGCTTTGTTCGGAATTGTACAAGGGTCAAATTATCCGGACTTGCGCAAACGGTCGGCCGAAGGTGTGACGGGTCAGGGATTTGATGGTTACGCTTTGGGAGGGCTGGCCGTCGGTGAAGGGCACGACCAGATGTGTGCGTCCATCGAGATGGCTGTGCCGTATCTGCCATCAAACCGGCCGCGCTACGTGATGGGTATTGGCAAGCCGGTTGATCTGATCGAGGCGGTGGCGCGCGGCATTGATATGTTCGATTGTGTACTGCCGACGCGCTCGGGCCGACATGGGCAGGCCTGGACGTGGGAGGGGCCGATCAATATCAAGAATGCGAAATTTGCCGAAGATCTGGCGCCATTGGACGAGGCAGTGATGTGCCCGGCGAGCCGGGATTATTCGCGTGCCTATCTGCACCATTTGTTCAAAGCGGGCGAGCATTTGGGGGCGATGTTATTGTCGTGGCACAATCTGGCATTCTTCGGGGCGCTGACAGCGCGGATGCGCGAGGAGATTGCGGCGGGGACGTTCGGGGCGTTTCGTGCGGAGTATGCCGATAAATGGGCGCATACGCGCTCCAAACCGCGAGACGCGGGCGCGCCACGCTTTACGCCGGGAACGGGCCAATAATAACTGTAATGTTCGAAAACGAATGGTACGCCCAACAGGATTCGAACCTGTGACCTCCTCATTAAAAGTGAGATGCTCTACCAACTGAGCTATAGGCGCTCACCATTCGTGTGGGCGTCTTAGCCGCGCAAATCCCATAGGTCAATAAAGAGTTCTGATATAAGAATACTGATTGGACATTATGTGTGGAGAGAGCGACTTGTTTGACTTAAATGGACGGCGTGCCTTGGTGACGGGTGCGTCTAGCGGATTGGGTGCCGGCTTTGCTCGCGTCTTGGCTGAAGCAGGCGCGCAAGTGGTGCTTGCGGCCCGCCGCCTCGCGCCTTTGGAGGCTTTGGCTGAAGAGATTACAGCAGCTGGCGGCAGCGCCATGGCCGTTTCTATGGATGTGACTGATGCGCAGAGCGTGGCGGCAGCGTTCGAAAGAATCGCGGAGACAGGCAGCGCGGCAGATATCGTCATCAATAATTCAGGCGTGAGCCGTGAAGAGTGGATTGCCAGTATGAGCGAGGAGGATTGGGATCTTGTTATGGATACCAATTTGAAGGGGGTCTGGCGGATCGCCAAGGCGGGTGCGAATGCCTTGATGAAGGCGGGCCAAGGTGGGTCGATCATCAATGTTGCGTCGATTACGGCGCGGCGACCCTCGCAGACAATCGCGGCATATGCAGCGTCGAAGGCTGCTGTGGAGCATTTGACGCGGGCTATGGCATTGGAGTGGGCGAGATCAGGGATCCGGGTCAACGCAATTGCGCCAGGGTATTTTCTGACCGAGATCAATGCGGATTTTTTCGAGACAAAGGCTGGTGATGCTATGCGCTCGCGCATTCCGATGAAGCGGCTGGGGAAGATGGATGAATTGTCAGGCCCCTTGCTGCTGCTCGCCTCGGATGCGAGCAGTTACATGACCGGCGCCACATTGGTTGTAGACGGCGGTCATTTGCAATCGGGTCTCTAACGGAGTCTGAGTGGTGCGCTGGGGCGGCCTAATAGGCGTCGCTGGATTTTATAAGTGCAGGGACGGTTTTGAGCAGGAGAATGAAGTCGTAGCGATTGGACCAGGAATGTGAGTACTCTGTTCCCAAAGCAGCGCGCTTCTCGAAAGACAGGCCGTTGCGGCCACTGACCTGCCACAGGCCGGTAATTCCCGGGCGGCTCCGAATGTATTGCGTAAAGTGTTCGGTGCCATAGGATTCGATTTGTGTTGATAGAATGGGGCGTTGCCCGACCATCGACATATGTCCGAACATCACATTGAAAAGTTGGGGCAATTCATCAAGTGAGGTTTTTCGCAGGAAATGTCCGATCGGGGTGATGCGCGGATCAAACCTTAGCTTCTGATAAATGCTCCATTCTTCAGCGCTTCGGGGGCAGGACCGCAAAAGCGCATCGAGGACATTGTCGCTGTCGATGTACATTGTACGGAATTTGTACATGGGGAAGATGTCGCCATTCCGGCCGACGCGATCTTGTTTATAGATAACCGGACCCCGGCTGGACAGCTTCACGCCGAGAACGATCAGCAGCATGATCGGAAACAGGGCGATAATGGCGCTAAAACTCAACACGATATCGACGATGCGTTTGAACGCACCGTTTCGCTGCCAGAAACTGGCGTCAGACTTCGGGTGACGGATATCTTGTTGTGGGAATTGCTCTGGCAATCCCGGTGTGGCATTCTGCATTATGTTGCTCACGGAGCATCCCCTTTGCGAATCGAATTCTTCGAGCGTGTTATTACCTGACCCTGTTCTAGGAATGGAAGGCGATCGCCCCGTATAAATGCAGTTTTCACTGCTATTTGTGAACTCAAATCAATTACGGGGAGAATTTACTGCCGAGAATTCAATTGATTGGCTAATTGTGAATTTTCATTCAAATTGGATGTTTTCCGCTAACGGGGGATTATTTTCTTTTGTGTATAGCTACTGTCGCAAAAAGAGGTGGTTTCATGAGTCGTGCACAACAAATTGTCGAAGATCAAAATTCGTCTGCTGAGCTAGCGGACATACAAACTGCTCAGCCTATGGAGCTGTTTCCTGATGAGAAGGTGACCATGTCTCCTGCGCGTGCACTGCAAGCCAGGCTGATCCGTGAATTGGAGCCGGTGCAGGCTTTCGAGGCCGAACGTCCGGTTGTGGTGGGTATGGTGGCATTTGTCGCCGCTTGTGCTGGCACCTGGGGCTTTGGCGTACTTCTTTATCTGCAATTCTAATCCAGAGACCGGATTGTTGGCGCGATTTGTGCTATGACGAATAGGATTAGGGCTTCGTTTTCGGGGCCAACCTATTTGTAAGGAATATTAGAATGACGATCCGCAAAGCTGTCCTGCCCGTTGCAGGATTCGGTACACGAGTGCTGCCAGCAACCAAATCTATACCGAAAGAGATGTTGCCGGTCGTTGACCGGCCTGCAATTCAGTATGTTGTCGACGAAGCGCTAGAGGCTGGCATCGAGCACATTGTTTTTGTAACGGGGCGGAACAAAGGGGCGATCGAGGACTATTTTGACCGTGCATATGAGCTCGAATCATCGCTTGAGCAGCGCGGTGAAAGCAAGCGCGATATACTCGCACAGGTCCAAAAGACAACGCTTCCGGCGGGGTCGGCCAGCTTCGTACGGCAGCAATCCCCATTGGGGCTGGGTCATGCGATCTGGTGCGCGCGAGACATTATTGGCGACGAGCCTTTCGCGATTTTGCTGCCGGACGTCATTGTCAAAGCTGGACCGAGCTGTCTTGCGCAAATGGTTGAGGCACATAGCAAGACAGGCGGGAATATGCTGGCCGTTGATGCTGTGCCTGAAGAAGACGTTTCAAAATACGGCGTCATAGCCCCGAAAAGCCGCGATGGTCGCTTGATCGAAATGAGCGGCATGGTCGAAAAACCTGCGCGGGAAGATGCGCCATCCAATTTGAAGATTACGGGCAGATATATTTTGCAGCCGGAGATTTTTGGCCTTTTGGCAGATCAGGGCGCAGGGGCTGGAGGAGAGATACAGCTTACGGACGCAATGGCACGGCTGATGACCCAGCAGTCCTTCTATGCGTTCGAGTATGAGGGGCAGGACTATGATTGCGGGTCGGTTCTAGGGTATCTTGATGCGGTGCTCGGGCATGCTGTTGACCACGAGGAGATTGGCAGCAAAGCACGAGACCTGATTGTCAGCATGGCGGACCGAATGAAGTCTTGACCATATCGCTTTTTCTGTGGGAGCTGGAAGGCAAGGAAAAGAGGTTGGTGTGAAATTTCTTGTCACGGGTTGCGCCGGCTTTATCGGACATGCGGTAAGTGCTGCTTTGCTTCAAGCGGGGCATAGGGTGCTGGGCATTGATAATCTCAATGTTTATTACAGCGTTACATTAAAGCGTTTGCGGCTTGCGGGCCTCTTGAAGACGTCCGGTTTTGAGTTTCACCAGCTTGATCTGGCGACGCCGGATGCCCTGATGGAACTGCCTGGTCGGCAAGATGTGGATCAAGTTATCCATTTTGCCGCGCAGGCCGGGGTTCGCCATTCAATGTCGGAACCGTTCCCTTACGTTAATTCCAATATCGTCGGGCATTTGTCGGTTCTTGAGTTTTGCCGGCGCATGCCGCAGCGGCCGAAATTGGTTTATGCCTCGTCAAGTTCTGTTTACGGTTTGAGTGAGCACAGTCCCTTGCGCGAGGATGATGTGGTTGGCGCGCCCGCCTCGCTGTATGCTGTTACAAAGCAGGCGGATGAGCTGATGAGCGAAGCTTATAGCTCGCTTTATGGAATCAAGCAGATCGGGCTCCGGTTCTTCACGGTCTATGGACCTTGGGGACGTCCGGATATGGCCTATTGGCTGTTTACACGAAAAGCCATGCGAGGCGAGCCTGTGGCGGTGTTTAACTATGGCGAAATGGAGCGTGATTTCACCTATATTGATGACGCTGTGGCTGGTGTACTGGCCGTTGCGCTTGGCCGGGCGCCTGAAGGTGAGCTACATCATATCTATAATTTGGGGAGTGGACGCGCGGAGGCCATACAGAGTCTGGTTGACGCGGTTTCGGCGGCGACAGGTCGCGAGATTTCGATAGAATACCACCCCCATCAACCAGGCGATGTGAAACACACATGCGCAGATATCACCAAGTTGCAGACTGACTACGGATTCAAGCCGAAAATTGAGTTAATTGAAGGCGTTAAGCGGTTTGTAGATTGGTATGTTTCGAATCCTGAATTCGCGTTGATTTAGCTGTAAAATAGTGGGGTACCGCCAGTGGCAGGGTTTTTGCATTGTATCGGCCAGAAACTGAAGGTGTTCTGGTATGTTACAGAAATTCATGTCGCGGTTGAGAGATGCAAAGCAGGATGAGACTGGGTCAATCATTCCTATTTTTGCGATTATGCTTCTGGCAATCCTTGTATTAATTGGGTTTTCGTTAGATTTTCGACGAATTGCCAGCGCTGATGCCCGATTGCAGACGGCAGTGGATGCAGCGACGTTGGCGGCGGCGCAGACCTTTGCCGAGAATACATCCTTGTCTGATGCCCAGCGCCTTTCTGTTGCGACAGACGCTTTCAATGCAACATTGGATGCAGATTTGCAGGGGGCGTCATTCGGATTGAGCGTCCAGTCTATTAGCTTGCAGACGGGCGGTGCAACGAATGAAGGAATTCTAGCGACAGTGGGGGGAGACTTACCGCTGGCCTTTGGCGGGTTGTTTGGACAAAGTAGTGTGAGCCTCACAGCAGATAGTGGCGCCGAAGCGAGGGTTCCTCAGGAAGTCGAAATCGTTCTTGCGCTCGATAATACGGTTTCGATGTTTAGCAACAACCGCTTCAACCTGATGCGGAGTGCAGCAAAGGACTTTACAAATACGCTATTGGATTCCTCTGCGGGACCTGGAGCCATTTCGATCGGTATTGTTCCTTGGGCCTCCACAGTGAATATTAATTCCGAGCGCCCTAGAGGTTTTGACGTCGGGGCGGCTGCATCCAGAAATGTGAGTGCGGCAGGAAGCCGGACCGTGCCGAGCACAGCATTTGAAAATCGCTCGCAGTATCTTTTGGCGCCTGAAGACGAGATCGTCTACACGACTGCCCAGATGCAGGAAGATTTTCAATTGGTGGACTGGCGTGGTTGCATCCGCACCGCTCCGGACGAGCGCATTGTTTCTCCTTCAGGGAATGTCCTTAGACGTCTGACCGATGATCCGGTTCCGGGCATGCGGTGGCACGCCAACTATCTTGAGCCACATTTGCGGACAGTTCCGTTTTCGGGAAGCACGTCTAGCTTTGGTGGGGATGCGGATGCGTTGGCAGCTGGACTTGGCGTCGAGCCCGGCCGAGCTTTACAGTGTAACCCAAACTTGCCGAATGTTTTCAACAACTCGTATCTCGGCGAAGACCATGCGTGTGCGATTACCCCAAGCAGCAATACTTTGAATGTTGCGGAGGCTTGCCTGTCTGATCCGAACGAGTTTGCTTACTTCAATCAAGGTGGGGCTCTTTGCGCATGGCGTGACGATATTTTCCCATGGACAAGCATTCGCCCAACAGCGGGTCCGAATATGAACTGCCCCGTCGCGATGCTTGGTCTGTCCGAGGATCGGGGCCAGATTATAGACAAGCTGGACGAAATGTATCCGGTGCCTCCGGGAACCCATGCGGATATCGGTCTGATGTGGTCATTGCGTATGCTCTCACCACAAAACGAATGGGCGGACTTTTTCGGCCAATCTACACCAGCCGGATATACCGATCCGGGAAACCGGAAAATCATGGTCTTGCTGACCGATGGCGAGAACTTCTATCCACGGCTGCAAGAGGGGTATTATGGCTGCTCGAACAACAGCAATAGTGCCCGCGGATCAGCAGGGCCATGTTGGGTGCCCGGCAATATTGGGGCGCCAAATCGCGATGCGCTGGATGGTCTGATGATCGATGCTTGTGACGCTATTCGCGAAGACTACGGTATCGAGCTGTTTACAATTGCCGTCGATATTACAAGTTCCCGGACGATTGATTTATTGGCTGATTGTGCAGACGATCCAAACAGAGCTTTTAATATCAGCGCCTCCGAGATCAATGCCGTCTTTGACAGTATTGCCGCTCAGGAATTGCGCCTGCTGCAATAGGGATAATTGACGCGAATTGAAAGGGGCGTTACGGGCAGATATGTCTGTAACGCCCTTACCTGTCTTTGACGATGTGTTAGCTGCTGCGGCACGGGTTCAATCTGTCGCTATGCGTACCCCGATCATGCGCCATGATGCACTCGATGCTGCAGTTGGCGCCGAGGTTTTTGTCAAACCTGAGTGCCTGCAAGTGACTGGAAGTTTCAAGATACGTGGCGCAACGAATCGCATTGCGCAGATTACCGACCCAGAGCAAAAGCGCGCAGGTGTCGTGGCTTTCTCGTCCGGCAATCATGCGCAAGGTGTTGCGCGGGCGGCGCGGATGTGCGGAATGCCATCGCTCATCGTGATGCCGGCTGATGCCCCGGAAGTGAAAGTTGCGGGCGTATTGGCCGATGGCGGAGAAGTGAAGCGCTATGACCGGACCCATCAGGTTCGCGAGGAGATCGCCAGAGAGATTGCGGGCGAGCGCGGAGCTGTTCTGGTGCCGAGCTATGACGACAAACATATCATTGCGGGACAAGGCACTGTCGGGCTGGAGTTTGCTGAAGATTTGACAGAGCGTGGTGTGTCGCTTGACCATTATATTAGCTGTGCCGGCGGCGGCGGACTTATGGCTGGAACGGCTTTGGCGTTTGAAGCACTTAGCCCGCAGACGCGGCTTTGGACTGCTGAGCCGGAAGACTATGACGATCATCGCCGATCATTTGCGGCTGGAGAGATCCGGCGCGTTGAGCCCAAGGGACCGTCGATTTGTGAGGCGATTATGACGCCGCAACCGGGTGATCTGACATTTCCGATCAATAAGGCGCGCGTGGCAGGCGGCTTGGCGGTGAGCGATGAGAAGATCAAAGAAGCAATGCGGTTCGCTTTCCGGCATCTGAAGCTGGTTGTTGAGCCGGGCGGGGCGGCGGCATTGGCCTGCGCGATGTTTGACTTGCCCGAGGAGGCCAAGGGCAAAAAGGTCGGGCTTGTGCTTTCTGGCGGGAATGTCGATGCGGCTGTGTTTGCGGGGATTATCAGCTGCTGAACATCGCGACATAGGCAAGCGCTAGCCAAGGCAGGCTTCCCAGAAGGATGCTGGCTGTGAAAAGCAAAGTATGTTTCAGTGGTCGGTCCGGTGTGGGCAAGACGAGGCCCAGAAATCCGATAACGATTTGGCTGAAGCCGCCGAGGAAGAGAAATAGAATCCCTATTGCAAAGCTGACAAGGCCAGTCGATGGCGCTCCGTATTCATACCCTGAACTTTGTTGTCCCTATACTCAATGTTATGAGTATCAGGAACGTATTTATGACGAGGAGAGCCCACGCGAAGACGACCGTCCGTTTTGGCTTGTTTGCGTTCTCAGGTTTATCTGTCAATTAGAGCGCCTTGACGATATCTTCCACCATCTTCTTCGCATCTGACAAGAGC
>CAZXXY010000066.1:8610-14088 GCA_964644755.1 uncultured Hyphomonas sp. | reverse complement strand
AACTTGTGACCCCTGCAATGTCAATGCAGTGCTCTACCGCTGAGCTAATCGACCATTTGTATTCTTCAACCGCTCAAATCGGACTTTGTGAGCCGTCTGTCAAGCAGATTGCGTATGTATAATGTTGTCGTGGCTTATGCGGCCATTACGCGTTCGACTTCATCGACGATTTCGCGCAGGTGGAATGGCTTGGAAAGGATCTTCGAACCGGCCGGTGTCGGCGCACCCGATGACAGCGCCACGGCGGCAAAACCGGTGATGAAAACGATCTTCATGGCCGGATCCAGTTCGGCTCCGCGACGGGCCAGTTCTATTCCGTCAAGCCCGGGCATGACGATGTCCGTCAGCAACAGATCGAACACTTCGCGTTCAAGGGCTTCGAGAGCGCCTTCGCCATCTTCATGATCTTGAACATCATGACCGGCGCGTCTGAGCGCGGCTGCGAGGAATGTGCGCAGAGAGTTATCATCTTCTGCCAACAGGATTTTTGTCATCTGGTACCCCTTCGGTACTGGCCTATCGCGCATATTAAGACAGGTCTTGGTAAATCTGAAATGAACAAATTACGCTTGACCAGAGCATTCTTACGTCAATTTATGTAAAAGTGACCCAAACTCTCGCTTCTGATCCTATATTTCCTGTCTGTCCGGTCGTCGGATTGGAGGCCTTTTCGACGATGCCGCCGAAAGAGGGGGTGGTGCCAGCCCCTATTGTGTTCGCGTCCCCCCATAGCGGCGCGGGGTATCCGGAGAAGATGCTGGCAGATTTGCAGGTGCCGCTGATTGATTTGCGTCGCACGGAAGATGCTTTTGTCGAGCAATTGTTTGCCAGCGTGCCCGAGCAGGGCGGGCTTTTGGTCCATGCCAATTATGCCCGCGCCTATGTTGATCTCAATCGTGATGCGCGCGAGCTCGATCCGGCTATGTTCCTTGATGGTGCGCCGCGTACCGTGGCGATTCCGACGCCGCGTGTCGAGGCCGGGCTGGGCTGTCTGCCCAAGGTCGCCCTCGGGGGGAACCTTATTTATGCAAGCCCCATGAGCCGGGCAGAGGGCGAGTATCGGCTCGCGCGGGTGCATGATGCCTATCATGGCTTTTTGCGGTCAAAGCTGGATCAGCTGAAAGCCACCTCCGGGTTGGCGGTGCTGATTGATTGCCATTCCATGCCGTCTTCCCAGCATGGTCGGCGCAAACTGCCCGATATTGTCCTTGGGGACCGGTTTGGCTCAAGCTGTACGAATAAGCTGACGGGGCTTGCCGAACGCACTTTTCGCAAGCTTGGCTACCGTGTTGGACGAAATGCCCCGTATGCTGGCGGTTTCACGACGAGATGTTATGGCCGGCCGCGTCAGGGCGTTCATGCACTTCAGATCGAAATCAATCGCGGTTTGTACATGGACGAAGAAAAGGTGATGGCCAGTGAAGGCTTCAAAACCGTCCAAAATGATCTCAAAACCGTCATTGAAGTGATTTGCAGCTTTGCTCGTGCCCAGATTCCCTAGGCGCCTTTTTCAGGAATGGGCCGGATGCTCCGCAAAAAAAGAGCCGCACCCAAAAAGGTGCGGCTATAGGAGTTAGGGAGGAAACGCCGAAGCGTTGAGCGTTATTTATGTTGCGGCGCAACAAATTTCAATCCCGATTTTGCAGTTTATGAAGATAGGTTCTATGCAAAAATGCATATGTATGCGCGACGGCACACGTCTTGCTCAGTGATAGCTCGACTATCCAAAAACGGGACTCTGAGTCCCATATAGACGATTGCGGAGTATAAAATGGCAGACGATACAGACCTTCATGTCGGCAAGCGTCTTCGAAGACGCCGCCGTTTGCTCGGTATGACCCAGCAAGAACTGGCGGTTCAGGTTGGTGTGCGCTTCCAGCAAATCCAGAAGTATGAATGCGGTGCCAACCGGATGACCTCCTCGCGGCTTTATGATCTGTCCCAAGCATTGAACGTGACGGTGCAGTATTTCTTTGATGGCCTCGAGCCGAATGACATGCATGGAAAGCCTGCCAATGATGCCGAGCATCTTGTCGGTGATGTGCTTAGCCAGAAAGAAACGCTTGAATTGGTGCGTGCCTATTACCGGCTGAGCGAACGACCAAGACGCCGCTTGCTTGAACTGGCCAAGGCGCTCGAAGCCGATGCGGATGATATGGCGTCGTAAAACCTTGCTGGACGTCTTTGGACGCGCTAGTGGCGTGATCCATGACTGATGTAAAATTGACCCCCGAAGAGATCGAACAGACGCTTGGCTTTGCCGGGCGTCTCGCCGATTCTGCATGGCAGGCGATTGCCCCGCATTTTCGCGCGCTTGACCTGATCGAGAACAAGCTGGCAGATGAGGCAGGCAGTAGCTTTGACCCAGTCACAGAAGCGGACCAGGCCGCCGAGCGGGCCATGCGTGCGCTGATTGCTGCCGAGCGTCCGGATGATGGCGTTCAGGGGGAAGAATACGCCGATACGGCCTCGAAAAACGGCTTTAACTGGGTGCTTGACCCGATTGATGGCACCCGCGCCTTTGTGGCCGGCTTGCCAGTGTGGACCACATTAATTGCCCTTTGTGGGCCTGATGGGACGCCGCTGATCGGGGTGATTGACCAGCCTGTCTTGGGTGAGCGGTATGTCGGTTGGCCGGGCGGAGCAGTTGTTGAGCAGGGCGGGACCCGGTTGCCATTGAGGGTTTCAGGTCAAACCGATTTGCGGCAGGCAACGATTGCGACCACCGATCCGTTTATCATGACCCCCGCCGAGCAAGGCGCGTGGACGCATCTGCGCCATACGGCCCGCATCGTCCGGTACGGGCTGGATGCTTATGCCTATGCTCGGCTTGCTGCGGGCACCATTGACCTTGTCGCCGAGGGCGGTTTGCAGCCCTATGATGCGGCCGCGCTGATCCCTGTGGTGCGCGGTGCAGGCGGGCTTGCCTGCGATTGGCACGGAAACCCTGCCATGCCGGGCGGACAATTGGTGTGTGCGGCGAGCCAGGGCGTGCTCGATCAGGCGCTGATCAGTCTGCGCCGCAGCGTCGATCGGTCATAGCGCCAAAAGGAAACGCGCTCCGCGGTAAAGCGAAGCGCGTCCATGGCCCCAAAGGGAGGCGGGGGCCGTTAGGCGGCGGAGCCTTTTTTGCCGTCGATCAGCGTTGGCTTTGCGGGCTTTGCTTTGCCGATCGCTATTTTGCGCGGTTTCTTGGCTTCTGGCAGTTCGCGCAACAATTCGATCCGCAACAATCCGTTCTTCAAATCAGCGCCTTTGACGATCACATGATCGGCAAGCTGGAAGCGTCGAATAAAGCCGCGCTCGGCGATGCCGCGATGCAAGAAGTTGCGCTCAACGCTCTCATCAGACGGGGCATGCCGGCCCGTCACCGTCAGCAGGCCATCCTTGATTTCGATCTCAAGGTCATCCTCGGAAAATCCCGCCACAGCGAGTTCGATCGAGAAAGCGTCCTCGGCAAGGCGTTCAATATTGTAAGGGGGATATCCTTGCGCGCCATCGAGCCGGGTTGCGGTGTCAATCATGCCGGCGAGGCGGTCAAAGCCAACCATTGTGCGGTAAAGTGGCGTCAAATCTGTGGGTATTGTCATGTTTTTCGTGTCCTTTTCCAAAGCAACATCAAGATTTTCATCCTCACGATTTCGTGAAGATTTGCGGTTTGGGGCTTGGGCCACTTCCCGAAATCGGCGAAGAGCGTTAAGTCCCTGTCCAAGCCCAACATATGGCGCTAAGACAATATATGATTTAGGGATCGATCTTGACCTCTTCAAGGGGGCAGAAAACGGAGAACAGTATGAAGTATGCACTTATGGCCGGTTTGGCTCTTTCAGTTCTCGCCGCTTGTGGCGAGCAGACGTCGGCACCAGCCGCAGCGCCAGTCGATACAGCCGCTGCGACCAGTGGGCCCGAGACTGCCTCGGACGTCAGCCCGATGGAATTCGCGCTCAATGGCGCATGGCGGAGCGACGACAACAAAGCGCGCGACGGCGCACGCAACCCTGCGGCAACGCTGGCTTTCTTCGGTGTTGATGCAGATGAAACAGTTGTTGAAATCTCACCGGGCGGCGGCTGGTACACTGAAGTCCTCGCACCATACCTCAATGCTGGCGGCGGCACATATGTGGCTGCCACGCGCGGCGACGCTGATCGCGACGCGGCTTTTCTTGAAAAATTCAGCGATGCTGACGTCTTTGGCACCGTCAATGTTGGCGTTCTGGGCGGCGAAGGCATTGCGCCGGGATCGGCTGACACGGTTTTGACGTTCCGCAATATCCATAACTGGATGCGTGGCGGTACAGAGGGTGAAGTGTTCGCCAATGCTTATGCAGCGCTTAAGCCGGGCGGTGTGTTTGGCGTCATTGAGCACCGTTTGCCATCTTCCGCCGAGCAAGACCCAGAAGGCAGCACTGGCTATGTCCATCAGGATTATGCGATCTCGCTGGCAGAAGCAGCTGGTTTCGAGCTGGCCGGTACTTCTGAAATCAATGCAAACCCTAAGGACACAGCGGACCACCCGTTCGGTGTCTGGACTTTGCCGCCAGCAAGCTATGGTACACGTGATGGTGTCGAGCTTCCTGAAGGCTTTGACAATGCCACCTATCTTGCCATTGGCGAGAGTGACCGGTTCACTCTGAAATTCGTCAAGCCTGCTGCTGGCGCGACGATTGACCATGATGGCGCTGGCTCCTAAGCCAACGTCACTCGCATGACTTGATCAAACCCCATTGGCGTTTTTGCCGATGGGGTTTTTTGCGCGGCGTATTGCCTGCTTGTCAGCTCTGTAGGCTTCGGGCATTGAAACTTCATTTGCCAGTAGGAGGTCGAATATGCCCCTCGCAATGTTTCATGCTTTCAAGAGCGTTTCGCTGTGACCGATAAACCCCGTACCCAGTCCTTGTTTGCAACCCTTATCGCGGACCATCAACTTGATGACCCTGCCTTGATCGAGGCGCTGGAGCGGGCCGTCTGGGCGCTTGAGGAAGCGGACACAGCTGGCGGTGACTGGTGCGATGCGCAAGGCTATGATGGGTATACGTCCTATGCGTCCTTAGATGATTTGCCGGTGCGGGATCCGGCCTTCGCGGACCTCAAACTCAAACTGGACCCGTTGGCAGACGCATTTGCCCGCGCGCAGCATTGGGACATGGAAGGGCGTCAACTGGTACTCGACAGTCTCTGGGTCAATATTTTGGGCGAGAGCGGCAACCACTCTGGTCATATCCATCCAAACAGCGTGGTGTCAGGGACGGTCTATGTGGCGATGCCTGAAGGGAGCGGAGCTTTGAAGTTTGAAGACCCGCGTTTGCCGATGATGATGGCGGCGCCGCCTCTGCGTCCGGATGCACCTGTGCAGGCTGCCCGTTTTGTCTATCGGACGCCGAAGATCGGGTCAGTGCTGCTGTGGGAAAGCTGGCTCAGACATGAGGTTATGGCGCACAGGTCAGAAACCCCACGCATCTCGATAAGCTTCAATTACAG
>CAZXXY010000066.1:3815-8510 GCA_964644755.1 uncultured Hyphomonas sp. | reverse complement strand
CGATGTTCCTAATGGCTGGTTTTGCTGTTATCATGACATCCGTGTCACCATAAAAATAGGTTGTCAAAGCGGACTTTGAGGCTGTTTTTAATCATCTGCAATTTCCGTAAACTGTAATGTTTGTTGTTATTTGCGTAATATTTTCTTGATAGGTTCGGATTAGGAAGAAACGCGGCTAAGCTAGCGAGCCGTTCGCATAAAAATATTCGAGGGAACTTTGCATGTCCGATAAGATATCCAATCCAAGTAGCAACCGGCAGAGACGACAAGGCCCGAAGCGGTCGGAAACGTCGCAAGCGGCGATCCTCGAAGCGGTGCGCGACGAGCTGGCCGAAAGCGGCTGGCGCGGGTTTAGCGTGGACAATGTGGCCCGTCGTGCACAAGCCTCCAAGCAGACGATTTATCGCTGGTGGCCCTCGATCGGCACTTTGTGCCTTGATGCGGCGCTCTCATTGATCCCGGCAGCTCCTGAAGGGGCACGGGACGCGCAACAGCGCATTGCTGCGATCATTGCGCCCCTTGAAGCCACAGTCCGGACGGGAAGCGGCAATTACATTTTGCGCGCGGCGCTTCTTGCGGCGTCTGACGATGATGATGCGGGAGAGAAATGGCGGGCTTGGGTCAAAACCGAGATTCGTACGCCGCTGCGCATGGTGTTGGCCGAATTGGCTGCAAAGCAGATTATCCGGCGTGATTGGGAAATTGAAGATGCCATGGACGCATTGGTCGGGCCTTTCTGGCACCGGCTGCTGATCATGAGGTCACCGATCCCGGAGACGTTCAGTTTGCGGCAGGCAGAGCGCCTTCTTGCGAGCTTGAAAATTTGACCTAAATGTCATTTTGGTTTGCATCGATGAACTGGCAACGTATGGAAGTGCCCAAACCAATTTTTCCTGCGAGCTGGTGATTTATGCGACTTCTATCAATTCTTCTCAAACGCGCCATTATTGCAGGGCAGCTGACTGTCACCGATTATGACGGTTCTGTTCACGTGTTTGGGCCGGGTGCGGATGACAAAGTGGGAGAGGTCGCGATCCGGCTTACCGCCAAAGGCGCGTCGGGCAAGATTGCGCGCGATCCTGCGCTCGGTGCTGCAGAGGCCTATATGCATGGCCGTCTCGAAATGGAAGACGGGTACGAGATTTATGATCTCCTGAAACTTGTGACCTATAATTTCCGTTGGGTGCCGGGCAATGAGTTGCACAAAATCACCCAGCAGCCGCGCTGGAAAACCTGGCTGGACGGGCGCAATCATGCCCGCCGCGCCAAGCGCAATGTCGCCCATCATTATGATCTGTCTGACGGGCTTTATGATCTATTCCTGGATGTGAACCGGCAATATTCATGTGCCTATTGGCAACCGGACAATGCTGATGACTTGCCGCGTGCCCAGACGGACAAGCTCGCTCATATTGCCGCCAAGCTCCTGCTCAAGCCGAACATGCGCGTGCTTGATATCGGCTGCGGCTGGGGCGGCATGGCGCTATATCTGAACAAGGTCGCAGGGGTTGAAGTGCTCGGTGTTACCCTGTCGGAAGAGCAGCTGGCGGTCGCGCGACAACGGGCCGAAGACGCTGGCGTGTCTGACAAGGTGAAATTCGAATTGATGGACTATCGCAATGTCGAAGGCCCGTTTGACCGGATCGTGTCGGTGGGCATGTTCGAACATGTCGGCCAGCCGCAATTCCAGACCTATTTTTCGAAAGTTGCGGAGCTATTGAGCGAGGATGGCGTTGCGTTGATCCACTCGATCGGGCGGGCAGATGGTCCGGGTGCGACGGACAGTTTCATGGCCAAATACATTTTCCCGGGCGGCTATGTGCCTGCGCTTTCGGAGATTACGCCAAAGATCGAGCGGGCCCAGCTCTGGGTCACCGATATTGAAATACTCCGCCTACACTATGCCCGCACATGTGAGGCCTGGTACAAAACCTGCGTCGAGAAGAAAGCCGAGATCACGGCGCTTTATGATGAAGAGTTCTGGCGCATGTGGGTGTTCTATCTCGCAGGGGCGGCGATGGCCTTCCGGCATATGGGGCAGATGGTGTTTCAGGTCCAGCTTGCCCGTTCGCTCGAAGCGGTGCCGATCACGCGAGACTATATCAGTGATACCGAACGCCATTATGTGCGCTTGGCAGAGGACAGCTAGCGGGGGCGTTTAATCCCCCGCCTTCGCTTACTTGTTTTTAAAGTGCGGTGTGCGCTTTTCGACAAAGGCTTCCATACCTTCGGACTGGTCTTCGGTCGCAAATAGCGAGTGGAACAGTCTGCGCTCGAATTTCACGCCATGGCTGAGCGGTGTCTCGTAAGCCGCATTGACCATTTCTTTGGTGAGCATCGCGGTCGCGCGCGGCATAGAGGCTATTTTCTTGGCTACGGATTTTGCTTCTTCAAGCAGGTCTTCGACCGGTACGATGCGAGAGACGAGCCCGCAGCTTTCCGCTTCTTTGGCATCCATCATACGGCCCGTCAGGCACATTTCCATGGCTTTGGACTTGCCGATGAAACGGGTGAGCCGCTGGGTGCCGCCAGCGCCGGGAGACACGCCAATCGTGATTTCCGGTTGGCCGAATTTTGCATTGTCCGCTGCGAGAATAAAGTCGCACATCATCGCCAATTCGCATCCGCCGCCGAGCGCATAGCCGGCAACGGCCGCGATGACGGGCTTGCGGCAGCGCGCTGTGCGCTCCCAATTGGTGGTGATGAAGTCGCGATAATAGGCGTCCATGTAAGACAGCTCGCGCATTTCCTTAATGTCGGCGCCAGCGGCAAAGGCCTTGCTTGAGCCGGTAATCACGATGCACCCAACCTCGGTGTCCGCTTCGAACGCATCAAGCGCAGCGGTCAACTCGTCCATGAGCTGGTTGTTAAAGGCGTTCAAAGCGTCCGGACGATTGAGGGTAATCGTTGCGACATGTCCCTCGATTTCGGTAATCAGGGTTTCATAAGCCATATCTATCGGTCTCCTTGCAGGACATCCAAGTTTTTAGAGGCCAAACAGGAATATACCGGCCTGCGCGCGTCTGCACAGCCCGTGTCCTGATTATCAGCCCCGTTTGCGCCTCGAAATCGAAGCTCCAATCGGCGATATACAAGAGGTTGGGCCTTTCGTCACCCTTGTTTGCGCGAGAGGTGACAGAAACACGGATAGGCCCTAAAGCTCATCATGATGCAAATTTTCGATATGGAGATCAAAATGAGCAAGTTTTTTCTCGAAACAGGCGTATTTGCGCTGACGGCTCTGTCATTGTCGGCCTGCACACAAGCGATTGCCCAGCGTGCGGCGCCGGTCCCTCCTGTTGTGACAGCGGCGGCGCAGGGGACAGATCCGGTTGCTGCAAGCCTTGGTGATCATGCCCAAGAAGCTGAGCTGGCTTTGCTTCATACGCTGGTCTCGGATACGTCGGCAGACCGGATCGAAGCGGATATCCGCAAACTTGTCAGCTTTGGCACACGCCATACCTTGTCTGAAACCGAGAGCGAGACGCGCGGTATTGGCGCGGCGCGGCGCTGGATCCATGCCGAATTCGAGCGCATTTCGGCGGAGTGTGGCGGCTGTCTTGAAGTCATGTATGTGTCGGACACGATTTCCGGCGAAAACCGTATTCCTGATCCTGTCGAGGTTGTCAGCGTCGTGGCCATACAGCGGGGCACACTCGATCCGAACCGGATGATCGTTATGTCCGGCGATATTGATAGCCGCGTCACTGATCCGCTTGACGGCACCTCCGATAGCCCGGGCGCGAATGACAATGCATCCGGCATGGCGGGCGCGATTGAAGCGGCGCGGGTTCTGTCCAGGCACACGTTTCCGGGCACCATCGTCTATATGGGACTATCAGGCGAGGAGCAGGGGCTTTTCGGCGGCCAGATTGTTGCCAAACATGCGCTCGCGGAAGGCTGGAACATCAAAGGCGTCATCAACAATGACATGATCGGCAACATTGCTGGCATCAATGGCGTGATCAACAACACCACGGCGCGGGTCTTCTCCGAAGGAACCCGTGATGTGGAAACGCCCCAAGAGGCGCGTGCGCGCCGGTTTACCGGCGGCGAGGTCGACAGTCCGTCGCGCAATCTGGCCCGTTATATTGACCGCATGGCCGACAAGTATATCCCCAACCTCGATGTGATGATGGTCTACCGGCTCGACCGGTTTGGACGGGGCGGCCACCATCGCCCGTTCAATGCCGTTGGTATTCCGGGCGTGCGGATCATGGAAACCAATGAGCATTATGACCGCCAGCATCAGGATTTGCGCACCGAAGATGGCCGCGTCTATGGCGACACAATAGACGGGGTTGATTTTGACTATGCGGCCAAGCTCACAGCGCTCAACATCGTGACTATGGCATCCATTGCGCTGGCACCGCCAATTCCTGCAGATGTGACAATTGAAGGGGCGGTGCAGCCTTCGACCACGCTGAAATGGAGCCGCCCGGAAGGGGGGCAAGCGGAGAACCTTGCGGGATACCGTGTCCATTGGCGTCTGACGACAGATGCCCAATGGAGCCATTCGAAATTTGTCGGCGATGTCTCCGAATATACGCTGGAGAATGTGGTGATCGACAATTATTTCTTCGGTGTCTCAAGCGTTGCCAAAGATGGTGCGGAAAGCCCCGTCGTCTTTCCGGGCGCTGCGGGCAGCTATGGCGGCTATGAGTAGCAGCCCTGAGCTAGTGAATGAAACAGCCC
>CAZXXY010000066.1:0-3715 GCA_964644755.1 uncultured Hyphomonas sp. | reverse complement strand
AAGGATTGAGCCATCAGCCCGCAAAGCGGCAGTCCATATTGAGCAAAGCGAAATGGGAATAACCCGAAATGACCCGCATCATTCTCTTCAACAAGCCGTTCGGTGTGCTCAGCCAGTTTACCGATAAGGGCAATGCAGGCAGCACACGGCCTACGCTGTCCGACTATATCACTGTGCCGCGCGTCTATGCGGCCGGACGGCTTGATCGCGACAGTGAAGGGCTGATGGTGCTCACCGACAATGGCCGCTTGCAGAAACAGATCGCCGATCCCGAACACAAAACCCCCAAAACCTATTGGGCGCAGGTTGAAGGCATACCCGATGAGGCCGCGCTTGCAGCCCTGTCCGAAGGGGTCGAGCTGAAAGACGGGCTGACCGCGCCCGCGCAAGCGGAAATGATCGAGACGCCGGAAAACCTGTGGCCGCGTGATCCGCCTATTCGCGTGCGCAAGTCGGTGCCCGATAGCTGGATCGCGTTGACCATTACCGAGGGCAAAAACCGGCAAGTGCGGCGGATGACGGCGGCCGTTGGCCACCCGACCTTGCGCCTGATCCGTGCGCAAATCGGAAATTGGGATTTGGCTGATCTGGCAAATGGGGATTGGCGGGAAGCCTAGAGCTAAGCTGTGGATGGGCTGCATGATTTGCAGATAGGGTGTTGGCGCTGTTGGGCACTCTGATACTGTAGTGATTATGCCTGAATTGCCTGAAGTTGAAACTGTACGAAGAGGACTCTCTCCCGTGATGGAGGGCAAGACCTTCCTGCGCGTCGAGCAAAGGCGTCCTGATTTGAGGTTCCCGTTTCCAGCGCGGTTTTCCGAACGGCTAACCGGACAAACCGTCCTGCAGCTCGGGCGCTCTGCCAAGTTTCTCAAAGCCGAACTGTCATCGGGTGAAATGCTGGTCATGCATTTGGGGATGACGGGCCGGTTCACAATTGACGGCGACCCCACGGCAAAGTTTACAGCCGATGCGGGGGATGATCCGAAACATGATCATGTCGTGTTCCACCTCGAAGGCGGGGTGCGGGTGACCTATAATGATCCGCGCCGGTTCGGGTTTATGGAACTATGGCCTGTAGCCCAGTTCGACACTTATCCGCGTCTGAAGAAACTCGGACCGGAACCGCTGTCGAACGGGTTCTCAGCGGCTTATCTCAACGACGCGCTGGCGGGCAAGCAAAGCCCGATCAAAGCGGTCTTGCTGGATCAGGCGATTGTTGCGGGGCTGGGCAATATCTATGTCTGCGAAGCTTTGTTCCGGGCGGGCATCTCTCCCAAGCGCAAAGCGGCCAGCGTTGTTGGTGCGCGGGCGGAGCGGCTGGCACCGGCGATCAATGCCGTGATTGCCGACGCTATCGAGGCGGGCGGCTCGTCGATTTCCGACTTTGCCGGTGCGGACGGATCGCTCGGCTATTTCCAGCACAGATTCGACGTTTATGACCGCGAAGGGGAGGCGTGCAAAACCTGTAGCGATCCGGTAAAGCGTATCACCCAGTCTGGCCGTTCAAGCTTTTATTGCAGCACATGCCAAAGATGAGTTTCAAACAGGTCACACTCTGGCTTGGCCCCTTATCAGCTCTTTTGATGCTGGCGATCGGGCCGCCGGCGGGCTTGGGGTTTGCGGCTTGGGCGACAGGGGCCTTGCTGGTCTGGATGGCGATCTGGTGGGCGACCGAACCGATCCCGATTGCGGCGACCTCATTGTTGCCGCTTGTGGTCCTGCCGCTGATCGGCGCGGGCACTCCGGCGGAAGCTGCGGCGGGGTATTCGAGCACAATTGTTCTTCTGCTTCTGGGCGGGTTTATTGTTGCGCTCGGGATCGAGCGCTGGGACTTGCACAAACGGATCGCACTGAATGTCGTGGCGCGTTCGGGCAATCGGCCGAAGGCTTTGCTGGCCGGCTTCATGATCGCCACAGCGCTCTTGTCAATGTGGATATCGAACACGGCAACGACACTGATGATGGTTCCGATTGTCTTGTCGGTGGCTGCATCTCTGGGGGAGGGGGAAGACCGTAAAATCACCTTGGCCCTGCTTTTGGGCGTTTGTTATGCGGCCAGCATTGGCGGGGTTGCAACGCCGGTCGGCACGCCAACCAATCTGATCGCGCTTGATGCGCTTGAACAGATCAATGGTACCGAGATCGGTTTTGCAACATGGATCAAGTTCGGTGTTCCGGCGATGCTTTTGCTCGTGCCTGCTGCATGGCTGGCCGTTGGCTGGAGTTTGCCCAGGGGCAGCACGGACACGGCGGCGCAGGACACTATCTCCCGCCAGTTGCAAATGCTGGGCGCGATATCCACACCGGAGCGACGCGTGGCCATTGTGTTTGGAGCCGTTGCCTTAATGTGGATGACCCGCGTCCTGATCCAGAATGCGGCCGAGGCGGCCGGGTTTGCGCCGATATGGCTGACCGGTATCTCCGATATGGGGATCGCGATTTTCGGAGCTGTGTTGATGTTCCTTGTGCCAGCGGGGGGAGAACACAAACGCGCCTTGCTCAACTGGCAGGAAGCCGAGCGCTTGCCATGGGGCGTGCTCATTCTGTTCGGCGGCGGTATTTCGCTTGGCCGCGCGATCACCCGCACAGGTCTTGCTGACTGGATTGGCGACCAACTTGGCGTGCTGTCGGTTCTGCCGCCGGTTTTCTTTATTGCAGCGGTGGTGGCGCTGGTCATCTTCCTGACCGAGCTGACATCGAATGTTGCGACCATGACGACGCTGGCGCCTATTCTCGGGACGCTTGCTGGTGCTGTCGGGGCTGATCCGGCGAGCCTGCTGGCGCCCGCAGCCGTCGCCGCCTCATGTGCGTTCATGCTGCCTGTGGCCACAGCGCCCAATGCGATTATCTATGCGACGGACAAGGTTCCGGTGGCCGAAATGATGCGTGCAGGTTTGCGGATCAATCTGGCGGGCGTCGTGATTATTACGGCCATCGGGTTCTGGATTGCGCCGGCGGTGCTTGGTTAGGCTTTTGCCCGCGGATGGCTTTTTCAATCCGGCTGCCAATGGCACCTGCAATTCCAATAAAGGTCAAAGCCTTCAGCGCCAATTGCGCGACAATCGCACTTGGTGCGCTGGGATTTCCGGCAAATGGATCACCGAACACAATCGGTGTGAACCATAGGAATAGGACGAATCCGAGCGCGCCGCCAATTTTGAATCCGGTACTCGATTGGCTCAGAAAACTGATATTGCCAAGCGTTTCGGCGCTGCTGCGGATTGACGAAAAGACATAGGTCAACACCACTGCGGTCAAAATGAAGGGGATCAAGAAAAATGGTAGAGCAAAAGCAAATGTGCCCAGACTGAGTTTGGCCTCAGAGATCAAGCCCCCTGCCAGCATCAGAAAAGCCCCGCCAAACACCAAAGCGGGAATGCCAACGCCGAGATAGACCGGCCAGCGCTGTTCGAGACGCGATGTCGGCTTGCGGACTGCAGGGCCCGCCCGCTTCCCGTCTTCGACGAGGGGCGCTTGCCTGCGGCGGGGGTCAAATGTGTTGTCTTTGCGGGCTCTTTCCATGCGGGCAGATTAACAGAACAGGCTTGAGGGCAGGCTAAAGCGATTGATGAAATTTGGCGCAAAAGAGCTTCGCCGCCGCTAGCTTAGACAGCCTTGGCGCGCTAAACCAGTCCCAACAAAAGGGATTCGCGCGCCATGCCTTCAGCACCGTTTAATAAAGACAGCCACCTCTATCTGATTGATGCTTCGG
>CAZXXY010000065.1:0-14146 GCA_964644755.1 uncultured Hyphomonas sp. | reverse complement strand
GGGCCTTCGTCGCCCTTGAAGCTATCACCTTGATCATTGCGATCTGGGCATTGCGCAAAACCGCAAAATAAAAAAGCCCCGCCGCAATGGACGGGGCTCTTTCTTGTTCTTACCAGTAGAAAACCTAGAAGCGTGCTTTCAGCTCTACGCCATAAAAGCGAGGAGCGCCTGGGAAAGTTGCCAGTGTTCCCGTTTGCTCAGGAACGCCAAAGGCTGTCACATTGAAGGCTTGGTCAAAGATATTATTACCAAAGAAGGACACGCCATATTTGCCGTCTGCAGTTTCAAGACCAATACGTGTGCCAACGGTTGCAAAAGAACCGTTTTCAAACGCTTCAAACAATGTTCCCTGAACAAGGTTTGTCGAAGACTGCCAACGCACATTGGCGTGCAATGTGGCATTCAGCCAGTCGTTAATCGGGTAAACATAAGTGCTTTGCCCGGTGATCACGAATTCTGGTGTATTTCCCAACTGTTGACCGGTATTTGTCCCATCAGCATTAACAGCGCCCGCAAGCGGAGGTGCGTCAGGATCTACGAACGTTCTGGTTGCATCAACCCACAAGAAGCCGCCCTGAAAAATCAGGCCGTCAATTGGTTCCGCCGTAACATCAACCTCGACACCAAACGTCTCGACATCATTGTTAAAGACAACAAAGTTCGTGCCGTTGAATGTATTCTCCTGAAAGTCATCAACTTGGGAGAAGAAACCGGTGACATTGACCGTCGCACGGCCATCAAGCCAACTGGATTTCACGCCAGCCTCGAAAGAGTCCACTGTCTCAGCTTCAAACTCGAGGTCCAAAAGTTGTGGCCCATCATTTGGTGCACCCAGTGCGGCACCGACAAAGGATGATTCGAGGCTTGAACGATCAAGGTTAAAGCCACCTGACTTGAAGCCGCGATTATAACCACCAAACAACAATATATCCGGCGTCAGTTCATAGGCGACCTTAACCGTGCCAGTAAATTCACTGTCACTCCGGCTCTCGGTCGCCCCATCCAGAACATCAAATTCTGGATTTACAGCCGGATTACACGCGAAGAGGTTTGCAACACCGAAAAATGGCGCAAGAGCTTGCAGTGCGGGCGTACCGAATGTCGCTGCTGATGTTGCAGGATCTTGCAAAACGACACATCCGGGAATGCTCGACGCGTCAAGATCTGCACGGATGCTACGTTCTTCATAGTTGTAGCGCAAACCACCCGTCAGGGTCAGTTGGTCGGTAACTTCATATGTATTGTGCGTAAAGATCGCAATGGCATTTGTCGTTTGGTTAAACGTGTCAAATGCGCCAGCTCCTGCCGGTGTTGGTGGGAGGAAGAATGGCGTAAACGTGCCTTGCGCACCAGCGACAGCAGCCGCCACCTGCGCGTCAAACGTTGCTTGATCGATCGAGCCATTCAACAGCAAAGGCAAAAGCGCCGCGCCAGCCGCTTCTCCGGCGCCCGTCAATACCGGCCCAAGAATACCAAACGGAACAATTGTGCCCGGCGGAAGTCCGCTTAAACCAGCAGTGTCTGTGAATAAAAACGGTGTTGCTCCACCCAACGGCCCCGGACCGACATTCGTTCCAAAGAGCGAAAGCGGCGGCACCCCAGGGTTCGTAGCACTAAAGCCTGCAAATGACGCGTCACTAAACACATCAGCATCAGCACCAAACTGAATCGTATCAAATGTTTGGATATCTTCATTCAGGTAGAAAGCACCAACCAGCCAATCAAGCTTACCAGCGTTACCGTTCAACCGGAATTCCTGTGTAAAGGCACGGTCAGCATTGGTTGTGCCATTACGTGCGGCGCGGTCCAGACCGGAAAAATCAATATCCTGATCACGCTCTGAATCAAAAACACGTAGCGCCGTGATCGACGTAAAGTCTGCCCAGCCAAGCCCCTGATTATACTCGGCAGAGACACCCCAGTCCTGCACATCATCATTAAAGCTCTGGCTCGGAGATGACGCCGTGTTAAACCGGTCATCGCCTGTCAAAGTTGCCGGATCGACATTGCCAATCAACCCGTTAGATCCCGCAATAGCGTTCACCAATGGACCGAATGCGCCAATTGTCCCGATGGTTGCCGCACAGCAAATTTCATTTGTTTCTGTGTAGTCCGCGATCAAGCGCAGTGAACTTTCATTTTTCTCATACAGCAACTGTCCGCGAATGGCGAAACGTTCGATGTTGTTAAGCTCTGCACCCGTATTCAACTCATTGATAAAGCCATCACGACGGCGGAACTTACCATCAATACGCGCGGCAAAATTCTCGGCGATCTGCTGAGAGTATCCAGCATTCAGTTCAACCGCATCGAAATTACCATAGGACGCACTCGCATGCCCACTTGGTTCAAAAGTTGGCTTGGCTGTACGAATAGACACAACACCTGCAGATGTGTTCCGGCCAAACAAGGTGCCTTGTGGCCCACGAAGCACTTCGAGCCCAGCCAGTGCTGGCAATTCTGAAATCGCCGACCCTGTGCGCGTGCGGTAAACACCATCGACAAAAATACCGACAGCAGGCTCAAACCCAAAATTATCCGCACCCGTCCCGATACCCCGGATAGAGATTGATGTCCCTGCCGATGCCGACTGACCCTGCGTAATCTGGACACTCGGGCTGAGCTGCTCCAGATCGTTCAAACGGTTAAAGTCAGTCTGCTCAAGTAATTCTGCATCAAATGCAGTCACGGCAATCGGGACATCCTGCACCGTCACGCCATCACGACGTGTCGCCGTCACTTCAATCGTGCCCAAACGTCGTGTTGATTCATCTTCGGCCTCGGCGTCTTGCGCACTCGCAACAGGCGCGAAACTCGTGGCCATTGCCGCAAGCGCACCAAAAGCAACAGTTCGAGAGAGCCGAGCACGCAGCCCACCCTCCCCTTTTACACCAGATATCGAGTGACGCATATGTAGGTTCCTCCAAGAACATGAATTTATATATGTTTGGAGTAACGTTAACCGACAACAGTGCGTGCTAAAAGCGAGATTCTCATCCGCCACTCAACTCGAGCACAAGCGTGTCATATAAGCAACAACCCCCACACAATGTGCAGGGGGCGCCCAAAAGTTTCATTTGCTCGAGCTTCTTTAAAGGAACGCAGCGCGCGTCTAATAGACCGTCTGTCCGACACCGCCATCGAAGACGATTTGGCCATTCACATTAGGCTCGACTCTCTCCACCTCCCGCGTCACCGTTTTGAGCACGGTGCGCTGCTGGGGAACACATGTGTCTTGCGTAACCGTCTGGCGAATGAGCTTGATACCCGGACCATGACGGCGCAGCAATGACCGCTCATTGCAGTTGCGTTGCGGCGCAGCTGTTGCACAGACCAGTTCACCATTGCGGTGATTGAGAGACTCGCCCTTTCGGCAAGAGAACGTCTCACCCTGCGCGAAGGAGGATTGGCCATTTACAATGTCACCATAGGTAACCTGCATATGCGTGCCGGCAAGGCAACGGAAGACTTCGCCATTATAGCTCACATCAACTGCTTCGTCTGCCGTCAATCTGGAAGCCGGATGCGGTGTGCCTTTGTCGTCAATACAAACGGCTTGCACGGGTCTAACAGACTCACGGGTTTCGATACGAGGCGCGCAGGTCTCTTCAGTAACAGGAACCTGCTCGGTAACCGTTTCGACAACCGTTTGGTCGGCTCCTAAGACATTTAGACCATTCAATGTACTCGGTGCGACGGGTGCCGCCCCTGAAACGGCAAAGCCGCCATTGCCAAAAATAATGCCCGGCTGGCCGGAAACCGCACTGCGGTTGATCACGGTGTTCTGGTTGAAAACCGATCCTTGATTCACAATCACATTCGGCGCTCTAACCGAAACACCGGGGACCACAACTGGACTACCGCTATACCCACGGCTGGACTGTTGTGTCTGGGGCGGATTGGAAAACGAGCCATGCCCATTCTTATCACCGCCAGCGAACGCCGCGCCTCCCGCAAGTATCATTGCGGCGAATACCGCTGAGCCAACAAATTTGTCTCGAGTTGATACGGTCATAGCCGATCTCCCTTAAAGTTCCCCTCTCAGGAAGCAGCTTTCATGCCAGTGTTCGCTTTCGAAGATACATTTTGTGCCATTTTCCCTCCGCAAACTGGCGCAGTTATTGCGAAGTAGACTGAAAACTAGGTGAAGCGGAGTTCTCAATAATGCGTTCAAGCATGATACATACAAATACCAAGGCCATGTTGAAGGCTTGGCAACGAATGATGCAAAACGGTAGCGCAGAGGATAGTGGACCATGCGCCGATGATTATCCGGGCTTGCTCGGCCGACTGTTTGTCATCGAACAAATGGGTCCCAATACTATACCATTCAAAATCGCAGGTGAATCGCTACCGTCGCTTCTGGGACGTGATCTTATAGGGACAAACTTTCTCGACTTATGGATCGGCGCCGACCGGCAGCTCGCATCCGCCCTGCTTGCAAGTGTGAAGCAGTATAACCGGCCCGGCATTATCCGCCTTCGTGGAGAAACACAGCATGGTCGACGTCTCGATGTCGAAATCAGCATCGCCCCGCTGGAACCACGCCAAAATGGCAGACTTCGGTTCTTATGCCTTTACCAAACGCTCGGGGGTGAAGCGATGTTGAGAAACCAGCCAATTTGCCTGCATCGGATCAAGAGCGTCTTCCCGCCCGAGCCATCCAGCCAATCAGATACACCAAAGCCGCATTTAACTCTGGTCTCAGGGAACGACTAAGAGCCGCTAACCCGCCTGCAAACGCCTCACCAGTTTTCGATCCTCGGTATTCGTCACAATCAGGTCGGCAACACTGGCCACCAATTGTCTGGGCCGGATCGGTTTTGCAACGAAACCGTCAAACCCAGAACGCTTGCAAGCATCTTCACTCTCGGCTCCAACCTCGGCAGAAACGGCCAGCACCGGAAGGAATCTGTTGGGCAATGACCCCGCCCGCAACCATTCCAGGAGTTCACCCCCGCTAGCATCCTCCAAATGTAGATCGAAAATAGCAATCTGATAGTTGATTTCTGCCAGCCTTCGTTCAGCCTGCACACGTGTCGCAACAGCATCTACATGCCAGCCCGCAGCCCTTAGCGCCTGAGACATCACAAACCGGCTGATTTCGTGATCATCCACGATCAGCACACGTCCTAACTGGAAATTTCCAGACCTTTTGCGAGGTTTGCTTTGCTGTGTCGCAAGTTGCGGAGCAGCTTTTCCCACGGGACAAACGACTCTAAACACCGCCCCTCCATCAGGGTTATCGGCCAGTTCAATTGTGCCGCGCATACGATCTATCAACCCTTTGGCAATTGCGAGACCGAGCCCCGTACCGCCATGTGTCAGCTGTGTATCGGGACGGGCCTGCTCGAACGCCTTGAACAGTCGCGTCTTGTCTGCGTCTGCGATCCCTGTTCCCGTATCGGTTACCGTCATAACCAATTCGGTTGCATTCGACACATTCTGTCGGGTCTCAAGGCTGACATCCACTTTGCCACCTTTCGAGAATTTTATGGCATTGGACACAAGATTGAACAGGATTTGCCTCATCCGCGTTGCGTCCGCGACAATTCTAGGCGTTGTTTTCGCTTTCACGTTAACGCTCAGCGCAACATCGTTCTTCTCACCACGCGCTTGCCAAAGCGACCGCGTTTCACGCCCGAATTCCTTGACATCAAATGCAGTTGGCACGATTTCGACTTTGCCCGCTTGCAAGCGGGACAGATCCAGAAGATCGTCGAGCAACCGGTCGAGATGGTGCCCGGACCGAACGATTGTTTCAGCCAAAGCCTGTTGCTTCTTCTCTAACCGCGCATCACAGAGCAATTCTGCGACCCCCAAAATACCGGTCAGGGGTGTTCGAATTTCGTGTCCGACCAAGGCAACAAACTGGTTATCTGCCTGCGTCGCACCTTCCGCCTGCTTCTCGGCGGCAGCAAGTGCATCCTGCATATTCTTCATCGCCCGCGCACGGGCTAGATTTACGGTGGATACAGCCTTTAACAGCCGCCCTAGTGGAACGATCCCAAAATAGGTCCCGTCCTCCATCGCCAACAGGTCAGCGGCACGTTCACCGGCCTGAACCGTCTTGCTCTGACTGCACACTTTGCTGATCGAAGACGCTACATCGACGGTCTCGAAGGTGCGTGTCATGAATGTCTCTATTGGTTGACGAAACAACGCCTCCATCCCACCGGAACTGAGCGTCAAATCCATCAAGCGCGCACGCAAGGCCACACCGACAACCACACCGCCATCCGCAATCGGCAATGTATCCAAGTCTGCAGACGACAGGAACCTCTGCAGGGCTGCGGAGACGCTGGCCTTGACGTCTAACGGGACTTCCCGATGGGTAATATCTCGAATTCGAACAACCATATCACTCTACACATCTTTAACGACGCAGCGATATTAGCCCGAAATCCTTTACGAGATGGAAACCAGCATGAAACCCTATTTCACTTCGCTTTGGCTCGTGACGATCTTACCAACCAAACCATACTTCACCGCTTCTTCAGCGCTCATCCAAAAATCGCGATCAGTGTCTTTTTTGATCTTGGCAAGTGTTTGGCCAGTTCCGGCGGCAAGCATCTTATTCAATCGCAGACGCATCTTAACGATCTCATCGGCTTGGATTTCAATATCTGAAGCTTGTCCGCCAACACCACCACGCGGTTCATGCAACAGGAATCGGGTATTCGGCAGTGCGTACCGATTTTCCTTTTTCGCCGCTGTATAAATCAATGCCCCAATGCTGGCGACCCAGCCTGTCCCCAGAATTTTCACCGGCGCAGGGACAAATTTGATCATATCGTGGATCATGTCGCCTGATTCGACATGCCCACCTGGCGAAGAAACGACCAACAATATTGGCTCGGTACTATCGCTGCCAAGAGCCAACAAACGCTCAGAGACGCGCCGCGCCACTTTGTCATCAACCCCGCCAGTAAGCAGGATTGTACGCGCCTTGAACAAGGCTTCTTCCAAAAAGGCGTTTGGCTCTGCAATTGGATTGCCGCCTGCTTCGTCATCCATCCGGACCATTAGGAACTCCGTTTAAAATTTAGTCTCTGCGCATAGGTGAGGCCGACCGGCGCTCAGGTCAATGCCCTTCGAAAGATAGGAGGGCTTCAACCTGCACTTTTTCTGCTCTTAACAGGTCTGCGCCGCCCAATTCTGGTAAATCGACAAGAAATCCCGCGCCAATAATGTCCGCCCCTGCCCGTTTAAGCAATCGCACACCTGCCATGGCTGTCCCTCCTGTCGCAATCAGATCATCAATCAGCAAAACACGCTGTCCAACCTCAATCGCATCGACATGCATATGCAGCGTGTCGGTGCCATATTCGAGCTCATAAGCTTCGCTGACGGTCTCGAAGGGGAGCTTTCCGGGCTTGCGGAGCGGTACAAATCCGACATCAAGCGCCAATGCCAGCGCGCTGCCAAATATGAACCCCCGCGCCTCGATACCCACCACATAATCAATATTGGCAAGGCGCCACGGCTCTGCCATCTCGTCAATGGCTTGAGCGAACGCGACTTTATCCGCCATCAAAGTGGTGACATCGCGGAACATAATTCCAGGCTTGGGATAGTCAGGGATCGTCCTGATCGCGGTTTTCAAATCCATGGCACTGTTCTAGCCGCGCTCGCAATGGCACGTCCAGTACTGAAATTTACTCGGCAACCAGTGCAGGCGGAGACGCAGCCTTATCCTCCGCATCGGCGGGCAGATTTTCCCCGTTTTCCGGCGCATTTTTCTTAAGGTTCAGGCGTTCTCTGAGTGTCCGCTTCTCAGCCGGTTTGTCCACTTGAGTGTCCACATCAGTGGCCGGTTTTTCTGGTCTGGGCTGGCGTCTTGCCCCAAAAACCCCGCGCGGATCGGCTTGTCGGTCATATTGCATTGACCAGTATTCATGCGCCGTGTGGCTCAGTGGTTTCGGTGTCAGCTTCATGCCATACATGCGCAATCGCTCAACAACTGTGTCGCGCAAATGCATGCCGGGCAGCTCGATCTGGCCAAACCCGTTGGATTTAAGCCAATCGCGTACATCCCAGCTCCGGGTCGACGGCGCCTGATCAGGCCGCTGGCCGTCATGCGCGTCCCACATGTAAAGCGTGGTCAAGCCATTCATGGCCGCGTCAACGGCAGCGGGATACTCTGCTGTGCCCTGCCCGCCTGCTTCCAGATCAGCCTGCAAATGCAGCTTGCGGGCCTGTAAATCCTGATAAGTGGCCCCGATCACGGCCAGCGCACGCCGGTCACAATGGACCAAACCTGCATTCACGGCATCAAGTTGCGGATGCTGAACCCCCATCAAAGAGCCCGAGCGATAGGCTTGCCCGTCGGCGAGATTTGCCAGCTCCATCAACATACGCTGCAAGTTAAGCTTCAACTCGTGGCCGACACCTTCCAACGCAGCTTCTTCAGCGTCATTTTGGGCATCCCGAGCGGCCCACAGGAGCCAGCCAATGGCTGTAATCGAGATGACCAGCAATAACATGCCGCCCGTCATAAACGTCTGAAACGCCGTCCCACTCATCTCGATCTCTCCACCTTGCAACCCAAGCCTAGCAAATTGCAGACCACGCGTCGATAATACCAGAACACAATGCACAGGACAGCCGGAAAATGGCCCTGCCGATTTCCTTAATGCCCCGCAAACATGGCGTTTTGTTGACAGTTGTGGCTCTGTCAGGCTGCAACGCGCGCTCCCCTGACCGAACCATCCTGAGACCGTAAAACAGGAAATTGAGCTTGCGGCAACTTGCCTGGCTCGAATTTTGCGACTTATATACTTAACTAGAGGCATCACTAAACGCCCGATTTTGCATGACAGATTTGGCAAGGAGGACAGGTCTATGGCCGCAACGCAACTGAGCACGCCACGCGAAAGGTCGGCGTCTATCAGTTTGTCCCGGCTTCGGACCTTGCTTGTGCTAGGGTTTTTCTTTCTGCTGGCCGCTCATATAGGCGCAATGTATGTCCGTCACGGTCTGGGCTTTTACCTGGCCAAGGGGCTTGTACCTCTCTTTCATTTTGACAGCGAATTCAATTTTCCGACGTTCTATTCCGTGACATTGATGGGCCTATGTTCACTGGCCTTGATGAAAATCTGCCAGCTGGGCGATACGCCTTCAAAAGACCGTGCCGCCTGGTTTCTTCTGTCTGTATTGTTCGCATTTCTGGCCGCAGACGAGCTGTTCTCCATTCATGAATTTATCGACCAGAGCATTCGGGGCACACTCCAGACCGAGGGTGTATTCCATTTCGCATGGGTCATTCCCTATGGCATCTTGCTGGTTCTTCTTGCCGTACTGCTGCTGCCCTGGTTCCTGCGCCAACCGCGACGGCTGCAAGTGATGTTTGCCATTGCAGGGACGCTCTATATAGGCGGCGCGCTTGGCCTCGAAATGGTCGGCGGGAACTATTATAGCGGCCTTGACCCTGATCGGGCAGAATATGCGACACTTACGGGCGATATTATCAGCAGCTTTGAAGAGATCGGGGAAATTCTGGGCCTGTCGCTCTTTCTGTACACTTTGGCTGCACATCTGCGCAAAGGCGAGGAAACGGCAGAGCCGCCGCCACCAGCCTAAAGCACACGTCCGGCAACAGCATCCAGTTTCGCAACAAGCGCCGGATCGCGCGCCTCTGGCGCGGTGATGATGGCATAGTCAAGCGCCGTTTCGATCCCCTGCGCACACGCGGTACGCTCCGTTCCAGACATCATATTGGCAAGCGCGGCAATCGTCTTCGTCGCCGTCTCGCCATTTTGTTTCAGGATCGACAGCACAGCTTCGACGGACACTGCTTCAGTGGCTTCTCGCCAACAATCATAGTCTGTCACCATCGCAACCGTGGCATAGGGAAGCTCGGCCTCGCGCGCGAGTTTGGCTTCAGGCATATTGGTCATGCCAATCACATCGCAGCCCCAAGAGCGGTACATATGGCTCTCGGCACGGGTGGAAAATTGCGGTCCCTCCATAGCGAGATAAGTACCGCCGCGATGGATTTTTGCACCCGCCGCCTCTGCCGCGTCCCCTGCGAGCGCAGACAATCGCGCACAAACCGGATCGGCAAGCGAGACATGGGCAACGCAGCCCGGCCCGAAAAAGCTTTTCTCGCGCGCAAATGTCCGGTCGATAAACTGGTCAACCAGGACAAAATCACCCGGTGCATAAGCCTCTTGCAAAGAACCAACTGCAGACACTGACAATACATCCGTACAGCCCGCCCGCTTGAGCGCATCAATATTGGCGCGATAATTGACCGCTGTCGGGCTGATCGCATGCCCTGCCCCATGGCGCGGCAAAAATACAAGCTCGACCTCGCCAATACGTCCCCGCTTGAGCGGCGCAGAGGGCTGGCCCCAGGGTGTCTCGATATGCTGCTCCTCGCGGACATCTTCCAGGCCATCAATATCGTAAAGGCCAGAGCCGCCGAGTATTCCGAGGGTCCATTGGGTCATAAGGAGGCTCCGGTAAAAGAAACCCCGCCAGCAGCCTTCAGGCCGAGCGGGGTTTGATGTTTGGTCAAGGGTTTGGCCTAGTGCTCAACGTCACGCCAAATCTGGTGATAGGAGAACCACAAAAGAAGCGCGAAGATTGCCAGAAAGCCGATCACTTTCAGGCCCGCTGATTTGCGGTTCGCCTGCTTTGGCTCGCCGGCCCAAGCGAGGAATTGCGCGACATCGGCGGCCATCTGCTTGGTGGTTGCCGGTGTGCCGTCAATATATTCAACACGGCCATCGGGCAGCTGCGGCGCCATGGCCAGAAAACCGCCCGGCGGGGTATGGCGCGGATCGCCTTCCCACTGGCTTGCCGTATCACCTGCCATGTAAGGATTATAGTACTGGCCAAGCGGCTGGCTCAGGACACCGTGAAGCTCGTCATGTCCATCGCCATGGTCATCTGCGTGGCCGGCGCCATGATCGTCGTCTTTCGCCAAGGGAAAGCTGAGTGTGCCATCGGCGGCAATACCATCCGGATACCCGCTCAGCAGCGAATAGACATAGCTGGCGCCGCCATGGCGGGCTTTGGTGATGACGGACAGATCCGGCGGCAAGGCTCCATTATTGGCCGCGCGCGCCGCATTGTCATTTGCGTAAGGCGACCGGAAACGGTCCGCCGGAGTAGCAGGGCCATAATTTGGCTCGCCAATATCATCGACGCCTTTGAGAATTTCATCCTCGGCCGCGAAGGCTTTGACCAACGGGTTTTCAGCCGCAGGATAATCGGAGTCATAGAAAGGACCGCCCGGCTGGCCAAGGTTGCGATAGCTCAGCAGTTTCATCGAATGGCAGCTGGCGCAGACCTCGCGATAGACCTGATAGCCGCGTTGTAAGCTGTCTTTGTCAAACTCGCCCAGGGCGCCTTCAAACGGCCAGCCGCCTTCAGGCGCTTCGGCATGTTTCTGACCGCCTGCGGCATTGGCCGACAGGGCCAATCCGAAAGCTGCAGCTGCGAGTGTGAGTGTGCGAAGAATGTTCATCTGGCCTCTCCTATTCCGCAGCCGCGGCATCAGACGCCGCTTTGGGTTTGTGCTTGAGCACCGATTTATGAATGGAATCAGGTTCCCGTTTCGGCTTCTCCATCAGACCCAATGCCGGAATGATCAGCAGGAAGTATGCGAAGTAATACAGCGTCATGAACTGGGCGAGGTGAACGAAGCGGATCGCGTCGCCCTTCTTCACGCCGAGACTGGCGCCAGCCGATGCCGGTTGATCCTCGAGCGCCTGTTTGGCCTCTGCATAATCATCGAACAGGCGTTGGGCCGGATTGCCGTTGACGTCCGTGTAGTCAACCACAAGCTGGTCTGCACCGAGTTTCATAAAGGGCAGAGCATCGTCAGGGTTTTTCGCCCCGCACCAGCCCAGCGTCAGCCCGCAAATGACAAATCCCAAGAAGAAGTAACGCGCGGTCGGACGATAGCGCATGGATTTGACTTTCGACGTGTCGAGCCATGGCAGCACAAACAAAAGAGCAATCGCACCGAACATTGCAATCACACCCAAAAGCTTCGCATCAATCGGGCCAAGATCGAACGTGATCGCGCGCAGAATGGCGTAGAATGGCAGCATATACCATTCCGGCACGATGTGCGCAGGTGTGACGAGCGGATTGGCCTCGATGTAATTGTCCGTGTGGCCAAGCGCGGCCGGGAAATAGAACACAACAATCGAGAACAGGATCATGAACACCACAATCGCAAAGCCGTCTTTCACCGTGTAGTATGGGTGGAATGGCACGGTGTCTTTCTTGACGTCTTTCACTTCAACACCGGTCGGATTGGCATTGCCCGGCACATGCAGCGCCCAGATGTGCAGGATCACAACACCGGCAATGATGAACGGCAGCAAATAGTGCAGCGAGAAGAAGCGCTGGAGCGTCTGGTTGCCAATCGAAGGCCCGCCCAGAAGCCAAGTCTGGATCGGCTCACCCACAAGCGGGATCGCACCAAAAAGACCCGTGATAACGTTCGCGCCATGATAGGACATCTGGCCCCAAGGCAACATGTATCCAAGGAATGCGGTCGCAATCATCAGCAGGAAGATGACGCAGCCAAGCACCCAGAGCACTTCACGCGGCTCTTTGTACGAGCCGTAATATAGCCCGCGGAACATATGGATATAGACCGCAAGGAAGAACATCGATGCGCCGTTTGCGTGGATGTAGCGAATGAGCCAGCCAAAGGGCACGTCGCGCATAATCCGCTCAACCGACCCAAATGCCAGATCAGTAGACGGCGTGTAGTGCATGGCCAGCACAATGCCGGTCAGAATTTGTGTCGCAAGACAGAAAGCCAGAATACCGCCAAACGTGTACCAGTAGTTCAGGTTTTTCGGTGTCGGAAAATCCACGAAACTGTCATAGGCAAGGCGCACCACTGGGAGGCGGCGGTCGAGCCATTTTTCGAAACCGGTTTGCGGATTATAGGTTGATTTGTGATCGCTCATGCCAAAGGCCCCCTACAGCGAAATGCGGACGACAGAACCAGACACGTAAACATAGTCCGGAACTGGAAGGTTTTTCGGCGCTGGTCCCTTACGGATGCGCCCTGATGTATCATAGTGTGACCCGTGGCAGGGGCAGTACCAGCCGCCAAAATCACCTGTATCATTGCCAGGGCCAACCGGGACGCAGCCCAAATGCGTACAAGAGCCGGATGTGACCAGAATCGCCGGATTGAAGCTACCATCGGGCAGAGGCCGCAAACGGTCAGAATCTGCTTCAGGGTCGGGGCATTCGGAAATATCGGTTGCTTCCGCCGCGGCGATCTCGGACGCCGTACGGTGACGGATGAAAAACGGCTTACCGCCAATCAGAACCCGAATTTCGCCACCTTCGGGAATTTTCGAGACATCCACCTCAAGACTGGAAGCCGCTTGCGTATCAGCCGCCGGATTCATTTGATCGACAAACATCCACGCAACCGCGCCAGCGCCGCCAAGGGCCATCATTCCCGAGGCAATATGCACGAAATCGCGCTTACCCTCGTCAACCGTCTCGTGGGCGGTTCCTGTGTCAGACTCTGTCATATCGCTCATGACGCACCTATTCCTCTTCACCAGTAGCTGGCCCTAAATACACCAAGCGGACACACTTGTATTGCGGCGCAACGCCGCAAAGGCCCGAGGCTTTAATCGCCCGCGTTAGCGCGCTGCGGAGAGTGTGGCAAGAGATAGGCTTGCACTCTTGCGATCTTCGCTCCATGAAACCCCCATGACAGAGCAAAACATCACTGAGAAAAAGACCATCGCGCGCGCATGGTTTGAAGCCTTACAGACCGATCTGATCAAGCGATTCGAAGCCCTGGAACAATCGGCCAGCCCCGCCCTTTATGGCGATACACCCGCCACTTTCGTCCGCACACAATGGCAACGCGGCGATGGCAGCGAAGATCTTGGCGGCGGCACAATGGCCCTGCTCAAAGGACGCCTGTTTGAAAAAGCGGGCATCCACACCTCGACCGTTTATGGCGAGTTTTCACAAGAATTTCGCAAACAGATCCCCGGCGCTGAGGAAAATGGCGGCAAATTCTGGGCCTCTGGCATCTCGCTGATCGCGCATCCGAGAAATCCTCGCATTCCGGCGGTGCATATGAACACGCGCATGATAGCCACCTCGAAGGGCTGGTTTGGCGGCGGCGCCGACCTCACCC
>CAZXXY010000064.1:0-14209 GCA_964644755.1 uncultured Hyphomonas sp. | reverse complement strand
ACGATCTGACCGATCTGAGCTTTGACGATAATGGTGTCTTCTTGAACCTGATCGCGAAATTCTAGAAGGGGCAGAGCAAAGCCGTCTCTGAATTTCACAGGATATCTCGACAGCCAGTTGGGTGATCTCAGATGACCCCGGATCCAGTCCTGGGCGGAGGAGTCTTTGACAGCACCGTTCAGTGAAATATCTATCGCGGTAATGTGTGTTTTTTCGGACACGGGGTTGAATGGGGGAATTCTTCGGATCCTATCGGAATTTCGCGATTAACCAATTATCTTGATGAAATTATTGGCTGAATGAGCATATTCGATTCTGGCGGCTGCAACGAATTTCTAGCGTCGGAATTGCCATCCGGATGTAATTTTCTCTTTTCAAGCGTACGTGCTTGCCTAGGGGGAAGTTTCCAATGACAGTGCTACACAGTGCGCAGAAGGCGCGGTGTGTTTGAAGTATCAAGAAGGCCTGTTCAGATTGTCTCTATTGCATCCGACAGCGCTGGCGAATTCCTCATTTATCAGCCCGGCCGAGGCGCTCGCGCAGCCACGCGACATGATTGTAATGGGGGGGCTTGGAAATAACCCGCACATCGTTGGTATTTGTTCGAATGCCGATGATCTTCCGAAGGGGGCTTTTGATTCGGTTTTACCCGCAATTTATCCAGAATGGCTCGGCGACCGGCAATTCACCCATTTGCACAATATCCGGTTTCCTTATGTGGTTGGCGAGATGGCGCGAGGGATTGCGACGCCTGAAATGGTCATCGCTGCAAGCCGGGCGGGCTTGCTTGGTTTTTATGGCAGTGCCGGTTTGCAAACCGGCGAGGTTTTAGAAGGTATCCGTACGATAAAGGCAGGGCTGTCCGGATTTGCCGCCAGTTGGGGGGCGAATGTTATTCACACGCCGCAACAGCCGGGCTATGAAGCTGCGATTATTGATCTATTTGTGGAACAAGAGGTCCGCCGCGTCTCCGCATCGGCCTATATGGCAATATCGCCAGAGATAGTACGGTATACGTGTCTTGGTCTGGAAGCCGCTCCGGATGGTGAAATCATCCGCAACAATCACGTCTTTGCAAAGGTTTCGCGGGCTGAAGTTGCGGCTGCTTTTATGGCGCCGCCGCCCGAGGATGTGCTCGCAACCTTGTTGGCGCAAGGCCGGATTACGGAGCAACAGGCGAGACTTGCGGCGACAGTTCCGGTCGCTGCAGAGATTACCGCCGAGTCCGATTCTGGCGGTCATACTGACAATCGACCTGCCAGTGTAGTGTTTAGTTCGCTTGTTGCGGTGCGTGACAAAATTTCGAGACAACATGGCTATGGACCAAATACGATCAGGATCGGTTTGGCTGGCGGCATTGCAACGCCCCAAGCCACAGCGGCTGCTTTCCATATGGGGGCGGCATTTGTTTTGACTGGATCGGTCAATCAGTCTGCTATCGAATCCGGTCTTTCGCGTGCGGGACGTGAAGCGCTGTGCAAAGCGGGTCCGGCGGATGTTATGATGGCACCGGCTGCGGATATGTTCGAGCAGGGGGTTAAGGTTCAGGTGCTCAAGCGTGGGACAATGTTTGCCCTGCGCGGGGAGCGCCTTTATCGGCTCTACCGCACTGGACTTGCCTTTGAAGATATGTCGGCGGCTGATCAGGCTTGGGTCGAGACGATATTGAAGGAGCCGTTTGCGGAAGCCTGGCAGGCGAGCCGCGACTATTTACTCAAGATCAATCCGAAGACTGTTGAAGCGGCTGAGCGGGACGGGAGCAAGAAGTTCGCTCTGGTGTGCCGACGCTATTTGTTTATGGGCGCGCAGTGGGCACGTGAAGGCGTTGCGGGGCGGCAGGCAGACTTCCAGATATGGTGTGGGCCTGCGATGGGCGCGTTCAATGAGTGGGTTGCCGGAACGGCGCTGGAGCCGCTTGAGGCCCGCACGGTTAAACAGATTGGCTGGAACCTTTTGGAAGGCGCGGCTGTGTTGACCCGCGCTGCACAATTACGCAGCTCAGGCGTCGCCGTGCCCTCGGAGTGTTTTTCATTCGTACCGAGAATTTTTGGATAGATCGATGACGTATTACAAGACAGACGGTCCTGCTGATATCGCTATTGTTGCGACGGGTTGTATTTTCCCTGGGCGCGGCGATACGACAGGGTTCTGGCGTGATATTGTCGGGGGTGTTGATGCATTCTCGGAGGTTCCCGAGACGCATTGGTTGCCCGAAGATTATTATGATGCCGATGCAAGCGCTCCGGATAAGACTTATGGGCGGCGTGGAGGTTTTCTGTCGCCACAAGCGTTTGATCCGGTGGCTTTCGGCGTTCCGCCCAATGCGCTTTCGTCGACAGATACGTCGCAATTGCTGGCACTTATTGCCGCTCAGAAGGTCATGGACGAAGCGCGGCATGAAAGTGGTGGAAAGCTCGACCCGAGCCGGACGAGTGTCATTCTTGGCGTTGCCTCTGCGACCGAGCTGACAGCACATATGGCGGGCCGTTTGCATCGGCCTGCGTGGATCAAAGGTATGCGCGAAGCCGGGCTTGATGAGGCTACAGTCCAGGATATTGCCGATCGCATTTCTGCGAATTTCGGGGAATGGCGGGAGAGCACATTCCCTGGTCTGCTCGGAAATGTCATTGCAGGCAGGATTGCCAACCGTCTGGACCTTGGCGGCAGCAATTACGTTACTGACGCGGCCTGTGCGTCGAGCCTATCTGCGATGCAGATCGCACTTCATGAATTGCGGTCCGGAGATTCTGATACAGTGCTGACGGGCGGCGTCGACACGCTGAACGATATTCTCATGTTCATGTGTTTTTCAAAAACACCTGCGCTTTCTCCAACCGGAGACTGCCGGCCGTTTTCCAGTGACGCTGACGGAACCATGCTTGGGGAAGGTATCGGCATGTTGGCGCTGAGACGGCTTGCTGATGCCGAGCGGGATGGCAACCAAATTCACGCTGTAATCAAGGGGCTCGGTGGTGCTTCTGATGGGCGCGCTACGGCCATTTATGCACCGCTTCCGACGGGGCAGGCGCTTGCATTGGGCCGCGCTTATGAGCAGGCGGGCTATAGTCCTGATAGCGTCAGTCTCATTGAGGCACACGGGACCGGCACGGTTGCGGGAGACAAAGCGGAGTTGGAAGGCTTGCATTCGGTCTTCGGGAAAATGGAAGAAGGCGGTTCACCTTGGTGCGCCATTGGCTCTGTGAAGTCCCAGATCGGGCATACAAAAGCGGCGGCCGGATCGGCTAGTCTTATCAAAGTTGCGGGGGCACTGAGCCGCAAGGTCCTCCCGCCGACGCTGAAAGTGAAGACTCCTGCTGCGCCACTGACGGAGAACTCGCCCTTCTACATTAATAAGGAGGTGCGTCCTTGGATCTCGGATGGGGTGACGCCTCGTCGGGCGTCGGTTAGTTCATTCGGCTTCGGGGGCAGTAATTTCCACGTCACGCTGGAAGAGTATATTGGCCCGAACGCCGTTAAGCCGCCGCGTATTATGGCGGCAGAATTGTTCTTATTGTCGGCCTCGTCCCGAAGCGCATTGAGCGAGGCTGTTCGCAGCCTTGGGGAAGCTTTGCAGCATGAGGATGATTTGTCGCGGTTGGCAACCGAGAGCCATAGAGAGTTTGATCCGACGGCCTCTGTGTGTGCCGGGATCACGGTTGCTGATCTTGAAGGTTTCAAGGCCAAGGCAGGAAGGCTGCTATCGTATATTGATAGTGGCTGCCCAAAAAACACACCATTGGGCGAAGGGCTTTCGTATCGGGAGGGTGCGGGAATTGGCGGCAAGGTTGCTTTCCTGTTTGCCGGACAGGGTAGCCAGTATGTCGGAATGGGTGCGGGGCTTGCCATCGATTTTCCTGCGGCACGCCGTATTTGGGATGAGGCTGCCAGTAGAGATGAGCGCAAGGGTGAGGGGTTGCATGACCTCGCGTTTCCGCCAGCACCATTTACGGACGAAGAAGCGCAGGGGCAGACGAGACGGTTGACCCGGATGGAGCACGCGCAGCCAGCGATTGCGGCTGTGTCATTGGCGCAGCTTGCCCTTTTGGAGGCGATTGGTCTTTCACCAGATATGTGTGCGGGGCACAGTTTTGGTGAAGTGATGGCGCTTCATGCGGCGGGCACATTGACGGCGGAGGCTGCACTGGACATCGCGCGCACGCGCGGGGTTGTCATGGCCGAAGCAGCGGCTTCGAGCGAAGGGGCGATGCTTGCGGTCAATGCGGGCGCGGTAGAGGTTGCAGCTTTGCTTGAGCGTGCTGGTGTCGATGTTGTTGTGGCCAACGACAACGCGCCAAATCAGGTTGTTCTCTCGGGTACCGTTTCAGGAATAGAGGCTGCCGAGAGATGTTGTAAAAGTGCTGATCTGAAGGTGCATAGGCTGAGTGTTGCAACCGGCTTTCATTCTGACTGTGTTTCACAGGCAGTTGGACCGTTCGGGGAGTATCTGAGCACACAAAAATGCGCTGCGCCTTCTGTTCCGGTCTATGCGAACATGTCGGCAGCTCCTTATCCGAAGACGCCCGCGAGTATCCGGAGACGATTGTCGGGCCAGATCGGAGCGCCCGTCCTGTTCCGCCAGAGCCTTGAGGCCATGTATGAAGCGGGTGCGCGCATCTTTATTGAAATCGGGCCGGGCTCGGTTGTTTCTACAATTGCCAAGAATGCCTTGCCTTATGACGATGTCGCCATCATGTCGCTCGACCATAAGCGGGAGATGGATACGGCGCGTCTGCTTGGTGTTCTCGGTGAGCTTTCTGTCAGCGGAATTCGGATGGATCTCGAGAATCTCTATCGAGATTTACCAGCTTTTCCGGAAGCACCTCCAGTTCCCAAGTTCGCTGTCGAAATATCGGGCGCCAACTATGACAAACCATATCCACCAGTCGGGGGTGCCGCCGCGCTGCCTGCTCCGAATGTATCTGACAACCAACCTTCCAAGACGACTATCAGGACTGCCATTATGAGTAATGACCCTAAATCTCCGAGTATCGGACATGTGCAACAGCCAGTGACAGGTTCCGAGAGTGTCTTTCATGATGTCTCGCAGCGTCATTCGGAATATATGCAAATGATGACAGCTGCACACACGGCCTTCTTGGCATTTGCCGGGAGTGGTCAACCTCCTGTGCAGCCGGCGGCGACGATCCCTCATGAAGGGCCTCCTGCTGTGCCGCCACTGGCGCCGCCGACAATGCGCTCCGAGCCGCAAGCGGTGAGGGCAACATCCGCGGCGGTCGCAAATCCTGATCCTATCGAAGCTGCGCCTGCGCCGGCACCGATGCAAATGCCAGCGCCGGCTCCTGTCATGGGGGATACAGTGCAGCCGGTTCAGCAGGTTGCGCAAGCAGCGCCTGCCGGACAGGATCCGATTGCAGTCGTGACGGCCCTTGTGGCCGAGAAGACTGGTTATCCGACGGATATGCTGGAAGTTGATATGGACCTTGAAGGAGAGCTTGGCGTCGACTCGATCAAACAGGTTGAAATTCTCTCGGCCCTACGCGAGCAGGTTCCCGGACTTCCGGAACTTGAGCCTGAAAAATTGACCGAGCTCAGGACGATACGGTTGGTTGCCGGCTTTGTCGGCCAGGGTATGACGGGTGCTCCGGTGGCGCCGGTTGCTGCCGTGGCCGAAGTGGAGGCGGCGCCTGCGCTCGCTCAACAGGGGGCGTCGGGCGGTGTGACCGCAGATACGATCCGCACGTTGATTGCCGAGAAGACCGGCTATCCGCCTGAAATGCTCGAGGACGACATGGACCTTGAGGGAGAGCTTGGCATTGACTCGATCAAGCAGGTGGAAATTCTGTCGACTTTACGAGAGCAGGTGCCCGGACTTCCAGATCTGGAGTCAGAGCAACTTGCCGAAATGCGGACGATCAGGAAAATTGCTGATTTTTTTCAGTAGGGGACGTCGTAGCCCGTTCCAGTAGCGCGCGTCCCGAAACCGGAGATAGACAATTGGGATATGGGCAGGTTGCTGTGCGGCCTGTTGAATTTGCTGCGCTAGACCCGGAGGGGGCTATACAGCGCGGTGTTTCGGGCAGGGTTGAGATCGTAGGTCACAATGGGCCGGTTGCGCAGGCACTTGTCGTGCAATTGACGCAGATGGGGATACAGGCCCAGATAGCCGAGAGGTTCGCGGCTCCAAATACAGGCTTGATTGTAACGGCGCTTGAAGATCTTGATCCGGAGCAGCTGCATTGGACTGCGCTCGAGCAAGCGCAGGCTTTCCGCGCGGCAGGCGGGAAACGACTTGTCATCTTACAATTGACTGGTGGGAGGTTTGACGGCGGGCCGGATGGAGGGTGGCGCGGCGGACTTTCGAGTTTGGCCAAGACTGCTGCACGGGAATGGGCGGATATTGAAGTGCAAGCTGTTGATGTGGCGGCTCAGGGAGTTCGAGCGGCAGATGTGGCCTCGAATATTTTGCAGGTGATGGGAGCTGGAGAAGTTGAGCTTGGTATCGGTGTTGACGGTGAATTGGTCGTCCCGGTACTCGCGAATTCGGTGATGCCAATAGCTGGCAAGGCCGTACCGCTGGCGGGAGCATGGCTTGTAACAGGAGGTGCGCGCGGCGTGACGGCGGCGTGCGTGCGGGAGACTGCGGCGCAGGCTGGAGGCACATTTGTATTGCTTGGCCGGTCATCTCTGACCGACTGGCCTGCAGGCATCGCACCAACACGATCTTTGACGGAGCTTCGCCGCAGCCTTGCTTTGCAGGCAAAGGATGAAGGGCGATCAGCTCGTCCAGCAGAGATAGACAGGCAAGCACGCGCGGCTTTGGCGTCTGACGAGATCCGCATAAATATTGCCGCTATTCAAAGGGCTGGTGGGCAAGCGATCTACAAAGTCTGTGACTTGATGGACGAGGCGGCTGCTCGCCAAACGATCGAGCATGTCCGAGGCGAGTTCGGTACGATTACGGGCCTGGTTCATGGAGCTGGTGTTTTGGCTGACCGTTTGATTGTAGAGACGCGGCGGGAGGAGTTCGAACGTGTTTTCCGGACAAAAGTTACCGGACTGAAGACCGTGCTGGACTGTCTTGATCTCTCGACATTGCGTCATGTCGGGCTGTTTTCTTCGGCGGCGGCGCGGTACGGCAATACGGGACAGGTAAGCTATGCCATGGCCAATGATGTGCTCAACCGTGTTGCGCGGCATCTGCATGGAGCATTGCCAGATGCCAAGGTGACATCTTTCAATTGGGGCCCTTGGGAGGGCGGCATGGTTGATGCTGCGCTAGCCCGTCATTTTGAAGACCAAGGCATCGGACTGATCCCGATTGAAACGGGCGCACGTATCTTTGCTGACCAGATGTTGCGGGGTGACAGAAGGTATGTGGAACTCCTGATTGGGGATGAATGGACAGTATGATGGTCGAACCGATAGCGATTGTAGGTCGAGGCTGTGTGTTGCCTGGTTGCTTTACGCCGGATGCTTTGTGGGATGCCGTGCGCGCTGGCAAGAGTCTACTGACTCCGCCGCCGCCAGGCGTTTGGGGATTGTCGGCGAGTGAAGCTGCGCTAACCACATATACAGGCGGCTATGTCACCGGATTTTCGGACACTTTCGATGCTGATCGTGTTCAGATTGATGGCGTGGATTGCGCTGGGCTTGATCCGGTGTTCCAATGGTCACTTAAAGCCGCGCTGGATGCGTGGGCGGAAGCGGGCACGCCCAAAGTCCATTCAGACCGTTTGGGTGTTGTCCTTGCAAACCTGTCATATCCTAGCCGCTCCAAGGCCGATCATGCCGGTGATATCTGGATGCATGGCCAGTCAGGCATTGATCCGCTCAATGCTTTCAATTCCGGAGCACCTGCGGCGGTCATTGCGAAGGCGATCGGAGCGTCGGGAGCTGCTTTTTCGTTGGATGCGGCCTGTGCGTCATCTTTATACGCATTGCACATTGCCTGTCGGAAGCTGAGGACAGGCTCTCTCGATATTGCCGTTGTCGGTGGTGTAAACGCAGCTGACAATCTGATGTTACATCGAGGGTTTGAGGCGCTTAGTGCACTTAGTCCGACGGGGCAGTCGAGGCCGTTTTCATCGGCGGCTGATGGTCTTGTTCCGGCTGAAGGTGCTGCTGCGCTTGTGCTCAAGAGAGTGTCTGATGTTGAAGTTGGTGAGCGTGTCTTCGGGCTTATACGTGCGACAGGATTGTCGAATGATGGCCGCCGTCGGGGCTTGCTGGCGCCTGCAGCCGAAGGACAGTTGGAAGCCATGCAGAGGGCATATGCGCAGACGGATATCAAACCTGACGATATTCAGTATCTTGAATGCCATGCCACAGGGACTCCGGTGGGAGATGGTGTGGAAATTCGCTCGGCGAAAAGCCTGTTCGGGGATCGCGCAAAACTCCCGATCGGGTCGCTGAAATCGAATACTGGACACCTGATAACCGTCGCGGGACTTGCGAGCATTCTTAAAATGCTGAGCGCATTCGAACATGAAACGCTCCCGCCAACCCGTTTGGGTGAAACGGCGATTCCCGAGTTGGATAGCAGCTGCTTTGTCCCGCAAACATCAGCAGAGCATTGGTCGTCGAAAACGCCACGTCGCGCGGCGATTAGCAATTTCGGATTTGGCGGCAACAATGCCCATCTCGTGCTTGAGCAGGGGGAAGACGCAAGCGGCTCACACTATCCCGGCTTTACGACACCTGCGGATGCTGCGGACATTCTGATAACGGGGATTGGCGTTCTTGCGGGGCAAGATCGCGGAAAAGCGCGTGTGGTCCGTCGGCTGATGTCCCCGCCTGTTGCTCGGGTTGGAGAATGCGAAACGCTGGTAATGTCACCAGCATTTTCACGGGTTCCTCCAAAAGATTTGGCGTGTGCAGAGGCGCAGCAATTGGCTGTTCTGGATGTTTGCGAGGAAGCCCTTGAGGGGGGTGCAGATGTGCCACCTGAGCGGGTTGGTGTCTTTGTGGGCATGGGGTGTGCTTCCGACTCTGCATGTTGGTTGTTGCGGGAACGACTTGGTAAGCGGCTCGGCTTGTCAGCTAACAGTCCATATCTGGATGAGATGAAAACAGCGATTGCGGCTCCTATCGGAAGCGCGGATGTCTTGGGTCATATGCCGAACATGCCTGCCAACCGGATCAATAGTGCTTGTGATTTTCGTGGGCAGGGATTCACCATCTCGGCGGATGGGCAGACCGGATATGAAAGCTTGAAGCTTGCTATCGAAGCGCTGGAAAACGATGAGATAGATATGGCGGTTGTGGCCGCAGCGGATTTTGCTGCTGAACCGGTTCGTGCATCTGTTCTTAAAGGCATGAATGCCGATATGCCGCCAGCGGATCTGGCTTGTGCGATTGTTCTTCAGCGCAAAGCGAGCAGCAAAAAGAAACCCAAGGTCATATTTGGAACGATTTCCAGTGATTTTGCGATAGAGACGGATTCCGAAATCGCGGAGATTGTCGGGTCCGTTTATGGCCATGCTCCGATTGCGGGGACCGTGTTTCATCTCGGTATTGGCATGCTTCTGGCGCAACGTGGTCAGGTCGCCCAGGGTGGACTTGTTCACCCGGCTATTGGAACAGAGGCACCAAGCGGCGGTATTGCGATTGCTGATCCTATTCCAAGTCCTGACCCTTTGCGCCCTGCGCCAGCTTTGTTCTGGGGAGCAGCGAAGACACTTGAAGAGCTGGCGCACGCCGTACGCGAGGGCCGCAGCGGTGGACGGGGAAAGTTCAGATTGGCGCTTACGGCCACAGGAGGTGTTCAATTAGACGCATTGCGCCAAGCGGTTGCCAAGCAGCTTGAGCGAGGAGACGTGCCGACGGGCAAGGGCGTTTATTTCGGGAAAGGTGCGGCAACGGGTGATTTGGCGTTCGTGTATACGGGCTCGGCGGCTGCATATCCACGCATGGGACGGGGCTTGTTTTTGGCGTTTCCAGAAGTCGCGACACGGGTCGGCGACGCATTTCCCGAAGCTGCACGGCTAGCGCATCTGCTCGCGAAGCCGACGCTGACAGCCTATGAGCAATTGTGTGCGGTGACGCTTTTAAGTCAGGCCCATACCATTTTGCTTCGGGACATGTTGGGTCTTGATCCACAGGTCGCTTTTGGGCTTTCACTTGGGGAAACCAATTCGCTTGTTGCGTTCAAATACTGGAAGAACGCCGGGCACTTGCTGAATGAAATCGAAGCCACGAAAATGTATGAGCATTATCTCGGTGGAGATTTTGAAACGGCGCGTCTTGCATGGGGTGAGGAGCGGGCCGTCGAATGGGCGAATTGGCGCATCTATGCTCCTGTGGAGACTGTGCGCGCGGTCATAGCTGACTTCCCGCGAGCCGAGATTACGATGATCTACTCGCATGAGGATGTGGTTATCGGTGGTCGTCCTGAAGACTGCAAGCAGATTGCAGCCCGATTGGGGAAGGCGGCCGGGGCGGCGATGAATCAGCATTTGATCGTCCACGCTGAAGCGATGCGCCCGTATGAAGAGACATGGCGGGCATTGCATACGCGACCAACCTCAGCCAAGCCGAGCGTGCGCATCTATGGCAATGCGACCAATGCGGCGTACAAACCGACAAAGGCGAAGGTGGCTGATATGCTGACGCGTCAGGCTGTCTCAACGGTCGACTTTCCGGCGACGATCGAGCAGGTCTATGCGGATGGCGTGCGGACTTTTGTGGAGATCGGGCCGCGCGATACGTTGGCGCAAAGTATCACAAAGACGCTTGGCGATAGAGCGCATGTCGCGGTTGCTGCGGATCGGGTCGAGGCTTCAGATTTGGAGCAAATTGTGACTGTCGCCGCTGCGCTTTATGCCGATGGTCGCAAGCCGGATATGAAAAAATTGAGCAAATCACTAAAGGACGTGCGCAAAGCGTCATGGGAAGGGCGATCAAGTGGCGATGCCACATTGCAGAAAAGCGCCCACAAAGCACCAATTGTCGTCAAGACGGACTTGGCCGTGCAAAAGACTGATAGCGTGGATATGCCGGCGGCCCCTATCTTGATGCCGCCTGTATATGCGCGGTCCTCGCAAACCGGCCAGAAGCCGGACAAATCCGGACCTCTGAAAACGGTCACGTCTGGTGCCATTCCGTTAGCCGTGCGTTCGCCACGTGGACCTGCTTTTGCGAAGGAGGAGCTGGTCAAGGCAACGGATGGTAAGATTTCTGATCTGTTCGGGGAATTGTTCCAGCAGCAGGATGGTTATGTCCGGCAGGTGCGTTTGCCCACGCCGCCTATGCTGCTTGTTGATCGGATTACCGGCATTGATGCGAAGGCCGGAGTTGACGGGCAGGGGACGATCTGGACTGAAACAGATATTGTCGAGGACGCTTGGTATATGCATGACGGGTTTATGCGGCCCGGGCCATTGATCGAAGCTGGGCAGGCAGACTTGTCCCTGATCTCCTGGATGGGCGCTGATTTCCGCAATAAGGATGAGCGGGTCTACCGGCTATTGGGTTGTGAGTTGACCTTGCATGATGGCGGCTTGCCAAAGGCGGGCGACAAACTGCAATACCAAATCGAGATTACCGGCCACGCTACGCTGAGCGGCGTTCGGATGTTCTTTTTCCAATATGATTGTTATGTGGATGGCCGGCGGCTTTTCTCAGTCCGTAACGGACAGGCGGGCTTCTTTACCGATGAAGAACTGTCTTCAGGCAAGGGTGTTCTCTGGGACGCTGCTATTGATGCACCGCCCACGGCCAACCCTGTGGGATTTTCGCCAGAGAGTGCCTCAAAGAAACGTGCGTTTTCGGCCAATGATTTGCAGGCTTTCCGAAGTGGTGATGCGTTTGCGTGTTTTGGCCCCGGTTTCGAGCCGTGTGCGCCACAAACCAATCCACCGCGTACACCGCAAGGAAAACTGGCTCTTATCGACTCAATTCCGGAATTCGACCCTGAAGGAGGGCCTTGGCGACGGGGCTATCTGAAGGCAGCGGCGCATGTGCCGCAAAATGCGTGGTTCTATGACGGGCATTTTCATAATGACCCTTGTATGCCGGGCACTTTGATGGCCGAGGCTGCCGTGCAGGCGCTAGAGTTCTATGCAGCCGCGATCGGGATGGTGACCAATTGCGACGGGTTTGTGTTTGAACCGATGACCGATGAGGCGTTCAAATTTGTGTGCCGCGGCCAAGTGATCCCGGACGATGCACACGATCTCGTCTATGAAGTTTTCATCGACGAGGTCAGAGAGGGTGATACGCCGGAAGTGTTCGCGTCATTGCTGGCGACCAGTGACGGCAAGAAGGTCTTCCATTGCCCACGCTTTGGCATTCGCTTGCGCCGCAACTGGCCGGTTGTGCCAGCTGGGACGCCGATTGCTGCGATCGGTCCACTAGGCGAGTCACGCGGAGACTGGGCGGCGCTGAAGGCATGTGGCGATGGGGCGCCGTCTGATGCGTTTGGAGATATGTATCAACCGTTCGATACGGCTGGACGGGTTCCGCGACTTCCGCAACCGCCTTATCATTTTGTCTCGCGTGTTAACTCGATCTCTACGCGCCCGAATATGCCGGAGGATGGTGCGAAGGTGGTCACCGAGTACGATATTCCACCAGATGCGTGGTATTTTGCAGACAATGAAAATGGCGCAATGCCGTTTGCTGTTTTGGTCGAAATTGTTTTGCAACCTTGCGGTTGGCTCGCCAGCCATGGTGGATTTGCGCTGAATGGTGGGGAATGTTTCCGTAACCTTGACGGGGACGGAACGGTGTTCAGGGAAATTCGGCCTGAGGATGGCGTGATCCGAGTGGAAGCGGTGATGACGCGCTTCTCCAAAGCCGGACCGATGACGATTGTATTCTTTGAACTGACGGCATGGCTTTCGAATGGGGAGAAAGTGATGACTCTGTCGACCAGTTTCGGATTCTTCCCGCTCGCTGCTTTGGTCCGGCAGGCGGGCCTCAAGATAGACGTCGAGCAGCAGGCTCAAGTTGATCTGCCTTCGAAAATATTAAGCGTGCAGGATGTTCAGAAGATTCTTCCGAGTGGCCGAATGCGGATGCTCGATGGGGTTGATTATTTCGATCCTGAGGGTGGAAGCGAAGGGTTGGGGCTTATTCGCGGGTTTCAGGATGTTGATCCTTATGCATGGTATTTTAAGGCACACTTCTACCAAGACCCCGTGCAACCTGGGTCGCTAGGCCTCGATATGCTCGTTCAACTGCTCAAACGCGCCGTCTTGCTGCAGGAGGGCGAAGACGTGTCCGCCACTGCCCGCTTCCAGTCTGTTGCCCCCGGTGAGGCTGTCAAGTGGAGCTATCGCGGGCAGGTTACGCCAGCGCGCGAACGGGTTACGTCTGTGATCGAAATTATACGCCGGGTCGAGGATGATGAGGGCGTTACTGTTTTCGCCAGTGGTTCACTGTGGTGTGACGGATTGAGGATATACAGCGCTGACAAATTGTCAGTGCGGTTAATCAAATGAGTGGGCGACTGCAATGGTGGTTTCTTGCTGTTCGATCAGGGAGAGGGCGAAGGAACGCCCAAAGCACTTTAGTACGATGGGAGCTTCGAGTGTTGCCGTGAAGGCGGGCTCTGGAATTACGATTGTTTTTGCGCTCTTCTGAAAGCCGCTTCCTATCGCTTTCAGAATGGCTTCTTTCAACGTCCAGATTGCGAAGAACCGTTTGGCCTGTGCAGATGGGGCGATTGTCTGGAAAGCTGCGCGTTCGGCCTCGCCGCAGATTGTCGGGAGGATTGCTTCTGAATCGATCGGACGCCGGACCTCCACGTCTATTCCCAAATCGCCTGAAGCGGCCAAGCCGATGGTTAGCCAGGGCGAACTGCGTGACCATGATATGGATTGAGAATTACTGCCGATGAGGATGGGCTTGCCTGATGTCGTTTTCGAAATTTGTGGTCGGCCCTGTGCTATCCTCATCAACTGGTCGATATGGGAAACAAGGAGCCCCGTCATTGCGAGTTCAAAGCGTTTGTCGCTAATTGACAAGCGGTTGCAGCGGCTTTGGTATTCTGTAGTCAGAAAGGGCAGTATATCGCTGGTCTGCACATTCTGCGCTAACAGCTTGATTCCAATGATTTCCAGGGAAGGCGAAACTTGCCACCGGAGCGCTTGGGAGCCAGCGTCGTGAATGATGGTTTGGAGTACTGGTGGGAGTTCTGCCGACATCGGGTTTTATCTCATGGTTTTCGAGAAAGTGGAACGGGTGCCGTGTTTGAAGCGGATTATGCTTTTGGAGGTGTTGTCAGTCGAATGCGAACCAGTCTCCA
>CAZXXY010000063.1:0-14307 GCA_964644755.1 uncultured Hyphomonas sp. | reverse complement strand
TGATGCGCGCCGCCTTCGGGCGCAAGCGTGACGCCGCTGGGCGTGCCCGCAATGATGAAACGGGCGTCCTGATAACAGGCATAGTTGAGCGCATCCAAGCCGCGCGCCACGAACGGGTCATAGACGGTCCCTATCGGGATCAGCCTCTCGCCAAACAGGCTGTGGGACAGACCCGCCGCGCCGAGCGCGAGAAACAGGTTCATCTCGGCAATGCCAAGCTCGATATGCTGGCCTTGCGGCGAGAACTGCCATTTCTGGGTTGATGGAATTTGCTGCTCACGGAAGGTGTCGGCTTTACTGGTACGCGCGAACAGGCCGCGCCGATTGACCCATGAGCCGATATTGGTCGAGACGGTGACATCTGGCGAGGTGGTGACGATGCGGTCGGCAATGGGCGCGTCGGATTTGGCGAGCGCATCGAGAATTTTGCCGAAGCCGGCTTGTGTGGATTGGACCTTGTCATCAAGGAAGACGGGCCCCGGGCTAGGCAGTTTTGCGGCTGTGAAGCGGCGCGGACCTTTGGCGAAAAAGGCCGTCTTATCGAGGAAAGCCTGCATGGCGGCAGGGTCTTCTATGCCCGCCATTTTTTCCCATTCCTGCCCTTCGGGGATGCCCATACCGGCTTGGAATTCGGCCATCTGGGCTTTGTTCATCAGGCCTGCATGATTGTCTTTGTGGCCGGCGAGCGGGGTGCTCCAGCCTTTGATTGTATAAGCGAGAAACACTGTTGGCTGGTCATCTGTGACGGCATCGAATGCATCGGTCAGAGATTGCAGGCATTGACCGCCAAGATTGTTCATCAGCGCGGAAAGCTCGGCATCCGTGCGCCGGTCGAGCAGAGCGTTGACCTCGGACTGGTCGCCAATATCGGAGAGAAGCTGCTCGCGCCACGCCGCGCCGCCCTTATAGGTCAGCGCCGAATAGAGCGGATTTGGACAGGCTTGAATCCACTCGCGCAATTTCTCCCCGCCCGGCTCCTCGAAGGCCTGTTTCTGCAACACGCCGTGGCGCAAGGTGACAACCCGCCAGCCAAAGGCCGTGAAGATGGCTTCGATGCGCTCCCACAAGCCTTCATGCACCACGCCATCAAGGCTCTGGCGATTATAGTCGATCACCCACCATGTATTGCGCAGATTGTGTTTCCAGCCTTCGAGCAGGCATTCATAGACATTGCCCTCATCAAGTTCAGCGTCACCGACAAGCGCAACCATGCGGCCAAGCGGGCGATCTTTGGCCCATGCTTTTTCGGTGAGATAGTCCTGTATCAATGAGGCAAAAGCGGTTTCCGCCACACCGAGACCAACGGAGCCGGTCGAGAAGTCTACATCGTCTATGTCTTTGGTCCGGCTGGGATAAGATTGCGCGCCGCCAAGGCCGCGAAAGTTTTCGAGTTTCTCGCGGGTCTGGTTGCCCATGATATATTGCATGGCGTGAAACACCGGAGAGGCATGAGGCTTTACGGCGACACGGTCTTCGGGCCGCAGCGTGTGGAAATACAGCGCCGTCATGATCGACACCATGGAGGCACAGGAGGCTTGGTGGCCGCCGACTTTCACATCCGCAGAGGTTTTTTCGCGCAGATGATTGGCATTGTGGACGGTCCATGCGGAAAGCCACAATAAGCGTTGCTCTAATTCTTTGAGCCGTGCAATATCGGTCGGCATATTGGGCGCTCCTGCGGCGATTTGATATGCTTGTTAGACATGGCTCGGATTTTGTCAAAGCAGTATCGTTAACGCGAAGGGCCAAACACGATGAAAGCAGTCATCACAGGTGGCGGTATTGGCGGGCTGACGGCAGCGCTGTGTCTGTTGCATTCGGGTTGGGATGTGGAGATCTTCGAAGCCGCGCCCGCGCTTGGCGATGTTGGTGCGGGCATCCAGATCAGCCCGAATGCGATGAAAGTGTTCGAGGCGCTGGGGCTTGCAGATGCGCTGGCGGAGGCCGGATTCCGGCCAGAGGGCATAGAGCTGCGCATGGGGGTGAGCGGCCGGCGGCTGATCCGCGCGCCGCTCGGGGACACTGCGACAAAGCGTTGGGGCTCGCCCTATCTGCATCTGCACAGGGCGGATCTGATTGGCGTTTTGAAAGCGGCGCTGGAGGTGCGTGCGCCTGACTGTTTGCGGCTTGGCCAGAGCGTGACGGGGTATGAGCAAGATAGCCGGAGTGCCAGCGCTGTGCTCGACGGCGGTCAGCGGGCTACGGGCGATGTGGTGATCGGCGCGGACGGTATTCACTCGGCCATTCGCGCGCAGATGATTGGGGCGGACAAGCCGGTCTTTACGGGCAATGTTGCGTGGCGGGCGGTGGTGCCGGTCGAACGGCTTGGCGCGGACGCCCCTGCTCCACTGGCAACCGCTTTTATGGGGCGGGGGAAACATGCGGTGACCTATTTGCTGCGCGGCGGGACGCTTGCCAATCTGGTGGCTGTGGTCGAGCGCGATGACTGGACCGGGGAAAGCTGGTCCGAGCAAGGGCGGAAGGAAGAGGCTCTAGAGGATTTTGCCGACTGGCACCCGTCTGTGACCCAAATGATCAGCAAGGCTGACAGTCTTTACCGCTGGGCCTTGTTTGATCGGGCGCCGCTAGCGACATGGATAGCGGGCCGTGTGGCCATGTTGGGCGACGCGGCGCATCCGATGTTGCCGTTTATGGCCCAAGGGGCGGCGATGGCGATCGAAGATGCGTGGGCGCTGGGGGCGAAGCTGGCAGGCGCAAGCGATGTTCCGGCCGCGTTGACCGCTTATGAGCAGCTGCGCCGCGCGCGCGCGACGGACGTGCAAATGAGCTCACGGGCGAACGCGAAGACATTTCACCAGAGGACCTTATTGGGGCAGTTGAAAACCTATGGGCCGATGTGGCTGGCCGGACGCATTGCGCCCAGCATCGGCCTTGCACAGCAAGATGCAATCTATGGCTATGACATTGTCTCGGAGAGCTAGAGGCGCGCGATTGACGAGACGGGGCCATCGAGCAACAGCAGATTGCCCCATTGCTTGACATTGCCTTCAATCGAAACCGGATCAGCGACAAAGGGCAGAATATCGTGCCCGTGGCCGGCGCCATTGTCCGTCATGATCATCAGCGCTTCCCGGCCAATTTTGTCCTTGGCGAAAAAGGCGGGCGGCAAGCCGCCGCGAATACAAAGGGAGGCACATGATTTGTGTACTTTGCCTTCGGCCGGGTTCATGGCACCGAACCAGCATTTGCTGTCGAGAATTTCGCCGGACAATTTGACCTGCCCCAATGATTGCATTTGAGGGAAAGCCAAGCCTGCTGGCAAGGCGGTCGTCGCGGGCGCAATCCAGTCAATATCGTCAACCACCGCAATCATGACATTTTCGCCGCGCCGGATGAGGCTGCCGCGAATGCTGACCGGGTTTCCGGCATGGGAGCCGATCCGCGCGGCAACGCCGCATTTGCCCATGCACGACAGCAAGGCGGTTCTCGGCACGCCGTCAATATCCGACGTGCGCAACATGGCGTAAGGCTCGGCTGTGGCGATGCCGGTAAAGGTCTGGATATCGCCCATATTCCATGTGCCTGTGCCCGGCGCATTCTGGTGGCGTGCAAGAGCAAAGGCTCCGGCTCCGGCGGTGCCGAGCAGTGCCAGACCGCCAGCGAAAAAGAAGCGCCGGTCAATGGCAGGCATTTCATCTGACCAGCCTATAAAGAAATTATCCTTCTTCATGCGTTTTCTCCTGCCCTATTGAAGGCGCCTGCGGCGTCCCGGGTGCATTTGCCTGCGCGCTGACATAGACCATGCCATCGACAATCTTTGTGGCGTAAGTTGCGATTTTCTCTGTGAAGGGTGCTGGCGAACATCCATCAGCGGTCTGGTATTGGAAGCCATGCCACGGGCAGGTAATCTCGCCATTGACGATACGGCCTTCGCCGAGCGGACCGCCCTGATGGCGGCAGACATTCGAAACGGCAACCACTTCATTATTGTTGCGGAACACGGCGATCGCCTCGCCTGTTTTCGGCTTGACGACCTTGGCGCGAAAATTCTCCATGCCGGAAAACTCGGCCACTTTCAGCCAGCCATCCTGAGCTTTTTTGCCAGGGCGCAAAGTGGCTATGCCGGTGAACAGATGCAGCCCCGAGACAAGCCCGACACTGGCGCACAGCGCGGCAATATAGAATGGGTGTTTCTCGAACTGGATCGCCCCCAATGCGATATGAGCGACGAGCAATCCGAAAACCAGATAGACGCCCATATGCAGCGTCTTCCAGAATCCGGGTGCCAGATTGGCATTCCAGAAATCATGGCTGGTGGCGGCCATCAGGAACAGGATCAACAAAGCGGCCAAGCCAAGGGCTTCAAACGGAAAACCGGCAATAGAGGTGTATTCCGGATTGGACACCAGAACCGAGACAAACGGGTTGAGCTCGCCAAAGCCATGATACCACATCACGACGAGGCCAGCATGGACCAGTCCGATCAGGAAGGTGGTGACCCCGAGATGGCGGCGATTGTAAAGCATGGGCCTGAACCGTGCGGACAGGCGCGCCAATGGGCCAATGCACAGAATGAGCGTTAACAGGCCAAAGGCCAGTGTTCCGGTTGCGCGGATCAACATCTGCATGGGCCCATAGGTCTCGCCTGCGGGCTGGCTCGTGGTGGTGACAGCGATGAAGACGACGAGATAGAGGGCGATGCCTGCGAGCATCCAACGGTCGAACCGTTTCTTGAACGGCGTCCATGTCACCATTTTGTAATCATGAGACATTAGTTGGCCTCCTCAAGCAAAGCCGCGGGAAGCGCTTCATTAACCGGGTCGGCCGGGCGTTCGGACACTGCGAATTTGATCACAGCGAGCAGGAGCGGCGTCAGGATCAACCAGATGATGAGATGGGATCGGCGATGAGATCTTTTCATGCGATTGGTGGCTCCTTCTGGCGCAGCCATTTTATAGCCATGACAGGCCACAAGCCCATCGCACCGGGCAAGATGAGCAGGCGCGCCCGAACCGGCATTGTTTTGGCAGCGGGGTCGATCTTTCCAGCGCCGAAAAACACGAAGCCGAGCGCGAAGACGACTCCAATGGCCAGATAGATCCCCAAGGCGGAGACGATCATGTTGGCAAGCTCGATACTCATTCCGCATATCCTCCGAAGGCGACCCCTGACAGGTCCGCCATTTGTTGATCAAAGGTTGTCAGGTCTGACAAGTCAAACTCAGACAGGCTGTGATGTCCACAGGCACGCGCCAAAACTTTCATCAGCTCTGTCGAGGCGTCAAAGAAGTTTTTCAACCTTAGCGCGGAAGAGTCAGCAACAAGGCGGGAAACAAGGTGCGGTTTCTGGGTGGCAATGCCGACCGGACAATTATTGGTGTGGCAGGCCCGCATGGCGATACAGCCGATGGCCTGCATGGCGGAATTGGACACAGCGATGGCATCGGCACCCAAGGCAAGCGCTTTAACGAAGTCGGCAGATGTCCGCAGCCCGCCAGTGATCACCAAAGTCACATCTGAACGGCCTTTGGCATCGAGATGACGGCGCGCGCGGGCGAGCGCGGGAATGGTCGGCACCGAAATATTGTCACGGAAAATTGTTGGCGCTGCCCCGGTGCCGCCGCCGCGTCCGTCGAGGATGATATAATCCACGCCGACCTCTAGGGCTGCGTCGATGTCTTTCTCGATGTGCTGGGCTGAAAGTTTGTAGCCAATGGGGATACCGCCGGTCCGCTCACGCACTTCATCGGCAAATTCCTTGATTTGGGAAAGCTGTGTCCATTCGGGAAACCGCGAGGGGGAGATGGCCGACTCGCCTTCATTCAAGCCGCGAACCAATGCGATTTTGCCTTTGACTTTATTGCCTGGAAGGTGGCCGCCGGTTCCGGTCTTGGCCCCCTGCCCGCCCTTGAAGTGAAAGGCCTGTACGTTTTCAAGCTTGTCCCACGAAAACCCGAATCTCGCCGAGGCCAGCTCATAGAAATATTTTGAATTCGCCGCCTGCTCTTCGGGCAGCATGCCGCCTTCGCCAGAGCAAATGCCTGTGCCAGCCAGTTCAGCGCCCTTTGCAAGCGCGACTTTCGCGGTCTCCGAGAGCGCGCCAAAGCTCATATCGGATACGAATAAGGGGATGTCGAGCTTGAGCGGCTTCTTCGCCTTTGGTCCAATAATGACCGACGTATCAACCGGCTCATCATCCAGTAGCGGCAGCTTGCTGAGCTGGGCGGTGACGATCTGGATATTGTCCCAATCGGGCAAATCGGCACGGGGGACGCCCATCGCATCAACCACACCGTGATGTCCGACCTTGCTCAACCCGTCGCGGGCATATTGCTGGATGATACCATTATGGGGTTCGGGATGGGGCGCGTGGCTGGGGTCCTGATACAGGCCGAGATATTCGTCGCGATTATAAGGCTGCGGGTTTTTCTTCGCCCATGCTTCGATTTCGTCGGCATCGACAATGACAGAGCCTCGTTTGATCTTGGCCCAGAATTTCGGCAGTTTTTCGGAGTTCTCGTATTCGGAAACGCCGGTGTCTAGCCGATAGTCCCAATTGTGGACGCCGCAGATGAGATTATCGTTGGCATCGACATGACCATCAGCCATCAACGCTCCGCGGTGCAGGCATCGTCCGTAAAACACCGACACCTGATCGCCAAACCGCACAACAACAAGATCAACCTCGCCAACAATGGCGTATTCAGGCTCACGGTCCTTGAGGCTGTCCCACTGTGCAATTTTGGTTTCGCGCATACAATAATCTCCTTCGGATCACCCGACAAAATAATACAAACCTTGCATTACCCGCTATTCGGCCCCTACGTAAGCCAGAATATCCATTACAGGACAATCACAGTATTTAAAAATAACTCAACACACTTGCTGTTAGCGCAATCCATGCGTTACTCAGAAAGCAAGCACACATTGGCAAAGGTTGAAAAAGATGACGATTTCGAAAGAGAACCTAGTTTGGCACAAGGTCGCAGAACTCGACGAAATTGTCGAAGGACGGGTGAAATCCGTCTCCGCTGGCGCCCAATCGGTCGCCCTCGTTCACTTTGATGGCCAATACACGGCTATGGACAACCGGTGTCCCCACCAAGGGGGGCCTCTGGGCGAAGGATCAATCGAAAAAGGGATTGAAGGTCAATGCTGGCTGCGCTGCCCGTGGCATGGCTGGGACTTTGATCCGCTCACCGGTAAGCCGCCTGGCGGGCATGAAGATACCGGACAGGAAATGTTTGAAGTGGATGTCCGTAGCGACGGCATCTATGTCGCGGTCGAAGCGCCGCCAGCACGCGAGCACACTGTCGCCGATGTGATGGCGGAAACCATGGTCAATTGGGGCGTAACCTCCGTGTTCGGAATGGTTGGGCACTCCAATCTGGGGCTAGCAGATGCGCTGCGATTGCAGGCGGAAGCGGGCAAGCTCAATTATTACGGGATCCGTCACGAAGGCGCCGCAGCGTTTGCGATTTCAGGGTACGGAAAATTGACGGGCCACCCCGCCGCCGCGCTGACCATTGCTGGCCCGGGCGCAACCAATCTGCTGACGGGGTTGTGGGATGCGAAAGTTGATGGTGCGCCTGCATTGGCATTGACCGGACAGGTTCAGGATCAGGTTGTCGGTGTCCACGCCTTCCAGGATCTTGATCTGGAAGCGGCGTTTGAAGCCGTGTCGGCCTTTTCCGAAACCGTGCACACAAATTCAGACCATGCCTTGTTGATGACCCAAGCGATCAAAACATCGATTATTGAACGTGGTGTCGGGCATCTTATCTTTCCGGACAATGTCCAGCCTCAACCGTCGTCAGAGCCTGCACAAGGCCCTGAAGGCCGTATGGCCGACCTTGCCGTTTCCCCCTCACCGGCCGCCTTGCAAGAGGCATTGGGTCTGCTCAAGACCGCCAAACGACCGATGATTATTGTCGGCTATGGCGCGTTGACAGGCATGGACGAAGTGACGGCGCTCGCCGAGCAATTGGGCGCGCCTGTGGCCACGACGTTCAAAGCCAAGGGGCAAATCCCGGACGCCCACCCACTCGCCGCTGGCGTGATGGGACGTTCGGGCACACCGATTGCCAGCTGGTTCATGAATGAAGCCGATTTGCTACTCGTATTCGGATCATCCTTCTCGGACCATACCGGTATTTATGAAGGCGCACCGACCATTCAGGTTGATATGGACCCGATGCGGCTGGCCAAGCGCCATCCTGTGACGGTGCCGCTTCTTGGCGATGTCGGTGTGACGGCCCGCCAGATGGCCGAGCATTTGCGCGAAGGTGCGGCAAGCCTTGATCTGCGCGGCGAGGTTGCCGAGCGCTGGAAACTCTGGCGGGCGGAAAAGACCACACGCGAGGGTGAAGACAATGGCAAGGGTGTCTCGGCCGCTGCCCTGTTCGCCGCATTGGCACGGCACGCGCCTGATGATGCTATTTTGCCAGTCGATGTCGGCAACAACACCTATTCGTTCGGACGGTACTTCGAAGCGGCCGGCACACAGCGCGTTTTGATGTCCGGCTATCTGGGCTCTATCGGGTTCGCCTTCCCTGCCGCGCTGGGCGCATGGGCGGCGACGCAGGAAGATGGCCCCTATAAAGGACGCAAAGTGATCTCGGTTTCGGGCGATGGCGGGTTTGGCCAATACGCGATGGAATTCACGACAGCGGTCAAATACGGCATGAACATCTGCCATGTCCTGATGAACAATTCCGAACTGGGCAAGATTTCCAAAGAGCAGAAGGCTGGCGAGTTTCCGGTCTGGCAGACCAGTCTGGTCAACCCGTCTTTTGCCGGTCTGGCCCGCAATTCGGGCGGCATGGGCCTGCGCGTCACAACCCGCGAGGAGCTTGATGCGGCTTTGAAAGAAGCCATTGCGCACAATGGACCAGCTCTGGTCGAAGTGATGACTGACGCCGAATTGCTCTGAGCCGGACATGGAACTGACCATCCTTCTCGCCTTTGCGGCGCTGTTTTTTGTGTTCTCGCTGATTTCCGGCCGGACCCAGGGGACGATCCTCACCCCGCCCATCGTGTTTACGCTGGGCGGATTGCTGCTTGGCCAGACCCTTCTCGATATGGAGGGGCTTCATATTTCCGAAGGGGCTCTGCACCTGCTCGCGGAAATAACGCTGGTATTGGTGCTGGCTGCGGATGCCTCACGTATTTCCCTGCCAAGCCTGTACACGCATCGGGCGATCCCCTCACGATTGCTCGGCATTGCCTTGCCGCTGATTATTGCGGCGGGCGCAGGCATCGGGTTTTTACTGCTGCCAGGCGTCGGCTTGATCGAGGCGGCGTTGATTGCCGCGATACTGGCTCCGACCGACGCGGCTTTGGGCGCCTCTGTGTTGGCTGACAAGACCGTGCCGCTCCCCATCCGGCAAAGCCTGAATGTCGAGAGCGGGCTGAATGATGGCATTGCGTTGCCTGCGGTTCTGTTTTTTGCCTGCTTCCTCAATCTGACGCACCAGACCGGCGAAGAAAACTGGCTCGTCTTTCTGGCCTTACAGCTCAGCCTGGGCCCGCTTGCCGGCATAGCGGTTGGATGGATTGGCGGCACCTTGATCGGCGCTGCCGCTTCGCGCGGCTGGATTACAGAACACTTCCAGGGTGTTGCCGCGATGGCCTTGGCGATCACCGCGTTTGCAGCTGCCGAAATGGTTGGCGGGAACGGCTTTATCGCCGCCTTCCTGGCAGGATTGACCTATGGCAATCTGAAGATTTCCTATTCGCATTTCCTGCATGAATTTACCGAGACAGAGAGCGAATTTCTGGCGCTTCTGACCTTCCTTCTCTTTGGTTTGATTCTGCTGCCCGAGGCCTTGGCGCATGCGAGCTGGCCGATTGTCGGCTATGCTTTGCTCAGCCTCACAATCGTGCGGATGATCCCTGTTGCGATCTCGATGCTGGGACTGGGCATGCGGCTGCCGACGCTGGCCTTTCTGGGATGGTTCGGACCACGCGGTCTGGCGTCGCTCCTGTTTGCCCTTCTGGTGCTTGAAGACCTTGGCGTAGAACAGGCCGAAACCATCCAGTCGATTGTCGGGATCACGGTCTTTGCCAGCATCCTGCTGCACGGCCTGACCGCCGCTCCGCTGAGCGCACTCTATGGCAAATGGGATGCCAGGCAGGAAGCGAAACAGGACGCAGGCTAACCATAGGCATTGTAGGCTTGGGACAAGGCCAAAGACGTTGCGTGCATCAGCTGGTCAATTCTTGCCAAGGGCTGGATGATATCGCTGTGGATATGGTCATAGCCGCCGCTGGTGCTTTGCTCGATTTTCGCCTTACGCATATTTCTGAGCTGTTTGGTTTCGTGGGTTGCGGCCGGAAAGACCGTGCCCAAAACCTCGACCACGCTTTTCAGACGCATGGCTTGGGTGTCTTCCAGAATATCTTCGCGGCTACACCCGTGGCGCTCGGAGATGGGCGGCAGACGCCCGACAAGCGTCAAGGCGCGCATCATCAAGGCCTGACGGACAGCGTGTAGAATATGCAGGTTCAAACGGCGCTCATGGCGCTCTTCGGCGGAGGGAGCGCCTTTCAATTGCGCAAGCAGCCAGTCAAACTCTTCAAGGTCAATCGCAAACAGATTGGCAGACCGGCGCAGCGAATTGGCCGTCTGGCCTGCCTTCAAAGCGGTATAGACACGCCTGTAAGCGGCTGTGTCGGTCGACTTTGAAAACTTGGAAATCGCGACCCAATAATCAGGATCATAGACATAGGCATAGGCCCGCAAGGCCGGAACGCTGGTGAGGATCCGCGCTTGCAGAGCGAGCAAAATCAGCCCGCGCATACGGGGCGATGCGTCGATCAGCTCGATCAGCCGATCGCTTTCGCGGCCCGCGGCTGTGCCAATGCCTGCGGCGGTGTTCACCGGAACCCCCAATTGCTGCAAAGTTGCATTGTGGGAGATCGCCCGCAGGGATCGCGGACCGCCCGGTCCCCCGCTCCGCCGTCTCTGGCGCGATCCGGCTGTGACGAGGAAATTGGTGGCAAAGTCGCTTAGCAGGCGCGCATAGTCGGCATCATTGTATAATTCCTCCTGCCAGTTTCGCAGGGTCCGGTAGAAGTCCCAGACAAAATCCGTGCGCGAATAGAACGGGTCTTCCTCATCAAGGTCCGGTTCGCTGAGCAAATGTTCGCAATAGGCGGCATAGGTGGCGTGGGCCAGACCGGGGGTTGCAAAATGGAGGAAGCCGTCCCCGCCCTGAAAGCTCACCTCGTGCAGGAGCCTGATGCCGCGCTTCTTCGCATTGCGGCGCGTCCACGGGCTTAGCGCGTGATTGAACCGGTCGGTAAATGTGCCTGGCCAAGCCCCCCGCCCCATTGACTCACCATGAGTGTTGAAGATCAGCAGGCCGAGGGATTTGTCTTTGCGGCACAAGGCACGGGAGATAAGATTATGGATGCGCTCGATCGCCATATTCGCTGCGACCTGACCAATGAAACGTCCGGCGTCTGAAAATCCGAGCTGGATTGATAGGTGGCCACGGCTGCGCAAATATTTGAGAAATTCTTCTTCTTCCAGCAAGCGCTCGATAAAACGTCCGCCTGTCCCAAGAGCTTCAGGCGTTTCAAACAGCGGGGAGATGTCGAGCGATGCATCAACACCATATTGGCGGGCCAGATAAAGCGCCCCCATAACAGTGGCAGGGTTCTCGCTCTCGGCAATCAGAAACCGGATGGGCGAGCGGGCATCTATCTTGTTCAGGATCAGCGCGCACATCATGAATTGTCGCCGCGCGGTGGACTGTTCGAGATAGAGGTCGGCCAGTCCGACAGATTGGAGCGGCACTGTTCTTGCCAATTCGGTCAGCTGTTTCAATGCAATCCGCCCGAGACGGCTGTCCTCGGTTTCAAGGCCGAGATCGCGGCTGATCACGGTGCGCACCTGAGCGGCGTTCAACCGGAGATGAATGCGTGCGGTGCCGAGCTGCAGAGCTTCGATCTCAGCGCGCAGGATGAGCAAGTCTCTGGCAAGTGCATCATCGGCCGTGGCCACGCACTTGTCGATTTCCACGAGCAGGGTTTCGGACGAGACGATGTCTTCGGGCGCGTCCTTTTCCCACAGTTTCGCAATCCCGATCAGCGTATCGGGATCATCAATATCGGCATCGAACAAGGCTGCTCTTTGCTCGGCCATTTCGGCGGCTTTGCCCAGACGTTTCTCCAAATCTGCCAAGCTGGCAGCGCCCTCGGCCTGTTGCACGATGGTGCTGATCTGATCCTGATAATAGATCAGCTGGGCCGCCTTCTCGCGCAGGCGGATGGCAACTGATTGAGACCAGTGAATGTCCGTGCGGCCGTCAAGGTCATACCCGACCCAACTCGCCAAAGTCGGCGGGGTCAGCTTCAGGCTGCGCCATTGATCGGGAAAGGCTTTGGCGGCCACGCTCAACACGCTGGCTGCGAAAGCGCGCAGAGCTGCACGGGCATTGACCAAAGCTGCTTGCACTTCGGCATGCTCGCCGAGCAGGGAGATGCTGGCCGACCATGCGCGGGCATCTTCGGCGACGGCGGCGGCAAGTGATTTGCGCGTTTTGTCTTTGGGAGCTTCGGCGAACGCGGCGAAAGCTTCTCTGGTCTTCAGCGGCAGGGCAAAGGTCGGGTGAGCGGTGAAGACAACACCGCCATGGAGGGTTTCAATGGCTGTTTTGAAAGTCTCGAACCCTTGCGCTGCGATCTTTTCGAGCACATTGGGCAGATCGGTCCCGGGAGCGCCGGATTTGTCGAAATGCTGCTCACGGAAGCGCAAGGCGCGCTGCTCGATCAGGTCCTGAAAAATGTCGCCGGTGAGCCTTTCCATCGTTTCAAGATTGGCGCTGCCGCCTTCAAGATCGGAAAACAGCTCGCGCGCCAATGCAAACACGGAATTTGTGAGCGGGTCGGAATCGATCTGCTCTGCAAAAGTGCGGAGCTTTGACTGGGCCACAGGAAGGGACCATTTTGTCTGTGGCGATTGGCCGGAGGCGTCAGTCTGGGTCATGTGGAGCTCTGTTGGCGATGATTGAAAACAAGGATTGAGCGGATCGTTGGCGTGGCGCCCCTCCCCCGCAATGTACTGTTAATATACAGACCCCTCGCCCCTGATGCGAGGCGGGGTGTGTGCAGGCGGGACTGCGCGAATGGCCAGAACGATTTGCTAGCCTTCCAGTCCATGCCTGCCAGTCCCGAAAATGTACAGGCCCACTACACCAACGGGCAGTGCGGTATAATGGGCCTGTACTCAGGCCAAGCGGGACAATTGCTTAGCGCTGAACTCGCCCTGATCCATCACCAGACATCAGTTTTTCGACTTCACCGACGCTGACGCGGTTGAAGTCGCCGAGAATGGTATGTTTCAGGCAGGATGCAGCAACCGCAAATTCGAGAGATTGCTGACGATCTTCATAAGCGTTGAGGCCATAGATCAGAGCAGAGGCGAAACTGTCGCCGCCGCCAACGCGGTCGACAATATCGGTGATCTCGTAATGGCGGCTCAATTTGAAACCGGAGGCATCGCGCAGACAGGCTGACCAGCCATTGCGGGATGCGCTGTGGCTCTCACGCAGCGTGATGGCGATGGTCGACATGTCAGGATAGAGCTCCAGCATCTTTTCGGACAAGGCTTCATATTTCGCCGTGTCCAGTTCGCCTGCTTCGACATCGACATCGACGCTGACACCGAGCGACTTCTGGCAATCTTCTTCATTGGCGATGCCGACATCGACATATTTCACCAACTCGGTCATCACTTCGGGCGCGGTTTTGCCATACTTCCAGAGCTTGCCGCGAAAATTGAAATCGCACGAGACTGTGACGCCCATCTCGCGCGCCTTCTTGACGCATTCGAGGCTGAGGTCTGCGGCCGACTGGCTTAGCGCAGGCGTGATGCCGGTAATGTGCAGCCATTTTGCCCCCTCAAACACTTTGGTCCAGTCAAAGTCACCGGGCGCACATTCGCTGATGGCGGAATTGGCACGGTCATAGATCACTTTGGAGGGGCGCTGGTTGGCACCGCTTTCGAGATAGTAGATCCCGACGCGATCACCGGAGCGGCGTACGCGGCTTGTGTCCACACCGAAACGGTTGAGCTCGCCGATTGCACTCGCACCGACATCATTGTCCGGCAGCGCGGAGATAAAGCCGGATGACAAGCCGTAATTGCTGAGCGCGACAGCGACATTCGCCTCGCCGCCGCCAAAGGTTGCCTCAAAGGTGGGGGATTGGAAAAACCGCTCGAAACCGGGCGTTTTCAGCCGCAGCATGATTTCTCCAAAAGACAGATATTCTGCCATGATAAGTCTCCTGTTCTCTACCGTACTTCATTGGCCAAAGCGAGCGCTTCGCGGGCCAGATT
>CAZXXY010000062.1:0-14428 GCA_964644755.1 uncultured Hyphomonas sp. | reverse complement strand
CATAGCGCGCGCGCAAACTCCCCGTCAGGCGATCTTCCGTCGCCTGCGAGTTCGCGGCAATCACGCCCGTCAGCGCATCCGAGCCGTAAAGCACAGTGCCCGGTCCGCGCAGCACTTCCACACTACCGGGGCTGACAAGCGCGGTCGAATATCCCAGCGCCGACTGATCAAAAAACACCGAAGATTGCAGCGGCACGCCGTCTTCAACAAACAGCGTGCGGTTATCAAAAGAGAGCGTGTTACGAATCTGCGGCGTCTCGCGCGGCCCGTTCAATCCGGAGAAAAACACGCCCGGTACATCCGCAAGCACATCACCAAGACGGAGCGCATTGAGGCGTTCGATTTCATCACCGGGAATTACCGTGACAGAGGCGGCATGATCATAATCCGTCTCACCGCTCAAGACAGTAACTTGTTCCAAAACGAGAGGCGCGGGTGTGAGATAAACACAATCAGATTCTGGCTGAACGCAATCAATCGGTTCATTACTGGCTTCCTGCCCCGCCGCAGCGCCCGCTCCCATCGTACAGAGCAAAGCCAACGTCGAGATGCGCCCTATCCGCGTCCCCAGCGAACGCTGGGGTCCATGGCCACACCGCAAACCGTTTTCTAATTCGCCATGGATGCCAGCGATCGCTGGCAAAGCGAACTCAAAAAAATGCGTCTTCACTCTACTCTAACTCCCGAAAAACAAAGCCGCTGGCAGCGCGCCAACCACTGCGCCTGATAAGCATGTTGCCAGAGATCCAGCAATCAATGTCTTCCACGCCAAACTCAAAAACGTATCCCGCCGTGCCGGTTCGATGATCGTCAATCCGCCAATCAAAATGCCCATAGACCCGAAATTCGCAAACCCGTTAATCGCATGCGCCGTGATCATCCGCGTCCGCGCGGTCATTTCGTCTTGGGGAATATTTGCCAAATCGAGAAAGGCCACAAATTCGGTCAGCACTGTCTTGATCCCCATCAAGGAGCCAGACCGCGCAGCTTCCTCCCACGGCACACCGATGAAATACATGATCGGCGCGAACACCCAGCCGAGAAGGCGTTGGATCGAGATCGCTTCACCGCCCAGATCAGGCAATGCCCCGAGCCCCAAATTGACAAGGTGCAAAAGCGCCAGCGCCGCAATAAGCATCGTCGCCACATTCAGCAAGATCTGTAGCCCGTCCGTTGCTCCCGTCGCAAAAGCGTCCATCGTCGATTTGTAGCCGAAGTCCGGCTCCTGAGCGCGCGCCGCTTTTTCCGTGGTTTCAGGCACAATTACCAAGGCCAGTGCCACCGCCGCCGGACATGCCAAAATCGATGCACTGAACAATTGCGCCAGCGGGTCGGCAAATGTATTGCCCAGCAGCCCGACATAAACAATCAATACAGAGCCCGCAATCGTGGCAAATCCTGACACCATAATGATGAAAATTTCCGACCGCGACATCGCCTTCAAATAAGGTTTGATCAGCACAGGCGCTTCGGTCATGCCCATAAACACATTGGCAGAGACGCCCAGAGATGCCGCTCCGCCAATCCCCATAATCCGTTCAAACACAAGAGCGAAGCCTTTGGTGATCCAGCGCAAAACGCCCCAATGCCACAAAATGGCCGACAGGGCCGCCACAACAATAATCAGCGGCAAAATCTGGAAGATAAAGATCGGCCCAGGTCCGCCAACATGCGCTTCCCAGTTTTCCTGAATGCCCAGAATAGGGCCAAAGATCAGCCCCGTCCCTGCCGCTGTTGCCGCTTCCAGTGCATCAACAAATGTGTTTGCACTTGCCAGCCCATTGCGTACAACCGGCACACCAAACAACAAAAGCGCGAAGGCAAATTGCAACCCCACAGCGCCGAGCACAATGCGCCACGGAAAGGCTTTGCGGTTCTCGGAAATCCCCCACGCAATTGCGAAAATCAACGCAATGCCGATCAGCGCGCGCGCATTATCCCAGCCCCATTCCATAGCTCACCTCAACTCTCGAGTTTCCAGACTAGCGCGGCGCGCGTATCCGCTCCACCAATTCCTGCACGTGCTGTGGCGGCGGAGGCGTCAGCAGACAGACCGTCACAGATACAATCAAATTGAGTACCATGCCAACACTCCCGATCCCTTCAGGCGAAATACCAAAGAGCCAATGCTCCGCAGTGCTCGTCCAGCCAAATACTTTAAAGCCGGCAATATAGATCGCGGTAAAGCCAAGCCCAACAACCATGCCGGCAATAGCCCCTTCTCGGTTCATACGCTTCCAGAAAATGCCGAGCAGAATTGCCGGAAAGAAACTCGCCGCCGCCAGCCCGAATGCAAACGCGACCACAGCCGCCGCAAAGTCCGGTGGATACATACCCGCCAAGATCGCAATCACAACAGCCCCAACCGACGCCATCCGCGCCAGTCTCAGCTCTGTCCGGTCATCCATCTGTTTAAACAAAGTCCGCTTGCCCAAATCATGACTGATCGCCGAGGAGATCACCAGAAGCAGCCCCGCCGCCGTCGATAATGCCGCCGCCAGTCCGCCCGCGACCACAAGCCCGATCACCCAGCCCGGTAGCCCCGCAATCGACGGATTGGCAAGCACCATAATATCCCGGTCAACCTTAACCTCGTTTGTGCTCGCCGGATCATCATAACTGCCCGGCGCATACTGGATGCGGCCATCGCCATTCTTGTCGTTAAAGGCGAGCAGGCCGGTCTCTTCCCACTCGAAGAACCAGTCAGGTGTTGCCGCCTCGCCATTGGTGATCTGCTCGGGGCTCGGCTCGTAAACGCTCTCATGCACCGTGTCGACAAAGTTGAGCCGCGCAAAGGCCGCCACAGCGGGCGCCGTCGTGTAGAGCAAAGCAATAAACACCAGAGCCCAACCCGCCGACAGCCGTGCATCCGCCGCCTTAGGCACCGTGAAAAACCGGATAATTACATGCGGCAGTCCTGCCGTGCCAATCATCAGCGCGGCCGTAATCGCAAACACGTCGAGTTTCGATTTCGTCCCGTCCGTATAGGCGGTAAAGCCAAGATCGGTGACCACCGTATTGAGCTTGGCCAGCATCGGCTCGCCCGTGCCCTTGAAGTCGCCAAGAAACCCGAGTTGGGGGACGGCATTGCCCGTCACGATCAGCGAGATGAATATCGCAGGCACCATATACGCAAAGATCAGAACGCAATATTGCGCAATCTGAGTATAGGTAATCCCCTTCATGCCGCCGAGCATGGCGTAGAACAGTACAATCATCCCGCCAATCGCCACGCCGAGCTTGTAATCCACGCCAAGGAAGCCCGAAAAGGCCACGCCCACGCCTTTCATCTGGCCAACAATATAAGTGAATGACACAAACAAAGCGCAGATCACCGCCACGATCCGCGCAGTGTCGGAATAATATCTGTCGCCCACAAAATCCGGCACGGTAAATTTGTTGAACCGCCGCAAATATGGCGCGAGCAACAAAGCCAGCAAGACATAGCCGCCCGTCCAGCCCATCAAATAGACAGACCCGTCATAACCGGCAAAAGCGATAATCCCCGCCATCGAAATAAAGCTGGCCGCCGACATCCAATCCGCCGCAGTTGCCATGCCATTGAGCACAGGGTGGACATCATGTCCGGCGACATAAAAATCTTCCGTCGATTTGGCCCGCGCCCAGACGGCAATCCCGATATAAAGCGTAAATGTTGCGCCGACGAAGACATAGGCCCAAAGCTGATCACTCATTGTCCAGCTCCCGCGCAAGCTGCGCATCCAGCCGGTTCATCACCACGCAATAGACAAATATCAATATCAGAAACACATAGATCGCGCCTTGCTGGGCAAACCAGAAGCCGAGCGGCACCCCGCCAATCGATACTGCATCAAGCGTCTCACGAAACAGGATACCGGCGCCAAAAGATACCAAAAACCAGACACTTAGCAGCCCGAGCATCCATTTCAGATTTGTCCGCCAATACCGCGCGCGCGCGGCTTCGGCTTTGCTTTGATCTGTCACAGGACACCTCTCTGACTCTTGCAGTTAAGCTAACGCTGCCAGAGGATTTTGCAAAGCAATGCTTTACCAAACGCCTGCCGCTTTGAGCGCTTCATCAAGGCTTGCGGGAATATCAACCGCCCTTTCGCGGCTTTTCAGGTCGCGCGGCGCATCGTCCGGTTTGAGGTAGCGCCAGCCCTGAAACGGGCGCTTGGGCTGGGCATATGTCTGGATCAAGTCCGGATCAAAATGCAACTCGCACAAGGCCCGTCCCTCCTCATCATCTATTTTTCGGATATCGATAATGCGCTGGCGAAACCGGATGGCGCGCTTGACCACCCAATAGATCGATCCACCTGCAAGCATTTCATCAGCGCGCTTGGGGAACGCCCGTGTGCGATGGATCGGATTGGGCAGTGTCTTCATCTGACGCGCCTGCCAGGCAACCATATCTTCAAGCGTTTCAACCCCAACGCAGAGTTTCACCATGTGGACTGTCATTGAGACAGCTTATTGGATTCCCGCGGCCCCGCCAATGCGCCTTTCCGCACGAGCTTCAAGAAAAGCAGCTTCATCCTCAGGCGTGGCGAAAAACACTTCAAGCTTGAGCACCCGCATCGCATAGTTTTGCCGGATCGTCGTAAACCCTGCGCGGGCGGAAAACGACAGGCTGAACGCGGTAATCATGGACAGGCCGTAGACTGGGTCCGGTTCCAGAAAATAACTCTGATCATAAGTCAGGATACGTCCACCTTCGGGGCCACGCACAGGCTTTGGCAAATGATAGTCGATCCGCAAGAACTGCCCGCTCTCCGGCGACAGCCACGCCGTCGCATCAACCCGCGACCCGACCCATAGATCAAGCGGACCATCATTGTCGGAAGGCGCGTGCTGAAAACCGATCCGCCACGCATGCTCGAACTTGTCAACGACAACATCCCGGCCAAGACTTGCCCGCAAATCATCCGGCACAAGCCGCCCATCAGGTGCAGCTTCAGCGCCCCAATTCGCCGCAACCTCATCGAGATAACCGTCTTCCCCTTCGGCGGAGATCAATTGCCAGCTCTGTTCAGCCGGTCGTCGCGGATCATAGGAGAATACGCGATGCCCCGTATCCGACACGAGTTCAACCTCAAAGGCAGCCCGCAAACTGACCGGCGTATCCGCTGCCTCAAGGGCAACATCTATTGGATTAAGAACAGCGACCAGAACAGCCAGTAGCGGAATCAGATTAACCATAGGTCCAGTCTGGACCCGAATTCAGGCAATCATGCGGCAGAGGTTTCGCGGAACCCCTGTTCGGCAGACGAATCGACAACAAATGTTACCGGTACTTCCTTTTCAAACACTTTACGCGAATTGAATGCCTTGAAGACGCGCGCCAGTCCTGCACGTGTGTACAATCCAAGCGAGCCGCTTTTGTCAATTTCAGGATCCATGCCGAGCTTCCGGCGCAAGACGCCGTTCGTATAAATAGCGTTCGCGCGGATCACCGACTCCATCGTGTGGAATTCGCAAGAGAGAGACACGTTCAAACTGTCACCATTATCAATCCGGTGTGGCGCGTTTTGGGGCCATGTCACCATTGAGCCGGGCTTGAGGATATAGCTCTGAGCCGATTGCTCGAACTCATCCTCATAATTGATCTCTTCCTCAGATTCGCGAAGAACAATGGCTTCGATCTGGTCATCATTCGCAAATGGCTGGCCTTGCGGATAAACGTACAGGGTCTTTTCACCCTTAACCTGCCAAAGCGTTACAAGAGGAATATCAAGGTGGTAGAAAACACGTGCTTTGGGTGATGAAATCAGAACACCACAATCTCGGCGCAAAGTCCGCAAACCCGGTACGAGCTCTTCGAGCCCGCCAAACATTTCGGAACACAATTGATCATATTCTTCGAGGTGTTCGTTCACGGCGCGCAAGTTCAGCCACAACCGCCCTGTCCGGATCGCCTGCATGATTTCAGCGCCGGATGCGTCGCCCGCTTCCCCTCTTCGGAAAACACGTTTGCCGGTGCGCAAATCATCATTCATCGTATAGATATTGAAGGCGTCGCGCGGATAGGTTTCCAATAGGCGCTCCAGCCCCGCTTCGGAGAACATTTCACGCTCATGCAAATTGTGCTGAAAATTTAGCTGTTTGCGCCCAAAGTCGCCCTCAACCCCCGAGGGAGTTTTTGTGAAAATTGACTGTCCCATTGTCGATAATCATCCATTACTACAAGTTCTTATCTTGCAACCTTATACCCGATAACATTTATCAAAAATTGTAATTTATCAGACAAAATTGCAGCTTCCCCACTCCAATTATATATTTGAGCAACCCCATATTGTAAATTAAGTTTCACAGTCATAGCTGCGGTGAGCCCTGATCCAACCGGCTTTCCGGCGCCCTTTTAGTCTATTGTCCAGCGTCAATCGGCGGCTCTTCAAGGAAAACAGCAGCGTGCCCCCAAGCCGTGCCGGTTTCGCCATGAGGCCACTCGGAACGGGCAAGGGAGATGTATCCCGGATGGTTTGAGCTGAAGAGCAAGCCCTTCTTTTTGCCGTCAAAAGCGTCATCAAAGGCAAGTCGCCCATCACTTTCATCGAAGCGCAACATGAAAAACCCCTGCTCTCCGCCCAGTTCAGCCCCGAGAATGAGCCGGTTGCCGAGCGGATCTTTGCCGAGCCAATGAGGCTTGAAATCGCGCGGGGTCTTCAAACGGAAAACTTCACGTGGCGCGGTAGGGTCTGAAATGTCCAGCACCACAACAGCGCGTGATTGTCCGACAGGTTGGATCCAGTAATTGCCAATACGGACCGGGATACCGCAGGAGCCTCGGATATAGCTATCATTCTTGGCCGCCTTCGTCTTCAGAGCATAGACCATGTCGAGTTGCGGCTCGTCCGTCCCGATGCCGGTCACATGATAGAAAGCGCACCCGTAAGAGTTCAGAAAGACAGAGCCATCATCAAGAACACGGGGGCCGAACCCCGCCTTTTGCGACCCTTCGAGAACTGTGCCGTCTGCCAGTTCGCCAACGGGCAAAGGCAATGTATGCAAGAGCGAGAAGTCCGAATAGCTATAGATCTGAACAACATCGGCCCAGGAATTCTCATGCATGGGCGCACTGGTCACCAAAAACCGGTCTGATGCGGGCAGTGATGCGAAAGCATAGGGCCGGACAGCTTTTTCCAGTTCCGGTACCGCAGCCGACACTGAGCGGATAAGTTCACCATCCTGACTATATTCAGCAATTCCGCCATGCCCGCCAGGGGTCAGGTCTTCGGACGGATCAGGACTTGCCCCCTCACTTCGCAAGAAGCCGACCAGTCGGGTGCCCTGCGCGGTGCGCTCGTAATCATGTGGGTAGCGCAAAGTTTCTGGCGGTTGAAATGTCTTCTCGACGACAAGCCCTGTCGGGTCGTCAATATCAACGATGAGGCTTAGCTCATGATGATGCGCGTTCATGAAAATCGGCTCGCCTGTAGGCGGCGCGACATATTCCATATGATGAGGCATTGAATGCATATGCCCAATCGAGGTCGAAGAGACTGGTTCGCCTCGTGATTCACTCGTAGGGTCAACATCGAGCACGGCCAGAAAATCAGCATCATCATTATCCTGATCACCAGCAAAAATGAACAAATATGGAGATGTGTCGCCTGTAACTGCGATATCTTCGGATTTTTGCGAACAGGCTGAGAGCGCCAGCGCTCCGATCAACAAGCACGCACTGCCTAGATCTAGGTCCCGGATGCTAAGCATAATTTCTCCATTCGCAGTTTGGAATACGTTTCGAGCGTATCTTGATTAATTACAATATTCTAGCGCGTCCAACAGTTTCATCTCCAAGGAGAACCTGCCCTGATCAAGTCGCTCCAATCCCGATCATATTCGGCACCAATCAACCTTATTGATGCTGGCGCGCATACAGCATCTTAGTAGGAATCATCTTGACCGGCGGACGTTTCAAAACCTTCAAAATTGCATTCTGTCGCTCCAGAATCCCTTGCTCGAATACTCCGGCACCATAGGCCCCGTGATCACCCAGCAGCTCCAGCCAATACGTGTATTGAGCCTCACAAATCTCCAGCGCTGCCTGTGTCTGCTCGCGTGCGTCCGGCTCGTCTTCGAGTTTCCGGCGCAGAGCATTCAATTCGATATAGTGATCCAGTTCGACGGTCAGCAAAGCGTAATGATACCAGTTGCCAAGATCCGCAACGATGCGGCCCAGAAGCGCCGAATGATCTGCCTCGTTGGCCACGGGTAATTTGGCGCTTTGTGGATGCTGGTGCCCCAAATTGGCGAAATCGAGAAATTCGATAATTTTCGTTGTGCTGCCAGCGCAGACCATCTGATTGTCTGACCGGAAGATATAGTTCTCGTCTGCGAAGGCATAGAGATCTTGCGACGGGATGGGCGTATTGCTCGCAATCGCCGGATGGGCAACGCGCATCATTTCGCGGCAAATGACAAAAACACCCGTCACCAATTTGTACAGGCTTGAAACATCATTTGGAATTTCAGCACTCGAACGCCCTTTGCCGAAATCGTAGCGGTATTGATGACTGATCAACGCAATCGCCGCCCGCGAGATCACATAAAGATCCCATGCGCCCGGCATTGTATCGGTCGGCTGGTTGATACGGGCCATGTGATAGTCCCGAACAGCCACTGTAATTGCCGACGTCTCATAAAAGTGCTGCATAGCGACACGTAAAGCCGACATGTTGATGAGTTGGCCATTGCGCGTGCCTTTATATTTGCAGGCGAGCACTTCGGCCGGAATGTCTTTCATGAAGATTGCCGGCTTCGTATTGGCCTCGCCGAGTTGGCGGCCATCCTCGCCCATTAGTCCGGAAATGCCCGTCCAAAGCCCATATCGGAACTCCATGTACGGACAGTCCCACGGCTTCTTCAACAGAGGACGCACGAGCGATTTTGCGATACTTGAAGAGGTAATAAATTGCTTCATGAATCCCAGGCAAACCACAGTCTATGGTTGCAAATGTCCCACATTATCGCCCGCCAGTCACGCGAACAATCTCACTCTTCCAGAGAATGCAAGCTTCATGCAAGTCGACAAGGCCAATCTGGAAACGCTGCCCCTGAAGGCAGAGAGGGCTCGCTAGCCTTCTTCAAAGCCGACAATAACCACGCCTTCAGAGACCTGATCGCCCACCGCTACGCCGATTTCAGACACTATGCCTGCTCGCGGCGCTACCAAAGTGTGCTCCATCTTCATGGCCTCAAGCACGGCTACAGGCGCGTCTTTCTCAACACTGTCTCCAGCGTTGACCAGAATTGAAATGACCTTGCCGGGCATTGGCGCGCTCACATTGTCACCTCCGGCCAGTGCGTCGGCCACCGCATCGAAATCGGGCACAACAACCAAAGTTGAATCTCCGCCCGCAGTCACCGCATATCGGCGATCGGAGAGGATCGTCACGAAGGGCACCGGCGCATCATCGGGAAGCGGATATGCATCCGGATCGAGCACATCGGCATCGTCCCCCACAGCCACAGGCGCCATTTGCCGCGTGGCTGCATTCAGCCTCCAGCCATCGGTCCGGCCCCACGGATCAGCTCCGCCGCGATCTTCGAGCTGAATATCGCAGACCGCCAGCACCGACGCCAATTCATGCTCACTGGGCGGGACGGTCAGCGTATCACCTGCCTCGGCAATTGCGTTCACATGATGCGTTCCGTCCGCAAACATGTCCGACCGCACACAGCGCGCCAAAAAGCCGATATTACCGGGCACACCAACCAGCTGAGTGTGATCGAGCGTTTCACCCAGATCCGCTGTCGCTGCCTCCCGCGTCTCGGCCCAGACAACAAGTTTCGCAATCATCGAGTCATAGGTTGGCGGCACACGGTCGCCCGTCTCGAAACCGGTTTCCCAGCGCACTGTCTCGTCATCAATCTCGGCCAGCGGCCCAAACGCCTCGATCAAACCTGCGCCGGGCAAAAACCCTTCTGCCGGATCCTCCGCGCAAATCCGCGCCTCAATCGCATGCCCCGTCAACTTGATCTTGCTCTGGGTCACCGGAAGAGCTTTTCCTGCGGCCACAATCAATTGCAGCTCGACAAAGTCCAGCCCCGTAATCATCTCGCTCACCGGATGTTCGACTTGCAGCCGCGTATTCATTTCGAGAAACCAGAAATTGTCCTTGGTCAGCGGGGCATCGCCATCGACAATAAACTCGACCGTGCCAGCGCCTTCATATCCAACAGATTTCGCCAGCGATACAGCCGCCCCTGTCATCGCTTTCCGGACGCTATCAGACATCCCCGGAGCCGGGGCTTCTTCAACCACTTTCTGCCGCCGTCTTTGCAAGGAACAGTCGCGCTCGAACATATGCACGACATTGCCCTTGGTATCGCCAAACACCTGCACTTCGATATGCCGAGGTGTTTTCACCAGCTTTTCGAGCAAGACCCGCCCGTCCCCGAAAGCCGCTTCTGCCTCTCGCACCGCGCTCTCAAGCTGCCCTTTGAAGGCCTTTGCAGATTCGACTTCGCGAATGCCGCGGCCCCCACCGCCCGCAATCGCCTTGATCAAAAGCGGGAACCCCACCTGTTTGGCAGCCTCCATCAGCGTGTCGAGATCCTGCGCCTCTCCGCGATATCCCGGCAAGACCGGCACGCCCGCTTCCTCAGCCAGCCGCTTCGCTTCATCTTTCAAGCCCATGGCCCGAATGGTTTCAGGCTTTGGTCCAACCCAGATCAGTCCAGCTGCAATCACCGCATCGGCAAATTCTGCATTCTCGGACAAAAACCCGTACCCCGGATGGATTGCCTCCGCGCCGTGGGCTTTTGCCGCCTCGATGATCTTGTCACCGCGCAGATAGCTCTCGACGGCAGCGGCTGGGCCAATATGCACAGCAATGTCTGCCATCCGGACATGACGCGCCCGCGCATCCGCATCGGAATACACCGCCACCGTCCGAATGCTCAATTTGCGGCAGGTCTCAATGATTCTGCAGGCAATTTCGCCTCGGTTTGCAATCAATAGCGAAGAAATCATGCCGTACGGCCCCGTTTTGTGTGAATGAATGCTACCAATACAAAGCTAATGATCATTAGCAAATACCAAGCACCAATTTTCTGTAATGACACCATGTGCCAACCCGTCTCCTGTCCGGGGTAAGCCCATGCCTTGGCAAAGGTACCAATGTTTTCGGCAAACCAGATAAACAGGGCCACAAGCCCGAATCCAATGACGAGCGGCATGGGCCTTTCCGCCCGATCAGGCCGGAACCAGACAACGCACCGCCCATAGATCAGAACAACAGCAACAAACAATCCGTTGCGAATATCGAGCGTATAATGATGCGCAAAGAAGTTCACATAGATCGCCAACGCCAGAAGCCCCTGTACCCAAAGCGGCGGGAAATGCGTAAACCGGAAATCGAAAATCCGCCACACCCTCGCAATATAGCTGCCGACCGCTGCATACATGAACCCCGAAAACAGCGGTACCTCCCCAATTCGTAAAACACTCGGCTCTGGATAAACCCAGGAACCAACCTGAGTCTTGAACACTTCCATAGCCGTACCGACAATGTGAAATACGAGGATGACCCGCGCCTCCTCCCATGTCTCCAGCCCTGATAGTAATAGTCCAGCTTGCAAGGCGATCGCGGCAAGCACCAGAAAGTCATACCGGCTGAGCGCTGCCGTGTCCGGATAGTATAGGAAGGTCAGTAAAATCAGCGCCAAAAGCGCGCCACCGAAAAGACAGGCCCATGCCTGCTTGACTCCAAAGGCAATGAACTCGAATGCGGCGAGCGAAAGCGGACTGCCCGTGGCCCGCTCTCGCAAGGCTTCGCGCCGCTGTGTCAGCCCGCTTCGAATGCGTTCAATCCGGCCCAAGCCCTATTTGGCCCAGCTTGGTTTGCGCTTTTCTAGAAAGGCCGACAATCCTTCGCGTCCCTCGTCAGACGCGCGCCGCGCAGCAATCCGCCGCGCTGTTTCTTCACCAAGCTCGGTATTGATCGGTTGCCCTGCCACATCATGAACCAGCCGCTTGGCATCGGCGACCGCTTCAGGCGCCGCGTCGAGCACAAGATCGCGCAAATGATCTGCCATCATCTGCATATCTTCTTCGCTCGAGACCGTATATTGGATCAATCCCATTTTCTCGGCATACTGAGCATCGAAACCTTCACCCGTGACAAACAGAGCTTTCGCCCAACGTGCGCCGATCGCCTCAATGACAAACGGACTGATCGTCGCCGGGGTCAGGCCAAGCCGCACTTCAGAGAACTTGAATTTCGTCTCTTTCATCGCCACGCCCAGATCGCATGCCGCCACAAGCCCGGCGCCGCCGCCCATTGCTGCGCCATGCACCAGCGCCAAAGTTGGTTGCGGCATCTCGTAAAGCGCTCTGAGCATCTCGGCCAGCGCTCGCGCATCCGCTTCGTTTTCCGCTTGCGTAAACCCGGCTGCCGCTTTCATCCAGTCAAGATCTGCACCCGCGGAGAAAGATTTCCCTGCGCCGCGTATTGCTACAAACCGGACGCTCCGGTCCTGTCCCAGCGCTTCAAAAGCAGCATGCAATTCGGCGATCATCTCGCTGTTAAACGCATTGCGCTTGTCAGGCCGGTTCAGCGTAATCAGTGCCGTTCCATCGCCGGACACATCAACTTCGATATGTGCAAACGGTCCCAAAATATGATCTCCTAGTTTCTCGATCCAGTCCTACCCTCACCCCGCAATAAGATAAAGCCACTTTGAATTGACCGCCCCTCAGACAGAAAAAAGCCTCGCACCATTTTGCCGTAAGAACGAGGCAGTGCGAGGCTAGTCACAGGGTTAGGAGTGGGGACAACACTCTAACCCAAGATGAGACAGTCTGGACCGGTTACGATCCTCTGCCTTCATGTTGTTTCTTTTTGGCTCTGCGGTTTGCGCTGTGCACAGCTTCAAACTCGTCAGCTGAAATAACACCATCATCACCAGCGATTTGGGTAAATTTGGCACTGGCATCTTCGGGCGAGGCGCCATGTGCCTCGGTCGCGTATGTCAAAAACTCTGCCTCGCTGACAAGTCCGTTGCCATCAAGGTCAATCGTCGCAAATTTTTCAGCAGCGCTCAATTTGGTATCAGCTGTTTCGGGGGCAGCCTCCGTCGTTTGCGCCGCAGCCGAAACAGGGGCCATTGCGATGGTGCCAGCCATGCTCATGGCAGCCAAAACAAAAACAGGTTTGAAGTAAGTCATCTCTCTCTCCTCCTGAGACCGATAGGCCTCAATCTACTGACCGGAAAAATATCCGGCCGATAGAAACACAAAGCCGGAACCAGACAGGAAACGCGAGTTAACCTTAAGTCATGTTCTTTCAGAGACCGGCAAAAAGCCAGACTATTCCGTACACTAATTCAAAGATGAAATTTTCTTAAGAGCCGCCACCGCCGCCAAAGCTGCCACCTGAAGACCGGCGACGCTGTGACCGGCCACTATCGCTTGAGCGCGAGTTTGACCTTTGTGTCCGTTCGAGCCGCCGGGGCTGCAGACGTGTCGCAGACGGTCCTGAGCGGAATTCATCAAGGGTGACAATATTGTCGTCGCCTCTCAAGTTTTCAAATGCGAAATTCGCGCTCCGTTCGGACTCACCATTGGCGATCTGGTAAGCTGTGAATTCGGATTTTGAAATGCGACCATCACGGCTTTTGTCCATCTGGAAGAATTGATCTTCCAACGGGCCTGCCTCTGCACTTGGCGTGTATAGCGCGCCGAAAGCAAATCCGGCCAAACCCAAAACGAACAGAACACGCTTCATGACAGTCTCCCAAATGATTGATGATGACACTATGCCTCCAACTTCCTGCCAAGGACACCACACCAAACTTCACAATCGAGTGAACGGGGGGCTCTGCGTTAGAACACGAGCTCGATACGCCCGCTTTTGGTCAGGGGGAGACATCCCCAGAACCCGATAGTGAGGCTTCCCAAAATACTTCAAGCTCCCTCAAAACACCGACTCGATGTTCACCTTGACTGTCAATTGCGCGGAATTGTGGAACATATCTTTTGTCTAAAGCTGCAAGCTTTTTAATTAAGCCCTGAAGCTCCATTTCCAACTCGTCGTATCGCTCATCAATACCGCCATGTCCCGGATGACTATTGAGTTCAACTAAGCCAGCGTGGAATTTGGCTTCCCACTTTTTGTAAATGGCCCAATTTTCTTTAGCGATACAGAGAAAAGCAATATCAATAGGCGCTAGCTTAAATTTGTCGAGATATTCACCGTCAACGGCACACAACTCGCAAGAAAAATAGTGAGGAGAACCGTTAAAATCAGCAATGCCTGACCTAGGGCCGTCGTAGTAGTCCCATACCATCATCACCGGTTCGAATTTCAATGCAGGTCACCTCTCATATGCGACCACTTTATTTTAACTTGATTGCGAGCGCTAGATCCTTAGGTCCCCTTTGACGCCGGAAGCGGACATTTTTTCCGTGTCCCCTGCTTAGGCAGGGCATGCGGAG
>CAZXXY010000061.1:1350-14433 GCA_964644755.1 uncultured Hyphomonas sp. | reverse complement strand
TTCTCGACCGCGAGCTTTGTCTGCCCATAAGGATTGGTCGGGGCGAGCGGATGATCCTCTGTCAGAGGCAAGCTTTGCGGCGTGCCATAAACGGTTGCGCTCGAGGAGAAAATAAAACGATTTACGGACGCAGCCGACATCGCCTTGAGCAAGCTATGGCTGCCAAGAACATTGGCATCGTAATATTCGAGCGGTTTTTCCTGAGACTCGCCTACGGCTTTCAGGCCCGCAAAGTGAATGACTGCCTCACATTTATGCTCAGCCAGAACGCTCTCGCACAGCGCGGTGTCGCGAACATCCCCTTCGATGCAGACAAGCTCACGCTGGATCAGCTCGTTCAATCGTCCTACTGCTTTGGGGCTGGAATTGCAGAAATTGTCGAGAATCACAGGGTCCCATCCGGCTCCGACCAACGCCAGGCAGGTGTGCGAGCCAATAAAGCCCGCCCCGCCTGTTACCAGAACGGATTTCCTTGTCATTGTCGTCATGTCCCCGTCCTTCGTCTTGATCGTATCGCCCCGGTGCTTTTGGCGCTGCCAGCGCGCCCTATTTGCCATATCAGGTCACTCTGGCAAACTTACACCCCCCTCTTGGCAATAAACGGGCCGAATTAAGTCCAAAATACCGGAAACACCTCATACATTCCTTTTTGTTACCAAACCCGTTAAGCAGGCTGGGCTGACAGCAAGAACATCAGGATAAACACATGGCGCGCAAATATTTCGGGACTGACGGTATTCGGGGCACGGCCAATCAGGGCAAGATGACGCCTGAAATCGCTATGCGGCTTGGCATGGCAGCCGGAAAATACTTCCGCTCCACCGACGCCCGCCGTCATTCGGTTGTGATCGGCAAGGATACGCGGCTTTCGGGCTATATGATCGAGCCTGCCCTCGTCGCTGGCTTCACTGCCGTCGGCATGGATGTCACCCTGTTCGGCCCGATCCCGACACCGGCGGTGGCGATGATGACCCGCTCCTTGCGAGCCGATCTCGGCGTGATGATTTCCGCTTCGCACAATGCCTATTACGATAATGGCCTGAAACTGTTCGGGCCGGACGGGTACAAGCTCTCAGACGAAATCGAGCTCGAAATCGAAGCGCTTATGGGCAAACCGCTCGATCACAAGCTTGCCGGTGAGGCCGATCTCGGCCGCGCCATGCGGATCGACGAGGCCACATCACGCTATATCGAAATTGCCAAAGCCACTTTTCCGCGCGGGATGAGGCTCACCGGGCTAACCATTGTCATCGATTGCGCGAATGGTGCAGCGTACAAAGTCGCTCCGCGCGCGCTCTACGAGCTAGGCGCTGACGTCATTTGTATTGGGGACGCGCCGAACGGGTTCAATATCAATCTGGAAGTCGGCTCAACCGACACGCGCAGATTGAAGCAAGAAGTCATCAAGCACGGGGCCGACATCGGCATTGCGCTCGATGGCGATGCCGACCGCTGCATTCTTGTCGATGAGAACGCCAAGGAGATCGACGGCGATCAGCTAATCGGCCTGATTGCAGGCCAATGGCTCAAAGCGGACAAACTCTCCAAGCCCGGTGTCGTCACCACTGTGATGTCAAATCTGGGTCTGGAACGGCATCTCGAAAAACTGGGCCTGACGCTCGAGCGCACCGCGGTTGGCGACCGCTATGTCGTCGAAAAAATGCGCGCGGACGGTTATAATCTGGGCGGTGAGCAATCTGGCCATATTGTGATGTCAGACTTTGCCACGACCGGCGACGGCCTGTTGGCCAGTTTGCAGGCGCTTAGTGTCATGATTGAAACGGGCAGACCCCTATCCGAGCTGGCCAATGTATTTGTTCCTGCCCCGCAAAAACTGATCAATATCCGGTATGATGGCAAAGACCCGCTTGAGAAAGCCGCCGTCAAAACCTGCATTGCCGAGGTCACCAAACGCCTTGGCAAATCCGGTCGGCTCGTGATCCGGAAGTCAGGGACAGAGCCATTGGTCCGCGTTATGGCCGAAGCCGAAGATGAAGCGATTATGCTCGAAGCGGTCGAGGAAGTCGCAGACGCGGTTCGCAAGGCGCTTTAGAGAGCCGTTCAGGCGCTAGAGCGCGCCGTGGCAGTGTTTATACTTTTTCCCTGAACCACAAGGACATGGCGCATTGCGCGGCGGCGTGCGTTTTGGTTGGCCCACCCGGCCTTTGGCTTGCGCCTGCCCGCCGTCTGCAGCTTGAGGCGCAGCCATATTCTCACCGGTTGCCGGATCAATATGGGTTTCAACCATGCGCGGCGGCGGTGGCGGCGGAGCGACAGGCGCTTGCACCTGAAGGTTCATCAGAACGCGTGTCACATCGGTCCGCAATTTGTTCAGCATCGTGTCGAACAAAGTAAACGCTTCGGATTTGAACTCGTTGAGCGGATCGCGTTGGCCGTAACCGCGCAGCCCGATCACCGAGCGTAACTGGTCTATCTGCTGCAAATGCTCACGCCAGCTGCGGTCGATCAGTTCGAGCAGAACCCTCCGCTCAAGCTGCTGCATGCGCGTTGGCTTGCCCTCTTCGACAGGCGCTGCCGATACCGCATTCACCTCGTCGCTTTTGGCAAGATACGCCTTCTCGACATCGGCCTGAATGCGTTCGCGGATTTCCAAATTTGCAACGCCTTCTTCGGCCGCCCATTCCTGCACAGGCATTTTCACCGAGAACTGGCTTTCGAGGGCGTCCATCAGTCCAACCGTATCCCATTGCTCTGCATAGGCTTTTTCCGGCATGTGGACGCTCACCAGATCGGCAATCACATCATGACGCATGTCGGCAATAATCTCGGATACGGAATCGGCGAGCATAAATTCGCGGCGCTGCTCGAAGATTTCCTTACGCTGATTGTTGATGACATCGTCATATTTGAGCACGTTTTTGCGCATCTCGAAATTGCGCTGCTCAATCTTGCCTTGCGATGTTTGCATCGCTTTGGTCATCCAGGGGTGGGTGATCCCCTCGTCTTCCTTGATGCCCAAACGCCGCATGACATTTTCCATCCGGTCGGCGGCGAAAATCCGCATCAGATCATCTTCGGTGGAGATATAGAATTTGGATTTGCCCGGATCGCCCTGACGCCCTGTCCGGCCACGCAACTGATTGTCAATCCGGCGGCTTTCATGCCGCTCGGTGCCCAGAACATAAAGGCCGCCCGCATCAAGCGCATCTTTTTTGCGAATCTCGATCTCGGCCCTGAGGTTCGCGGCGAGAACAGCCTGTTCGCTCTCGGTTGGCGCCCGACCTTGTTTTTCGGTCAACTCGTCAATTTTCTCTTCGAGCAACATTTCGAAATTTCCGCCGAGCTGAATATCCGTGCCGCGTCCGGCCATATTGGTCGCAACAGTCACAGCGCCCGGCAGACCGGCCAGCGCAATAATGCTGGCTTCTTTCTCGTGGTGACGTGCATTGAGCACCTGATGCTGGATACCGGCTGCCCCGAGAAGGGTTGAGATTAATTCGGATTTTTCAATGGATGCCGTACCGAGCAAAACCGGTTGCTTGCGCGATTTACAGTCTTTGACTTCGGCAATGATCGCTTTGTATTTCTCTTTGGCCGTGCGGTAGACGACATCATCATCATCAATCCGCTGGATCGGCTTGTTGGTCGGCAGATCGATCACATCGAGCTTGTAGATATCGTCAAACTCGTCAGCCTCGGTCAATGCCGTCCCGGTCATGCCTGCCAGTTTGTCATAAAGGCGGAAATAATTCTGATAGGTGATCGAGGCCAGTGTCTGGTTTTCAGGTTTGATATCGACGCGTTCTTTCGCCTCAATCGCCTGATGCAGGCCTTCTGACAGGCGACGGCCATCCATCATTCTGCCAGTAAATTCGTCGATCAGCATGACTTGCCCGTCGCGGACGATATAGTCCTTGTCGCGGGTGAACATTTTGTGGGCCCGCAGCGCCTGATTTGTGTGGTGGACAATCGAGATATTGGCCGGCTCCCACAAAGACCCTTCGAGAATACCCGCCTCGATCAAAAGCTGCTCGATCTTTTCGGTGCCCTCTTCGGTATAAATGCAAGAGCGCTGCTTCTCGTCGATCTCGTAGTCTTCGTCTGTCAGTTGAGGGATCAGTGCGTCGACGGTCTTGTATAGCTCGGACCGGTCATCAATTTGCCCTGAAATGATCAAAGGCGTGCGGGCTTCATCGATCAGGATCGAGTCAACTTCATCGACAATCGCATAAGCGTGGCTGCGCTGGACCATTTCTTCCAGAGAATACTTCATATTATCGCGTAGATAATCGAACCCGAACTCATTGTTCGTTCCGTAGGTTATATCGCAGGCATAGGCGGCTTTGCGAGCGGCATCATCTTTGACGGCGCCTGTAATGGTGCCCGTCGTCATGCCGAGAAAGCTGTAAAGCCGCCCCATCCATTCGGCGTCCCGCGCGGCGAGATAGTCGTTCACCGTGATCAGATGGACGCCATTGCCCTCCAGGGCGTTGAGATAGACCGCAAGCGTCGCCACCAGCGTTTTGCCTTCACCGGTGCGCATTTCGGCAATACCGCCATCATGCAGCACCATACCGCCCATAAGCTGTACATCGAAATGACGCATGCCCAGAGCGCGGACACCGGCCTCACGGACCACCGCAAAAGCTTCGAACTTGATCGCGTCGAGCGTTTCGCCGCCGGCGAGCCGTTGGCGGAACTCTTCCGTTTTGGCTTTCAGCGCCTCATCGGACAAAGCCTGCATTTCCGGTTCCAACGCATTGATCTTTTTCACTTGCTGTTGGAGCGGCTTCAACTTTCGATCGTTGGAAGAGCCGAATATTTTACGCGCGACGGAAAGCATATATTACCCAATTTAAAGCGAGCGCCATTGCCCATTCTGGTACAATAGCAGGACATTCGACTTAAGACAGGCCGCATTTCATACCGAACGACCAGGCTCAATTGACTTTTCTTCTCGACCAGCCAGTTGGGGAGACTTAAGAATGCCCCAATCCTAAGTCAATCCAGACATTGCTTTGGAATGGAGAAATGCTGATGTTTCATCATATATGGCGGCAATTATGCCTCAAAAACCTTGCAATCGCTTTGCTCGCCCTGCCGGTCTTTGTTGCTTGCAGCCGCCCGGAACCTGCTGAAACCGCGCCGGCGACGGTGCGGGTCGAGGGGGAAACAGCGGCGATTGTCAACGGGGAACCGATCTATCTTGCCAATTTGGAACTCGAGGCGACCACGCAAGGTGTGGTCCTGCCCGGAGAGCCGTTCGAGCCTGACCATGTCGATTACCAGACCATTCTTGACCAGCTGATCGATCAGAAACTGCTGGCCCAGGAGTCGGTGCGCCGAGGCCTCGACAGCTCGGACATTGCCATTCCGCGCATGCGGGCGGCGCGGGAAAGAATTCTGAGCAATGTGCTGATCGAGGAGCTTGTCGCGCGCAATGTCAGCGAAGAGGCGATCCAGAAAATGTATACCGAACAGGTTCGATTGCAGCAGCTTGACGATGAAGTGCGCATCAGCCTGATTACCACAGCCGATCGAGAGACAGGCGCGACGGTTATTGCCGAATTGCGCAATGGTGCGGAATTCTCTGCCACGGCGTTCAAATATTCGATTGACGCTTCGAGCCGTATTGATGGCGGTGACCTGGGATATATTGGCCCGGCCGAGCAGCCTGAACCTTTTGCCAGCACGATTGCCAACACAACCGTGGGAGAGATTTCGGACCTTTTCGAGAGCGAAGCAGGCTGGCATGTGCTCAAAGTCGAGGACCGCCGCCAGCGGGCACCGAAAACACTTGAGGAAATGCGGCCTGAGATCGTGACCTTTCTGACCTATTCGCAGATCAATGATATTCTTGGCAGGATGCGGGCCGAAGCGGTTATCAAGACCTCTGGCCCTGCTCCGGAAACGGCTCCGGAAAACAGTCCGGAAGAGTAGACAAAACGCCACAAACGATTCCACAAGAGCCTTTACCAGACACTCCAGACCGGACCCGACCTATGGCCCTGAAACTGTCCCCTCTCGCGCCAGAGCGCTTTCCTGAAATGCCCGTGGTGAAAGGGGTTATGGCCAGCACCGGCTCGCGCGGGTTCTATGCAGGGCGCGGGGAAGAGCGCGATGATGTGTTCCTGTTCAAATTCGATGAGGGCACACATTGCGCCGGCGTGTTCACGCGCTCCTCGACGCGGTCGGTCGATATTGACTGGTGCCGCGAGGCGCTGGAGAGAGGCGGCGGCCAAGCCAGTGCGCTTGTGGCCAATTCGGGCAATTCGAACGCCTTTACCGGTCTGGCCGGTCGAGACAAGAACGCCGCCACCCTCGCCGCCCTGACCGCGACGCTGGGCGTTCGGGCCGAAACCTGCTTTCTCGCCGCAACGGGAGTGATCGGCCAGCCGCTCCCGGATCCGAATTATGTCGGCGGCATCATTCCCGAAATGGCCGCCAAGCTGGCGCCGCCCGATTGGCAAGCCTGCGCACGGGCCTTTATGACCACAGATACTTTCCCGAAAGGTGCTGGCACCACGCTGACGCTTGAGGACACCGAGATTGCAATTTGCGGCATTGCCAAAGGCTCGGGGATGATCCAGCCGAATATGGCGACGATGCTGGCCTATGTGTTCACCGATGCGGCCATCTCGCCTGCCCTGCTCGACGGGATTTTGCGCGAACACGTTGAGACGACGTTCAACGCCATTACCGTCGACAGCGACACATCCACCTCGGACACGCTGATGGTGTTTGCCACCGGCGCATCGGGCAGCGCGCCGATCACCGGGGCAGAAGACCCTCGCCTTCCTGCCTTCTCTGCCGCCCTCCATCGGGTCTTGCTCGATCTGGCCCATCAGATTGTCCGTGATGGCGAGGGGGCCAGCAAATTTATCGAAATCACTGTCGAAGGGGCGCAATCGGCACAGTCGGCCAAGACCGTGGCCGCCTCGATCGCAAATTCCCCCCTGGTCAAGACGGCTCTGGCTGCGAGCGATGCGAATTGGGGCCGTGTGGTCATGGCGATCGGCAAAACGGATGAACCGCTCGAACGGGATCGGCTGAACATCTGGTTTGGCGATCATCAAGTGGCTGAAAATGGCGGTCTGGCGCCAAATTATGACGAAGACACCGCCAGCGCCATTTGCGCGCAGGACTCAATCCGCATTCGCGCCGATATCGGCGTTGGCACGGCAAGCGCAACGGTTTGGACCTGTGACCTGACCCATGCCTATGTCGAGATCAATGGAGCCTACCGGACATGACGAAGTTGTTGCTAGTGGTTGCGGCAGCCCTATTCGATGGTGATGACCGTGTGTTGCTGGCCAAGCGGCCCGAAGGCAAAGCCATGGCAGGCTTGTGGGAATTTCCCGGCGGCAAGGTTGAATCTGGAGAAATTCCCGAAAAAGCACTTGTTCGGGAACTTTTTGAGGAATTAACCATAAAAATCGCACCAAAAGATCTAAAACCGATAAAATTTGCCAGTTTCTCTTATCCAACTTTTCACCTTCTCATGCCATTATTCGGCTGTCGCGTATGGTCTGGAACCCCCACGGCAACAGAAGGGCAGTTGCTCGACTGGGTTCGTTTGGAAGACCTGCATCGCTACAAAGCCCCCGCAGCGGATGTCCCGCTGTTTGATTATTTAGCGTCCCATGGCGCGCAGGAGTAAGTTGACATGTTTAAGGTTCGTCTTAAGGCATTTCTTGAAGATACAAATGGTGCCACGGCTATCGAATATGGCCTGCTGGTCGCCCTATTGTCACTTGGAATTATCGGTGCCCTGACTGCTGCTGGCGAAGCAACGTCCGAGACCTTCGACAATATCGCTAGTCAAGATTTCATTCCCTAGACTCCAGGCAAACGCCGCTATCGTATTCTAAGTCGATTTACGCGCCCGGTTGCGGGTGCTCGCAATCCCTTCTGCCAGACTGATCGTCGCACTGCCGCGCTTTTTTGGTTGCGGCTGGTTCGGCGCGGGCGACCACCCAGACAGATAGATGACATTGAACGTGGCCGGCACTCTGCCGCGATCATCGGCATATTCCTCAATATATATCTCCGCCATTCGGGCCAGGATGCGCCCGGACAACCCGCGCGGGGCTGGATCTGCAAAGGCAGCCTGCTCGCCCATGGCCCGCACATCTTCGATCAGCTTGAACGGATTGGCGTAATAGACGGTCAACCGGTCGACATCGACAACCGGTAGGGCGTAACCGGCCCGCTGCATCAGGGCGGCCATGTCCTGCAGGCGAGGCAAGGGGGATATGCGCGGGGCGGCGCCGCCGGTCAGCTCGATTTCCGCTTCGCCCAGAGCATGGCGCAGTTCCGACAAGGTCCCCGCGCCAAACAGGGCCCCGAGAAACAGGCCGTCAGGACGCAAGACCTGCCGGATCTGGACCAGAGTGCCCGGCAGATCATTGACCCAGTGCAGGGACAAGGCGCTGGCGACCAGATCAAGCTTACCTGCCTCCAGCCCCCCCTCGCCCGAAAGCAGGTGCTCTTCATCCATGCAGCGTGCATCAAGTCCGGCAGATCGGGCGCGCGCGACCATTAAGGCAGACAAGTCCGTCGCCTGAAGACGCATGGCCGGATCATGTTCGGCAAGAGCGCTGGCGAGACTGCCGGTATGGCATCCCAGATCGAGCGCATGGGCGAAACTGTGGGCATTGTCGGCCAGACGTTCGACGATCTCATTGGACACGCGCGCCTTTAGGAAGTCATACTGGTCAAACCGCGCGGCCGCGCGGTCGCGATGTGCCCTCACGCGGGCACGGTCAAACAGGGCTGGAGGAGACGGATCGGCCATGAGCAGCGATATGCACTCAATTCGCGCCACCGCCAAGCGGGCAGTGTCAGGATTGGCCGATGCGCTGTGGCCCGGAAGGTCGCTGGTTTCGGGAGACCCGGCACGCGGCGCGCTCTCGGCGGCGGATTTTGCAGCGCTGACATTTCTGACCGGAGCCTTGTGCCGGCGTTGCGCTCGGCCGCTGGAGATTGATCTGGGCGAGGACACTGTGTGTGCGGCCTGTCTTGCCAGACCGCCCCTATGGACGCGGGCACATGCGGCGCTGACCTATGATGATGTATCCCGCATTCCGATTCTGGGCCTGAAACGGGCCGGACGGCGCGACGGGTTGAAAGTGATGGCCAACTGGATGGTGACAGCAGGGCGCGAGAGCCTTGCGGAGGCTGATCTGATTGTGCCGGTGCCGCTGCATTATTTCCGGCTGATCAAACGCGGCTACAATCAATCCGGTTGGCTGGCCAGCGCTGTGGGCGAGCAAGCCGGTTGCCCCGTAAGCCATACAGTTCTCAATCGTGTGCGCGCCACACCGTCCCAAGCCGGCCTGAATGCAAAAGCCCGCTATAAAAATGTGCGCGGGGCGTTTGCCGTATCAGGGCGCGCTGCGAAAAAAGTCACCGGCAAGCAGGTGGTGCTCGTGGATGATGTGCTCACCACGGGGGCGACTTTGAAAGCCGCGAGCAGAGCGCTGCTCAAGGCGGGGGCGAAACGTGTGGATGTTTTGGTGCTTGCGCGCGTTGTAAAACCGCAAGATATTACCATATAGTGCAGCGTTCACAGAGTTTCATGAAAGACCCGAATATGGCCAAAGTCACAATCTATACACGGGATTTTTGTCCCTATTGCATACGGGCCCTGAAGATATTGAAGCAGAAAAACGCGGATATGGTCGAGATCAAAGCCGGACGCGATGCGAAGAAGAAGCAGGAAATGATCCAGCGCTCCAATGGCGGCCGGACGTTCCCGCAGATTTTTGTCGGCGATAAACATATTGGCGGGTGTGACGAGATGGTCGCGCTTGAAATGGCGGGCAAGCTGGACCCGCTTCTGGCGGCATAGAGCGACGCCACATGATCCGGTATGCGCTGATATGTGGAGATTGTGACGCCGAATTCGAGGCATGGTTTGCCTCGTCTGATGCCTATGATGCGCTGGCCGACGCCGGGCAACTCGACTGCATCCAATGCCAGAGCCATCGTATTTCCAAACAGATTATGGCCCCGGCCATACCGCGCAAGGCGTCTGCCGCGCCAGCAGCGCCCAAGACCGCCGAGATGATGGCAGCGGTGCGCGAGCATATTGCCCAGACCCATGACTATGTCGGCCAAGACTTCCCCGCCGAAGCACGGGCCATGCATTATGGCGAGATTGATGACCGGCCGGTTTGGGGGACTGCTACAGCTGAAGATGCCAAGTCTCTGATCGACGAAGGCATAGGGGCGACCCCTCTTCCGGCGGCGCTGACACCCAAACCGCCAAAAAAACAGCTCAACTGAACACCCTCCCCCCGACTGCGCGCCTTTGCCCGCTTGACCCGGCTGACCGGCGGCGTATGAGAGGGCAGGAACAAATTTTCAGATGGGAGATGCCGCATGGCTGGCTCTGAATATACACATGGCGAAATGGATATCGCCGAACAAACCCGCACCTGGCAGGGCTTTATCACAGGCACTGTGTGGACGAGCTTTATCATCGTTCTGCTGGTCACCTATTCAACGCTGACGGTTGCACTGGGTATGAATTGGCTTGTTGCTCTGGGCCTCTGCGCGGTGACCGGCATTGTCGGCGGCTTGCTTCTGGGCCTGGGCAGCGCATGGATTGCGACCGTGGTGATCCTATCCGCCCTCGCGGTGATTGTGCAGATCTGTATTATGCTCTTCGGCGCCGCAGGCTAGCGACACTCTATCAATTGGCGGGGCGTCTGGATCATCTCTGGCGTCCCGTTTTTTATTGCCTGCAATCGGTTGATTTATTGAATTCAAAATACCACTTCCAATTATCGATAAACATTATAAGGTCGGTTCTAATGGAGGCGCGCTGAATGTCTGAAACACCCCTTGTGATTACCAATGCAACGAAGCGGTTTGGCTTCTTTACGGCTGTCGATGATTTGAGCATGACGGTGCCCCAAGGCTCCATTGTCGGCTTTCTGGGGCCAAATGGTGCTGGCAAATCGACGAGCCTGCGTATGGCGCTTGGGGTTATGAATGCCGACAAAGGCTCGGTGGCTCTGTTTGGCGGCACGCCTAACCAGAAAAGCCTGCACCGTGTCGGGTTTTTGCCCGAAGAACGCGGCCTCTACAAAAAAATGACCCCGCGCACGACGATTGCCTATTTCGCCCGCCTCAAAGGCTTGTCGAAAAAAGAAGCTTTTGCCCGCGCCGACGAGCTTCTGGAGGTGGCAGGCCTGAGGAAATTTGCCAAATCCAAAAATTCGAAACTCTCAAAAGGCATGGCCCAGAAGGTCCAGATCCTGTCAACGCTGGCGCACAAGCCGGATTTTCTTATTCTGGACGAGCCATTTTCGGGCCTCGATCCGGTCAACCAACAAGGGCTTGAAGATATGATCGTGGCGGAGCATCAACGCGGCGCGACCATTCTGTTCTCGACCCATGTGATGGAACATGCCGAACGGCTTTGCGATTCGATCATTATGATGGCCGGCGGCAAGAAAGTGTTCGACGGCTCATTGCAAGACGCTTTTGATGTGCTTGGACGGGGAGCCCGTCTTGGTGTGCGCGATGGTTTCGATGTTGCCAGCGCCCTGTCGGCCAAAGGCTTCAATGCCGTCAAAGACGCGAGCGAAGGCGACACAAATTGGTGGCGCGTTGATCTTGATCAGGGCCGCAATGCACAAGATGTTCTGCGCGCGGCGATCGAGACGCAGGTGCCTGTGGTGGGCTTTATGCCGGATGAGGCGCGATTGCGCGATGTGTTTGTCAAACTTGCCGGACCGCAGGAGGCTGATGCCTTCGAGCCAAGCCCTGTAGAGGAGGTGACAGCCTGATGCGTAATGTTTTCCTTGTCTTCCGACGCGACTATATGAGCTATGTTTCGGCCTGGGGTTTCTGGCTCGGCATGGCCGCCATGCCGCTGCTGGTCCTGTTTGGCGCGCTGATGGGCGGCTGGGCGGCCTCGTCGACCACGGTGCGCTATTATGCTGTCGTCGAGAACAGTCCTGTCTATGGCCCCGCCATTGAAGAGTCCTTTGTGCGCGACAATGAAGAGATCGCCGAAGCCATTGGCCAATTGACGGACCGCGTTGGATTGGACCCCGAGATCAATGGAGAGATTGCCGCTGCGGCCGATCAAAGTTCTGCGCAACTCGACTTTATCCGCGTAGAGCCGCCCGCCACGACCATTGACGCGCTGCGCCCATGGCTATTGGGGGAACGCGAAATTGACGGCCCTGACGGCAGCAAACCGCTGTTTGCCGTCATCATTGTGCCTGATGATGGCAGCGCCATTCAGTATTGGAGCGAGGAGATCAATGTTGACGGGCTGACCTCGCGGATGAACCGCGTGGCCCGCAATGTCTCGCGCGAACAGTTTTTGACCCGGGCCAATGTCGATCCGGATATTCTCGATCGCGCCGATGAGGCCGCGCCGAAGATCGAGCAGAAACGTGTGCGCACGCTTGAAGAGGAAGCGTCGGCGGGCAATGAGGTGACATTTGCAGATCAGGCCCCGCGGTTTATGGCGCTGGGCATCTGCTACTTCCTCTGGCTGGTTCTGTTCTCGACGGGGCAATATTTGCTGATGGGAACGATTGAAGAGCGCAGCAACAAAATATTCGATACATTGCTGACCTCGCTCAGACTGCCGCAATTGCTGGCGGGCAAGCTGATGGCTGTGCTCGGTGTCACAGCGACAATGATGGGCACGTGGGCAATTCTCGGCACGGTCATCACCGTGGTCGGGGCAAGCCAAGTGCCGCCGGATATGCGCGCCGAGATGTTTGAAATCATTGGCGCGGGGCTACAGGCAAAAATCCTGATCCCCACCCTGTTCAGCTTTTTCTTCGGCTATTTGATCTATGGCTCGATCTTTATGGCGCTTGGCTCTCTGTGCGACACGGTACAGGAAGCGCAAACGCTGCTCAGTCCGCTTATTCTGATCCTGATGATGCCGATGTTTATGATCATGCTGGCCTTTAATGATCCGACGTCTCCGATTGTCGAAGCGGTGTCATGGGTGCCGATCTTTACGCCCTTCCTGCTGATCTTGCGGGTGCCGAATGACCCGTCAATCTGGACTATCGCCGCCCAGATCGGGCTGATGGCGGTGACCTCCTTTGTGATTTTGTGGCTGTCGACGAAAGTCTATCG
>CAZXXY010000061.1:0-1250 GCA_964644755.1 uncultured Hyphomonas sp. | reverse complement strand
TGGCCGATGCCAGAGGGGTTTTTTGATCTTCTGTCAGCAATCCGTGCGGTTTACACGATGCCTTCGCGCTGGGCGCGTTTGCGGGCCAGTTTGCGCGCACGACGGACAGCTTCTGCCTTTTCGCGGGCCTTCTTTTCAGACGGCTTTTCGAAATGGTTGCGAGCTTTCATTTCCCGAAACAGGCCTTCGCGCTGCATCTTTTTCTTCAAAGCCCGTAGCGCCTGGTCCACATTATTATCGCGCACAATGATCTGTACTATCGCAAAATCTCCTGAATTTTCATACCGCTTGGCATCACAAACATGCCGCATGCTAAAATCTGTTATGGTCATGCTATAACCACGAGGGGCGTCCTTAACACGCCTTTGCCCGCTTGCCTACACCTGAGTTGATATGACCGTTAGCCCCTCTTCTGCCCTACGCGCCCGCTGGATCAGCGCGATGCTGCCGCATGTCCCGTTTGATGGCTGGACGCAGATGGCGGCCGATCGGGCGGCCGAAGAGGCCGGTCTTGATGCCGGAGAACAGGCTTTGGCCGCACCGAACGGGCTTGCCGATCTGGTGGATGGCTTTTTTGAAGCTGCGGAGAGCGTCGCGGCGGCAGAGTTGACCGAAACGGCGCTTGAGGGGCTCGGCGTGCGCGAAAAAGTGGCGTTCGGGGTGAAAGCATGGCTCGCAGCGCTCGCGCCCAATCGCGAAGCGGCCCGCAAGGCGAGCGTGCGGGGGTTTCTGCCTTGGGCGGCAGGGGACGCTGTTCAGCGCACATGGTCGGTGGCCGACATGATCTGGACCGGTATTGGTGACGCGTCCGAGGATTATAACAAATATTCCAAACGCGGGCTGCTGGCGGCGGTCTTGCCGTTGATCTTTTTGCGCTGGCTTGACGAGACGGACGAGGCTGCGCTCGATGATTACATTGCGACGCGTCTGACCGGCGCGATGAAATTCGGCCAAGCGGCGGGGCGGGTTGCCGGTCCCGTGCTGGAGGCATTGGAGCGGGCCAAGGGGCGGTAGGGTGTTGATCGCGGCCTAGGTGCGGCGGACCCGTTTGGTGATATGCGCCATTTTGCGGCCCGCGCGCGGCTCGGTCTTGCCATAAGGGACAATCCGTGTGTCGGGATGGAAGTCGGCGGGGATGCGGCTGATCTGCGTGCCGAGAAGATTGTCCATCTCGACATCGAAAAGGCGGTCTACCGGACCAAGCGGCCAGCCTGCAACGGCGCGAATGTGCTGCTCGAACTGGCCGGTCA
>CAZXXY010000060.1:0-14932 GCA_964644755.1 uncultured Hyphomonas sp. | reverse complement strand
AAACAACATCGCTCAAACCCGATCTCTCAAGCCCGAACAATGGTCAGCAGACCACTCCTGTTGGATAGATTTCAAGCAGGTTCTCTAGCTGCCCCTGCTCTATCGCAGAAGCGGACATCCCGTGCGTCCGTTCTGGGGCGAGTTTAGGACGCTTGTGCAAAGCTGACTGAATGGTCAAGACGGCGACTGATGCAGCTCCATAAATCAATCTAAGAGAGTGTCTTGTAAGATAATGACAGTATCTAAGATTTCTGCTTCATTGGGCCTCGAATACTGAATTTTTATATTGGTCCCCGCGGAGGCACTGAGAACTGACATCAAGCTCTGCCTTGTATATTCTGGAAGCGGTCGTGTGTTGAACGTTAGAATGAGATCTCCTTTGCGAAGCCCCGCTTGAAAAGCTGGGCTGTCTGATTCTAATTTCTCGATTTCAAAAGCTATTCCATTTGCTGAAGGAGCGGTTATCATATCGGTTAAGCCCGAGCGATTGTATCGAGCAAGAGGTAACTTGCCTTGTAGGGAGGCTTGGCTTGAACGAGCATCATAAGATAAGCGATTGGATTGTAGATACTCCAGTCCGATGATACACTCAGTTAACGTGCCTCCGCGATCTGTATCTGGATTATCTAGGATGGCAACTGTAATTCCCGTTCCATTAAGGCCCTCTATTGTGCCCTCGGGGTCATAATAAACTCGCACCTGCTGGCCTTCAAAAAAAGGACTTGGCCGAAGCTGAAATGGTTTTCCAGAAGCAGTTAAAAAAGCGTGGATAGGGTGTGTTGGCAGCACGAGGATATGTGGATAGTTTGGTAGCCCAGTATCAGCTAAGCAGTTAGATCTTGTATCCCACAAACGTGTCTCTATAGCGGGAATAGGCTTATCAAAAGATACGTCACTATCCGATGTTAGCTGTAGCGTCATCTCCGACAAGTCAAGTATCCAAGAAGTTGCATTCAAAGTGTCGGAACCGAGTATTATACCGGAAGGTTCAAAGGCACCTCGAAGAACGCGCCCGGCCTCTGTTTCAAAGAATGCATCGAGAAATATGGCAGGGGAAACTTCCAAGTCGTGATTCAGCCCCTGCGGCGTCCAGTGTGTACGCGCAGAAATAGGAAATTGAAAATCACCATAGAAAGTTTGCGCTGTAAATTGTTCTTTCGTGGGGCGCAAACCAAGAGTAGTTGCAGTTGTTTCCGTGATCCCTGTACGTGAAGCACCAGTGTCAATTATGGCAGTATACTCTACCTTGTTGGGCCCGATGGAGATATTTATCCCGAGACTTCCATCATCCGTTCTGATTAACGGCGTCGTACTGCCGTCAGCGTTATCTTGCGCCGCCGATTGGTCTCCCCACGCCATCCAGCATACCGAAGCATAGACTATGAAAAGAAAAATGGCGGCTTTTTTCATCCGTATTTTACAAGCCTTTTCAGAAGCGAGAAGAAAATCGGGATTCCTATTTTTGGCCTTTGTATATAGAACTACATTTCCAAATAACACAACCTAGCGTCTTACTTTGGGCGGTTGAAGCCGCCAAGCCAATGTCCCCTTCGACGCCGGAAGCAGCAACAAGCTGTCTCGTCAATCTGAAGGAGACTTTACCAGCGCACACGCGCTGTCGGATAAGTCCGCCGCGAGCGATGCTCTTATGGAGTGAGTTCCGGAGTTTTCGGCCCGCGAGTGGAGTACCTTTTTTGCGGGATACCCCCGCGCCTATCCGACCGGATTAGACGATGGCACGGCCATAGCTCGTCTGCGCGGCGAGCTTGGCGCGGGCCTCATTATATTCGCGCTCGAGCTTGGCCACATAAGCCTCGACCGGCATCCGGTCCTGAACCGCGCCAATGCCTTGCCCGCAGCCCCAGATATCCTTCCACGCTTTGGCTTCCTGATTGCCGCCAGAGCCAAAATTCATCGCGCTCGGATCGCTCTCGGGAAGGTCATTCGGGTCCAGTCCCGCCTTGGCAATCGAGGGCGCGAGATAGTTCCCGCTAACGCCGGTAAACAGGTTCGAATAGACAATGTCACCCGCTTTGGAATCCACGATCATGTCCTTGTATCCATCCACCGCGCGCGCCTCGTCACAAGCAATAAACGCCGATCCGATATAGCCCAGATCTGCGCCCATGGCTTGCGCCGCCGCCACCGCGCCGCCGCTCGCAATCGAGCCGGACAGCGCCAAAGGCCCGTCAAAGAACTGGCGAATTTCCTGAATGAGCGCAAAGGGCGAGAGCGTTCCGGCGTGACCGCCAGCGCCAGCGCAAACCGCGATAAGCCCATCCGCGCCCTTCTCTAAAGCCTTGTGTGCAAAGACAATATTGATAATGTCATGCAGCACGATACCGCCATAAGAATGGATCGCGTCATTGACCTCGGTCCGCGCGCCCAGCGAGGTGATCACGATCGGCGCTTTGTATTTCACACACAGTTCGACATCATGCATCAACCGGTCATTTGATTTGTGTACGATCTGATTGACCGCAAATGGCGCTGACGGCCTCTCCGGATTTTTCTCGTCCCATTCCGCCAGCTCGGTCGTGATCTGATCGAGCCATTCATCCACCACATGCCCGGGCCGCGCATTCAGGCTCGGAAACGCACCGACGATGCCGGCTTTGCATTGGGCGATCACCAGCTCAGGCCCCGAAATGATAAACAATGGCGAGCCAATCACCGGAACACGCAAATTCTGTAACACAGGAGGCAAAGCCATAATATTTCTCCAAAAAAACCGATTTACCCCAACCTACCTCGCTAGCCTCCGAGCGCAAGATTGACGCGACGCAAATGACTGCCACCCTCTTGCAATTCACCACACAACCAAGCTGTCAACTCCGAATAACGCAAACCCCCGCGCCCATTCGTCCTCTTGACCTTTCATGCTGGTTTTGGCCAGTTGAGCCAGAATATTGATGAGGGCCATATGCCAAGCGAATTTCTATCCCTGTCCGGCGCCTTTCCTGACGCTGATGAGAGCCAATGGCGCGAGGCGGTGTCCAAGGCGCTCAAGGGCGCAAATCCTGACCGGCTGAACCGGACCACAGCCGACGGGCTGACCATCAAGCCGCTCTACCGCGAAGCCGATTGGCCGTCTGCCTCGGACCCGCTTGGACACCCCGGCATAGCGCCCTTCCTGCGCGCACCAGACGTCGAGCGCGACCGGTTCCTGCCATGGGACATCCGCCAGAGCTTTCGCCACCCGGACCCTGCCGCCACAAACCAGGAAATCCTGCGCGACCTTGAGCGCGGCGTCAGCTCCATCGAGATTGTTATCGACCCCAGCGGCGAACAGGGCTGCGCCATTGCCTCCACCTCCGACATGGCCACAGCCCTGAGCGGCATAGATGCCAGCCTCGCCACCATCGCCCTTGATGCCGCAGGCGCCACGGCTGGATACGGCTTGGAAGCTGCCGCCCAGCTTGCCGATTGGGCCGCCACTCAAACCAGCCCCGAAACCGCCAAACTCGCGTTTAACCTCTGCCCGCTCGCCGCGCTTTCGCGTCTTGGAACCCTGGAAGAAAGCCTCGACAGCGCTTTCGCCCGCACCAGCCACCTGATCACCCCGCTTTTGGACGCACTGCCCGCAGCCAGCTTCATCCGCATTGATGCCACCGCCATGCATGATGCGGGCGCAACCGAGGCTCAGGAGCTTGCCGGACTGATCGCGCAAGGCATCGACACGCTCAAACGGCTCGACGCAGCAGGCCTGCCGCCCGAAACCATCGCACCCAAACTCGTATTCGCCCTGTCCATCGGTCCCAATTACGGCGTCGAGATTGCACGCCTGCGCGCTGCCCGTCGCCTCTGGGCCCGCTGCCTTGAGGCCCTCGGCCTGCCGCAAACGCCGATGCGGCTCCAAGCCATCAGTGCCCGCCGTATGCTGACCAAGCGCGACCCGTGGGTAAACCTGTTGCGTAACACTGCCGCCTGTTTTGCCGCTGGCGTCGGCGGCGCAGATATTGTCACCCTACGCGCTTTTACAGATGCGATAGGCGTCGCCGAGGAACTTGGCCGCCGTACGGCCCGCAACACCCAGATCATTGCGCAGGAAGAAAGCCAGCTTGGCCGTGTATCCGATCCGGCTGGCGGCGCATGGTTCATCGAAACCCATGCCGACGAATTGTGCCAAACCGCATGGGGACTGTTTCAACAGATTGAAGCAGATGGCGGCTTCGGCGCAGCGCTTCTCGATGACAAAATCCAGTCAGATGTCGCCGTCGCCCGCAAAGCCCTGCAAAGCTCTGTCGCCCGCCGCAAAACACCGATAACCGGCATCAGCGAGTTTCCTCTCCTTGACGAAATCACCCCGCCTGTCGCCGATACCTCAAACATCAAAGGCAAAGCGGAACTGACCAGCGCACTTCCTGAAACCTGCCCGCCTCCCAAAGGCGAAGACCTCGCCTCTCCGCTCTGGCCAATGCGTCTATCAGAAGCGTTCGAGCGCCTGCGAGACCATGCCGATGCCCAAACCGGCAAAACCGGAAAGCGCCCTGCCATATTCCTCGCAACCCTCGGCTCTCTTGCCAGCCACACGGCCCGCGTGGATTTTGCCAGCAACCTGTTTGCCGCTGGCGGCATCGACGCGAAAAACGCCCCTGTCCCGCCTGCGGACATCCCGGAACTCATCGCTGCCTTCCGCGCGTCCGGCTGCGCCTTGGCCGTCCTGTGCGGCAGCGACGCGACCTATGCCGACCAGGCCGAAGCCGCCGCCAAGGCTCTCAAAGACGCAGGCGCCCAACGCCTCTATCTGGCGGGCAAACCCGGCGACAAGGAAACAGCTTACAAAGCCGCCGGGTTGGACAGCTTCATCTATATCGGCGTGGACCTGATTGCCACGCTTGAACTTGCCCATGCCGAATTGGGGATCACACAATGAGCCGTTTTCCAGACTTCTCCAAAATCGCCTTCGGCACCGAGCCGCAAACCACCAGCGCACCAGCAGCCACAGGCGTGGGCGACACGCCCGAAGGCATCCCGCTAAAGGCAAGCTATAACGCCGCCGACACAGCAGAGCTCGACTATCTCGATGACTTCCCCGGCCTCGCCCCGTTCGGACGCGGGCCCTACCCAACCATGTACACACAGCGCCCCTGGACCGTACGCCAATATGCCGGCTTCTCGACCGCTGAAGACTCCAACGCCTTCTACCGCCGCAACCTCGCCGCCGGACAGAAAGGCCTCTCGGTCGCCTTCGATCTGGCCACCCATAGGGGCTATGACAGCGACCATCCGCGCGTCGCCGGTGATGTCGGCATGGCCGGCGTTGCGATTGATTCAATCCTCGACATGCGCACATTGTTTTCCGGCATTCCGCTCGACGAAATGTCCGTCTCGATGACGATGAACGGCGCTGTGCTGCCAATCATGGCGCTCTATATCGTTGCCGCCGAAGAACAAGGCGTCAGCCCGGACAAGCTCGCAGGCACCATCCAGAACGACATCCTCAAAGAGTTCATGGTCCGCAACACCTATATCTATCCGCCCAAAATCTCGATGCGGATTATTTCGGACATTTTCGCGTACACCTCGCAGAGCATGCCGCGCTACAATTCAATCTCCATCTCCGGCTATCACATGCAGGAAGCGGGCGCGACGGCAGACCTCGAACTGGCCTACACACTCGCCGACGGGGTCGACTATATCCGCGCTGGCCTTGCCGCTGGCCTCGATGTCGATGCCTTTGCCCCGCGCCTGAGTTTCTTCTGGGCGATTGGCATGAACACTTTCATGGAAGTCGCCAAAATGCGCGCGGCCCGACTGCTCTGGGCAAAGCTCGTCAAACAGTTCGAGCCGAAAAACCCGAAAGCCCTCAGCCTACGCACGCACAGCCAAACCTCCGGCTGGTCGCTGACCGCCCAAGACGTCTACAACAATGTCACCCGCACTTGCCTTGAAGCCATCGCAGCCACAGGCGGACAGACCCAAAGTCTGCACACAAACAGCTTTGACGAAGCCCTCGCTTTGCCGACAGATTTCTCCGCCCGCATCTCCCGCAACACACAATTGTTCCTGCAACAAGAGGCCGGAACACCCCAAACAATCGACCCGTGGGGCGGCTCCTATTATGTCGAACGGCTAACCCACGACCTCGCCGCGCGCGCAATGGTCCATATCGAAGAAGTTGAAGCCATGGGCGGCATGGCCGCAGCGATTGAGCAAGGCTTGCCCAAATTACGCATCGAGGAAGCGGCCGCCCGCACACAGGCCCGCATTGATAGCGGCGAGCAAACCGTGGTCGGCGTCAACAAATTCCATCTCGACACCGCCGAAGATGTCCCTGTTCTCAAGGTCGACAATGCCGCCGTGCGCCAGATGCAGCTCGACAAGCTCGCCAAGCTCCGCGCCGAGCGCACCCAGTCAGAGGTAGACGCCGCCCTGGCCGCGCTCAAACAGGCCGCCATTTCAGGCGAAGGCAATCTACTTGCCCTGAGCGTCGATGCCGCCCGCGCCAAAGCGACGGTCGGCGAAATTTCCGATGCTGTCGAAGCGGCCGATGGTCGCCACAAAGCGGTTATCCGCTCGATCAGCGGCGTCTATGGCGCAGGCGTCGACGGCACCCCCAAAGGCGACGACGCAAAATCCCTTGCCGCCGAGTTCGAAGCCGAGAATGGGCGTAAGCCGAAAATCTACATCGCCAAAATGGGCCAGGACGGCCATGATCGCGGGCAGAAAGTTGTCGCCTCGGGCCTTGCCGATCTTGGCTGGGATGTCGTCATCGGCCCGCTGTTCCAGACCCCCGAGGAAGCTGCCGCCGATGCACTTGCGGCAGACGTTGATATCATCGCCGCCTCATCGCTTGCCGCAGGTCACCTGACCCTCGTGCCCGAGCTCCGCCGCGCCCTCGGCAATGAAGGCGCCGCCAAGACCTCCATCATTGTCGGTGGCGTAATCCCCCCGCAGGATTTTGATGCACTTCGAGCCGCAGGGGCCGCTGCGATTTTCCCGCCCGGTGCCGTCATCTCCGAATGTGCCATCACGATGCTCCAGACAATCGAAGCGCAGGCAACATAAGTGGCACAGCTGGCCACGCACTCCGGCGGGTGCCATTGCGGCGCAGTGCGGTTTGAAGTGGAGCTGCCAAAAGCCTTCGAAGTCGAGGACTGCAATTGCTCGATTTGCGCCATGTCCGGCAACATTCACGTCATTGTCCCGGCCAGCCGTTTCAAATTATTGCAAGGCGAAGACAACCTCACCCGCTACACTTTCAACACCGGCGCGGCCCAACACCTGTTCTGCAAAACATGCGGCGTCAAAAGCTATTACATCCCGCGCTCGAACCCCGATGGCATTGCAGTGACATGGCGCTGCCTCGACGATTGGCAGAGCCTCGACGTCACCATTTGCGCGTTTGACGGCCAGAACTGGGAAGCCAATGCCGCAACACTCGCTCACAAATCGAAAGATAGCTAGGCTTTCTGCGCCAGAACACAGATTATCTCGACACCCATGATAGCAATCCTATGCAATTTACACTTTCATGCGGCCGCTTTGGTTTGTATAGAATTTTCAGGGAAGGCAGCCAGGCACTAGAAACTGGCCGTTCGCTTGGGAGATGAAAGTGCAGGATGGTGAGGGCATAGACGAGTCTGGCGACCCAAAGAGCGCCCCTATACAAGCCAAAATAATGCCGTCACATCAGGCCGAAATTCGTAAAGTCCTCGCGGACTTTGAGGCGAAACTCAAAAAGCTGGACATTCCCTTCTATATTGTCGGCAGTGCCAAGGCCCAATTGGCATTTCTCGGCGGCAAACACTATGCCTATTCAAACTGGCCTGAAGCCTTACTGCAAATATGGTTCGAACGTCGCGGCTACCTGCTAGATCCAATATCGCAAATCATCCGGACGACCAAAAAACCCTACCTCTGGTATGAAGCGCACTTACCGAGATCCAAATTCGGCCAGAAACTGGTCAACGAAGCAATCAGATTTGGTGTTTGCGAGGGCTATGTGGTGCCGGTTCTGAACGATACAGGCGAGCTTAGAGCCGTGGTCTCGACATCGGCACAAAAGTTCAATCATCCCCCGGAGACCCTCTCTTACATCGAATCCCTCTGCATTGCGCTGGTCGACAAACTCGAAAGCCTCACGCCTTCAGCACCAGACGTCAACATCACCTTGAGCCAACAGGAGCGGGAAGTCTTGCTATGTTCATCTGTCGGCTGTTCAATCTCTGAAATCAGCAGCGTCCTGCAAATTTCCAAAGCGGCCGTCAAAGATGCTCAATTCCGCGCACGTAAAAAGCTACATGCGAGAAACACAACCCAAGCCTGCGTTGTCGCTACGGCAATCGGCCTCATTTAGTCCAAAACCCCAACTTTTGCCCAGTAGCAAACGGGCTGAAAATCATCCAGATAAACTCTGGGGACCGGGCGGAGGACAAAATGACAGACACAAAGAACCATGAGGCAGACAAGATCGCTGTGGTGCCCTCAATGTTCGATATAACAGGCGACGCTGAAGATATCGGTTTAAGCAAAGTGACATCTGCGCGGGAACTGCACAAAAATCTCAAGCGTTTTGCCGAAAGCATCGCTGCCGATACATCTGGCGACGGGCATTTCGATGCGGAAATCTATAAAGCGATCGAAATGGCACGGCTTAATATGCTGCGGTGGATTTCCATTAATGGGGCCCCAGCGAAACCGTCTTCGCGCGATATTGTGACCCAAATCACAAATCTGGACGACGAATACCAATAGGTCGGCCAAATTCACCCGGTTCATATCGTTTGCCAGAGGCAGAATTAATTCGTGTGGTGCACTTTGAGCGCGTAACCCGCCTCTGAATGATCGAAGACATCTAGAATTTCAGGATGTGTCAAAGGCTCGCCACTGTCATCATAAACGAGATTTTGCTCGGACACATACGCCACATAATGACTGCTCTCATTCTCGGCAAACAAATGGTAATAGGGTTGATTACGATGAGGCCGCGCCTCTTCCGGGATCGACTCGTACCATTCTTCGGTATTCGAGAATTCGGGATCAATATCGAAAACGACGCCCCGAAACGGATGAATGCGGTGCCGAAGCACCTCACCAATCGAATACTTGGCCTTGCGCTCCAAAGGGCCAGCACGATGAACCGGAACATCAGCCTCGACCGGGCTTGGAACAGTGTCATCAACCGGCGACTTCTTTCGCCCGAAAAATTTAAAAAGCTCTAGAACCATCGATTATGTACAAACCATGTGTTACTCAGTTTCCAACGAAAAATAAGTTGGGCGTATCATGCCTATGACGAATAAGCTGGCTGGGCGCAAGTCAACAACGCATAGTCGGCAACACAAACCACCGCTATATGCGGCGGTTGATTTGGGAACAAACAATTGTCGTCTGCTTGTTGCAAAACGTGCAGGTGACGGCTTTCGCGTGGTCGATTCCCATTCACAAATCGTCCGCTTGGGAGAAGGCCTCTCGGCGACGGGACGGCTCTCCGACCTGTCGATGGAACGGGCGTTTTCCGCCCTCCTCACGATCCGGAAGAAACTCAAACAGCTCGGCGTCAGACATGTCAGATGCATTGCCACGGAGGCCTGCCGTAAAGCCGAAAATGGCTCAGACTTCATTCGCGAAGTCCAGCACCGCACGAAATTAAGCTTTAAGATCGTCAGCGCCAAGGAGGAAGCAAAACTTGCCGTTATCGGGTGTCATGACCTGATCGAAGCGGACGCCAGATTTGTCATGGTCCTCGACATTGGCGGCGGATCGACGGAAGTAGCCTTTATCGATCTCTCGGCCCATCCCGAGCGAGATATCAAGACGCTGGTCAACACGCTGCCAATTACCGCGTGGCACTCCTTCCCGCTCGGTGTGGTGACACTGACCGAAGCCTTTGCACAAGAGGCCGAAGACAACCGGTTCAAGGCAATGCATCTTCATGCGATGGAAACCTTCGGCGCTTGGAAGAACGGGCTGGCCTTCGCCCCCCAGCTCGTATCAGACAGTGCCTATATGATCGGCACATCAGGTACAGTCACCTGCCTTGCCGGTATCCGGCTTGGCCTGAAAAAATATCGCCGCGACAAAGTCGATGGCCATTGGCTCACCCAGGCACAAGCGCAAGAAACCATCACCGAATTTACTGCCAGCTCTCTTCAGGAGCGCGCTCGGATCCCGACCGTCGGCGAGGATCGCGCCGAACTCATGCTCGCAGGCTGCGCCATTCTCGAAGCAACATTCGCACTTTGGCCGTGTTCGCGCCTGCGCGTCGCAGATCGAGGCTTGCGTGAAGGCTTGCTGCTCAGCATGATGCATGGGCGCCGAAAATCCCGCCGGCGGCGATCAAACAGGGGACGCAAAACCAGATCCGCCGCCGCCAACGGTCTGCCCCCGAGCAACTCGACCCACGCGCCAAGCAATGGAGCGCCCCATGACGGATGATGGCAAACGACGCTGGAAAAGACCGGCAAAACCGCCCGGAAACACATCCGGTCGCCGCGTCAATGCGCGCAAAGTGACCGCACATAACGCCCAGAGCGAAAGTTCCAAAAAATGGATCGAGCGACAACTGTCTGACCCTTATGTCCAAAAGGCCAGAGACGCGGGCTATCGCGCCCGTGCCGCCTTCAAACTGCTCGAAATTCACGAGAAAACCGGCCTACTCAAAAAAGGGCAGCGGGTCGTCGATCTCGGCTGTGCACCCGGCGGGTGGCTGCAAGTGCTGCAATTACGCGGGCTGCGTGAGATTGTCGGCATTGATCTGTTACCCGTCGATCCGCTCGCGGGTGTCCATATCATCGAAGGCGACGTCAACGATCCCGAGGCCGTTGCCCAAATGTTGACAGGCCTGTCAGGGCCGCCCAATCTCGTCCTCTCGGATATGGCTGCCAACACCACCGGCCACCGCCAGACCGATCACCTACGCACCGTGGCGCTGGTTGAAATCGCCGTAGAATTTGCCCTGACACATCTTGAGCCCGGCGGCGCTTTCTGCTCCAAAGTCTTTCAGGGCGGGGCCACATCCGGAGTCCTGAACACGCTCAACCATAATTTCAAAACGGTCAAACACATCAAACCTCCTTCCAGCCGCGCCGGCTCACCGGAAATCTTTGTTGTCGCGACAGGTTTCAAAAGCCCACGCTCCAACGCATCGAAAGCATGATTATGAGCCTCTCAACGCCCAAACGCATCATTGTCACCGGTGGCGCTGGCTTTGTCGGCTCGCACCTGTGCGACCGGCTCATCGAGGCAGGCCATGAAGTGATTTGCGTCGACAATTTCTACACAGGCTCACGACAAAATGTCATTCATCTGATCGGACATCGAAATTTCGATCTGGTACGCCATGACATTACCTTCCCGCTCTATCTCGAAGCCGACGAGATTTATCATCTGGCGTGTCCGGCCGCACCGATCCACTATCAACGCGACCCCGTCCAAACCTTGAAAACATCCGTTCATGGCTCGATCAATGCGCTCGGACTGGCCAAACGGCTCAATGCAAGGATCCTGCAAGCCTCGACCTCCGAAGTCTATGGCGACCCCGAAATCCATCCCCAAACAGAAGATTATTGGGGCAATGTAAACCCGATCGGGGTCCGCTCCTGCTATGATGAAGGCAAGCGCGCTGCCGAAACCCTCTTCTTCGACTATAACCGTCAACATGGCGTCGAGATCAAAGTCGCCCGCATCTTCAACACGTTCGGCCCCCGCATGCACATTAATGATGGCCGTGTCGTCTCCAGCTTCATCCTGCAGGCTTTGACAAATGAACCGATCACCCTGTTTGGTGATGGTCAGCAGACCCGGTCATTCTGCTATGTTGACGATCTTGTCAGCGGCCTCTTAAAGCTGATGAACAGCGAGGCCAATATCACTGGCCCGATCAATCTCGGAAATCCGGTGGAAATCACAATCGAAGCGCTCGCCACCACCATTGTCGAAATGACCGGATCAGCCTCCAAAGTCACCTTCAAACCTCTGCCCTCCGACGACCCGCGCCAACGCAAACCGGACATCTCTCTGGCCAAAACCACGCTCGACTGGCAGCCCCAGATCGAATGGCAGGATGGCTTAAAACGCACAATCGATTATTTCGAAACCCTGTTACGCAACCAACAAAGTTAAATCACACCGACCCAAGAGACACGACAATGCCCCTTCGCATTCTGACCTTCCTCGCCGCTATCGCCTTCCTCGCAGCCTGTGGCGGCGGAAACCAACAAGACCTTTTTGTCGACGCTGTCGACTATGCCGCCATGCAGCCCGAAGGCGGATGCCCCGGCGATCCGGCCGATGCCATCTATCACGCCTGCATAGACACGGAGACCCTGTACGAAGCCGCACTCACCTCGGCCAAAGAGCGCGGCACACCGCTCATGGTGGTTTGGGGGTTCAATGAATGCCCCTATTGCAAAGTCTTTGACGGCGAAAACTTCAATCCCGACGCGCCGTGGAAAACCGCAGACTTCATCAAGAAACTCACGCCCGCCCAGCGCGATGCGATGAGCGCCGAGACAAAGTCCAATTTCCAGATCAGCATTGTCCGCCTGCATGCGCGCACGCCGAACGGGCTGGCCTTCGCTGATAAAATCGGTGTCACCGACATGGCCCGCGCACGCGGCTGGCACCGCGTCTGGTCCCCCTTCATCATGGTCGTTGATCCCGAAACCCGCGCCATCCACACCGAGGAAAAATGGAACGCCCAATGGAGCTTCTGCGAGAGCGCTTCAGAGTTCATCGTCAATCTTGTCGCCATTGGCGCTTTGCCCGATGATGGCGGACACGCCTGGGATATGTGCCCCTCCGCCTAGCAAACCCGCGCCGCTTGGCAACGGCCATAATCTAACCGTTTTCTCCGCCTAGTCTCGACCGACAAGGGACATAAAACGGAGGACACTATGCTGAAATATCTGATTGGAGTTATCGCGGCACTGGGTGTGCTGACGGCTTGCCACACCGCCTCCACGCCGCCCGAAGTCCCGGATGCGTCCGTAGACGCCACCCCGGCAGATGAGGCAGCATATGAACGGATTTCATTCGAGGGTGAACGTGCAACACTGGCTGAACGCGCCAAATGCGAAGCAGCAGGCGGAGAGGTTCACCGGGCCGGTCTGCTTGGCTGGGAAAACTGCATCCAGCCCTATGCCGATGCCGGTCAAACATGCTCGGATTCCAGCGATTGCACGGGCGGTTGCCGATACACCGGATCAGGCGCTTCAATCGGAGAAACCGTCACCGGAACCTGCCAAATCAATGACAGCCCGTTCGGTTGCTTCCAATCCGTTGACAATGGCCGCGCCACCCCGCCGCTGTGCGTTGACTGATCAAAAGAAGCCCTTCAGGCGAAATTTTCACTTCACAAGCGGCGCGGCTTTCATTAAGAGGCCAAAAAGGAAGCTGCAATCATGAAAATCCGCCAAGCCCTGACCTTTGACGACGTGCTCCTCCAGCCCGGCGCAAGTGAAGTTACTCCCTCCGAAGTCAGCACCGTCACTCGGCTCACCAAATCGATCAACCTGAACATCCCGCTCCTATCGGCGGCGATGGACACCGTAACCGAGGCGCGGCTCGCCATCGCTATGGCTCAGGCAGGCGGCATGGGCGTCATCCATCGCAATCTGAGCATTGACGAACAGGCGCGCGAAGTCGGACAGGTCAAAAAGTTCGAAAGCGGTATGGTCATGAACCCCGTGACCATCGGCCAGAACGCGACACTGGCCGAATTGATCGAGCTGAAAGAAAAACGCGGCTTTTCCGGAATCCCTGTCGTCGAAGATGACGGCACCCTTGTCGGCATCATCACCAATCGCGATATGCGCTTTGCCGAAGACCTCTCCCGCCCCGTCAAGGACCTGATGACCCAGTCCCTCGTCACAGCCACCGCAGACACAACCCCCGACGAAGCCCGCAAACTCCTGCACAAGCATCGCATCGAACGGCTCATCATCGTTGACGACACCAATCAATGCATCGGCCTGCTCACCGTCAAAGACATGGACAAGGCCCAACTCAACCCCAATTCCGCCAAAGACGCACGCGGCCGTCTGCGCGTCGCCGCCGCCTCCACTGTTGGCGATGCAGGCTTTGACCGGACGCAAGCCCTGATCGAAGCGGGCGCAGACGCCGTCGTCATCGACACCGCCCACGGCCATTCGCGCTCTGTGCTCGAAGCCGTCACCCGTGCCAAGAAACTTTCAAACTCGGTCCAGATCATCGCAGGCAATGTCGCCACAAGTGACGCCACCAAAGCCCTGATCGACGCAGGCGCAGACGCGGTCAAAGTCGGCATCGGGCCAGGCTCTATCTGCACCACACGCATCGTCGCAGGTGTGGGCGTCCCCCAACTCACCGCAATCGAAGACTGCGCCAAAGCGGCCGCCAAATCCGACACGCCAATCATCGCCGATGGCGGCATCAAATTTTCCGGTGACTTTGCCAAAGCCCTCGCCGCTGGCGCCTCCACCGCCATGATGGGCTCCATGTTCGCTGGCACCGAAGAAGCCCCGGGCGAAGTCTTCCTGTATCAGGGCCGCTCCTACAAATCCTATCGCGGCATGGGCTCGCTCGCCGCCATGGCCCGCGGCTCGGCGGATCGCTACTTCCAGAAAGACGCCGCCACCGACAAGCTCGTGCCCGAAGGCATTGAAGGCCAGGTCCCGTTCAAAGGTCCGCTGAATCCGATCGTCCACCAGATGGTCGGCGGCCTCCGCGCTGCGATGGGCTATGTCGGCGCCAAAACCGTCGCTGAAATGCACGACAAAGCCGAGTTCGTCCAAATCACCGGCGCTGGCCTGCGCGAAAGCCACGTCCACGACGTCACCATGACCCGCGAAAGCCCGAACTATTCCATTCCGAGGGGCTAACCTGAATTCCTTTAGCAGAGTCGGCTACAGCCATTGGCTCAATGACGATTGGCAAGGCGCCGATTTCATCGCGCCTCGCGCCACATCGCTTGCAGCGGCGGGCCACCTTCACCCGCCGCAAAATA
>CAZXXY010000059.1:0-14935 GCA_964644755.1 uncultured Hyphomonas sp. | reverse complement strand
CTCGCCTATCTGCGCGACCCGGACGGCAACAAGCTCTGCGCTTTGCATAGCGGATAAGTTTCAAATGAAACGTCTGATCCGGAAACTGGGTTTGATCGGTCTGGCGGCGGCGCTGGTCGGCTGCGCGAGTGCTCCTCTGCCGCCAGCGCCAACACCCGGAACTCTACCAGTCGCACAATCGAACAATGCTGTGGCGCTTGCGGATGCACGCGGACAGGCCACACTTTATTCGTTTAATGGCTTGGGCGCAGGCAAGACGCATGAGGATGTTTCCAGGCAGGTCTTTGCCTGCCGTCTCGCCTCCGCGCCCTGTGTCAGGTTGAAAGATGTGCCTGTGCGCGAAGGACGGCTTGCAAGCTCGGCTGTGACGCTGGGCAACCTGATTTATCTGTTCGGGGGCTATAGTGTCGCCGAAGATGGATCGGAGGTCTCGACGCCCGAAGTGTTCTCGTTTGATCCGGAAAAGGATCGCTTCAGGGAACTCGCTGAAATGCCTGTGCCGGTCGACGATGCGGTGCTGTTTACGCATTTGGACCGGTATATCTATCTCGTATCGGGCTGGCACAATACTGACAATGTATCGTTGGTGCAGGTCTATGACAGTGAAGAAAACACCTGGGCGCGGGCGACGAATTATCCCGGCTCGCCTGTGTTTGGTCATGCGGGCGGCGCGGCAAATGGCGAGATAGTTATCGCCGATGGTGTGGCAGTGCTCGGGACAGAGAATGGCCGCAGGCAATATGGCGAGGTTGGCGAGGTCTGGCATGGCCGCATTTCGCGCGCTCATCACTTGCAGATCGAGTGGACGCGGCTGCCCGCCCACCCTTATGGGCCGCTCTATCGCATGGCGGCAACGGGAAGCGAAACGCGGCGGCAGATCGTCTTCGCTGGCGGCGGCGACAATCCGTACAATATTACCGGCGTCGGATATGACGGCGTGAATGCGGTGCCGTCTGATAAAGTGTTCGCTTATGATTTGCGCAAGGATGAATGGGTGACGCTTGGCACGCTCGACGAACCGAGCATGGATCATCGCGGATTGCTTGAATATGAAGGACGGTTCTATATCGTCGGCGGACTTGATTCCGAGCTTAATGTGCGGGACGCAATTACAGTTTTTACTCCAGAAGATACACGATGACACTCACACCTGTTTCGACGCAAGCCAGCTTTGGCGGAACGCTTTCCGTTTATGACCATGCCTCGTCGGTGACGGGGACGGATATGCGGTTTGCGGTCTACTTGCCGCCGCAAGCGAAAGATGGCCCCGTTCCAGCTGTAACGTATCTGTCGGGGCTGACCTGTACGTGGGAGAACGTTATGTCCAAGGCGGGCCTGCAGCGCTGGGCATCGGAGCTTGGTTTGGCTGTGATTGCGCCGGACACCAGCCCACGCGGGGACAGTGTGGCCGATGACGAGGCTTATGATCTCGGCCAAGGCGCGGGGTTCTATCTGACCGCCCGCGAAGCGCCATGGGCCGAGCATTACAAAATGGATGAATATGTCACCGAGGAATTGTGGGCGCTGGTGCACTCGGAGTTTCCGCTGAACCCCGAGCGCCACGGCATTACGGGGCATTCGATGGGCGGACATGGCGCGATCACGCTGCATTTGAAGCATCCGGAGAAGTATAAGACGTGTAGCGCTTTCTCGCCGATCACTTCGCCGGCGCAAGTGCCTTGGGGCCAGAAAGCCTTCACCGCCTATCTTGGTGAGGTCAATCCGCTCTGGGAACTCTATGACGCGACAGAGATTGTGCAGGAGCGGCAAACCCGCGCGCATATTCTGATTGATACCGGTGACGCTGATCCGTTCCTCAAAGAGCACTTGCGGCCCGAACTGTTTGAAGCGGCCTGCAAGACACATGGACAAGCGCTGACAAGCAGGATGCAGCCTGGCTACGACCATTCGTATTATTTCATCGCCAGCTTTGCCGAGGAGCATATGCGCCACCATGCGACAGGGCTTGCCCCATAGACTTATTCGCGCCTAAACTGGCGGATCGGTTGATGAATTCGGGGGACACAAAATGGCAGATTATGTGCCCTTTCTACTGGCAGCCTCTGGCGGGTATCTGCTGGGGTCTGTCCCCTTCGGACTGTTGCTGACGCGGCTGGCCGGACTTGGCGATGTGCGCGCGATCGGCTCTGCCAGCATCGGGGCGACGAATGTGCTGCGGACAGGGCGCAAGGATCTGGCGCTGGCGACTCTATTGCTCGACAGTTTCAAGGCCGGATTGGCCGTGCTGGTGTTTTCAATGCTGTTCAGCCGGAATGTCGGACTGGTGGCGGGCGCGGCAGCTTTTGTCGGGCACTGTTATCCGATCTGGCTGAAGTTCAAAGGCGGCAAAGGCGTGGCGACCTATGTCGGGCTTTTGATCTTTTCCTCATGGCAAGGATTTGTGGTTGGTACGCCAATCTGGCTCGGCATGTTCGCCTTGACGCGGATCTCGTCGCTTTCGGCTTTATGTGCGGCGGTCGGCGTGCCTGTGGGCGCGTATTTCCTCGGCGAAACCGAATTTGCTGTGCATGTGCTGATAGGCTTGTCCCTGCTGGTCTTTTGGCGGCACAAGGCAAATATCCAACGGCTTATCGCTGGAACCGAGCCGAAATTTGGCAAAAAATCCGGACCTGAAGAAGATGGCGCTTAGGGAGCTTTCGGATCAGGAGCGGGTGGACTGGCTTCGGCTCTCGCGCACCCCGCATATCGGTCCGGTGACATTCGCTCAATTGCTCGTACGTTACGAGACGGCCGGACAGGCGCTCGACGCTTTGCCGGAGCTTGCGAAACGTGCAGGACGGAAACGACCACTGGTCGCGCCTTCGCGCGGCGAGGTCGAGGACGAGATTGCCAGCACGCTTGGATATGGCGCACGTATACTTGCCTCCTGCGAGCCGGACTATCCTGCGCTTTTACGGCAGGTCAATCCGCCTCCACCTGTGCTCACAGTGCTTGGTGATCGTGATCTGTTCTCACGCCCCGCCATCGCAATTGTCGGGGCGCGAAATGCTTCGGCGGTGGGGCGCAAGATTGCCAGAGATATGGCGGCCGATCTTGGCAAGGCCGGCTATTGCATTGTGTCTGGTCTGGCGCGGGGCGTTGATGGAGAAGCTCATTCTGCTGCTCTGGAGACGGGAACGATTGCTGTTCTGGGCGGCGGCGTGGATCACATTTATCCGCCCCAGCACGACCGGTTGTATGCCGCTGTGGCCGAGCGCGGCGCGATTGTGTCGGAAAGCCTGTTCGGGCATCGGGCGACCGCGCGGGATTTTCCGCGGCGCAATCGCCTGATCACAGGGCTGGCCCTCGGTACGATCGTGGTCGAGGCGGCCGAGCGTTCAGGGTCGCTGATCTCTGCGCGAACAGCGAATGAGCAAGGGCGCGAAGTCATGGCAGTCCCTGGTTCGCCTCTCGACCCCCGCGCAGCAGGCACCAATCGACTGATCCAGCAAGGGGCAGCGTTAATCCGGTCGTCCGAGGATGTTCTGGAACTCCTTTCCGGTCTCGGCCAGAGGCAGCTCGAAATGCCCCTCTCAAACGATTATGAGGGAGAGCCAATGGAACCTCCCCCCGCCGACCAGATCAAAAGAGTGCGCGAGGCCCTGTCGTATAGTCCGGCCTCGCTTGACGAAATAGCCCGCGCGGCTGACATCGGGGTTCCACGCTGTACGGCCATCATTATGGAGCTGGAGCTGGCCGGCGAAGTCACCACTCTCGCAGGCGGAATGGCCCTTCTTGCCGTCGCATTGGACTAATTGCACCGCGCTCACGCCTTTCGGACCTGATCAAATGGCAACAGTCGGCCAATTTGCAGGCATATTGAGCGTTTTACTGGGTATGGCCGCTGGACGGCTGTAGCAATGTTCACTAAGCATACGTTTGAGATTCCAGCGCTATTTGTTGGCGGGAAGTGCGTGAGAGGGAGTGTAGTATGGGGAAATGGGCATCCCTTGTAAGTTCGTGCATATTTGCCCTCGCCGCCCCTGCTGCTGCTGCGCAGGAAGCCGAGAAAGTCATTCTCGAGGCGGACAACATTTCCGAGGAAGAAGACAGCAATGTCATCGTCGCGACGGGAACCGTTGAAGCAACCTATGGTGGCCGGATTTTGCGTGCCGACCGACTGGTTTATGACCGCCGGACCGGCAAAGTCCGAGCGACCGGCAATGTGGTCATTCTTAGTGAAGACGGGACCCAGCAATTCGCTGATGAAGTCGAGGTCAACGAGCGGCTCGATGACGGATATGCAGTTGGCTTTTCTACCCGGCTTCCGACTGGCGGCGTGGCGACGGCAAATTCAGCGGTCCGCCAGCCCAATGGGATCAACGCGCTTGACCAAGCCGTCTACACAGCCTGCGAGGTCTGTGAGGAAGAAGGGAAACGGCCGACCTGGGCGTTGCGGGCGCGGCGAGCCATTCTCGATGAGAACAATGACATAATTTCCTACCGCGACGCTGTTCTTGAAGTGGGCGGCGTTCCCGTCTTCTACCTCCCCTATTTCTTCCATCCTGATCCGAGTGCAGGCAGGCGGTCCGGATTATTGGTTCCGAATGTTGGCGCATCGACGCGGCTCGGATTTGTATATGGGCAACCTTATTATCAAGTCCTGTCCGAGTCGTCCGATCTGACGATTACCCCAACCTTCTTTTCCGAAGTCCGGCCTTTGTTGGAGGCAGAATACCGCAAATCCTTCTGGTCTGGTGATCTCAATATTCAGGGCAGTATTACCTATGAGCGCGATTTCGACGGCAACGGCAACCGGTTTGGCGAGGAAAGAGTCCGTGGACATGTTTTTGCCGATGGCGATTTCAAGATCAATGACACATGGGAATGGGGCTTCGGGATCGAACGTGCAAGCGATGATCTGTTCACCCGCCGGTACTCAATAGAAGGCGCGAATGTATCGCGTGGACTGTTTGATGGTCAGCCGCGCTCCTTGCTGTCGCAGGTTTATGCTGTCGGGCAAACGGAGAGTTTTTACGCGGACGCCTCGCTCCTTTTTTTCCAGGATCTGCAACCGTCCAGTACGATTGAAGCCGAAGCACCTCTCACGACACCACTTTTATATGCGGACAAATTGTTCGATCTGGGGCGCTTCGGGCGGTCCAGTGTGACGGCGTCGGCGGCAGTGCTGTCACGAAATGTGAATGATGGCATAACCCCCGACATCAATCCCGATAGCCGCAGATTTTCGATCGGGGCCGACTGGAATGTCACCCGCGTACTGCCCGGCGGCTTCGTGATCGAGCCATTCGCAGAAGCGCGCGGAGATTACTATAATCTGGATGCAGATGCTTCCGGCGAATCCAATGAGACAAGATTCGTCGGATCCGCTGGCGCCAAATTGTCATGGCCCTTGTACAAGCAGGGCAAAGTCGCCGATATCCTCATTGAACCTACCATTCTGGGCGCTTGGGGCGTGTCGGATGCAAATGATATCGCGATCCCGATTGAAGACAGCGAACTGTTTGAGTTTGATGAGACACGACTGTTCGAAGCCAACGGATTTAGCAATTTTGACCTTTATGAGGGCGACGGACGACTTTCTGTCGGCGTGACAACAACTGCACGCTTCAAGAACGGGGTCACAGTAGACGCTATCGCAGGGCGACGCTGGCGTTCCGATGTTGATGAAGCTTTTGACGTGGCATCCAATCTCGACGGAAAATCATCTGATTGGGTTAGCTCATTCTCTGTTGATTTCGGGCGGGCTTTAAAGCTTGAGACGCGACTAAGGCTTGATGGGAATACATTTGCCGTCAACCGCGTTGATGCCCGTGCAAGCACGAATTTCTGGAGATTTAGTGGATCTGCCCGCTATTTTCGGATCGACGAAGATATTCGACCAGATATCCTGCTCCCCGACCAGGGCATCGACCTGACTGGACGGTTCAGACTTACAAAGAACTATTCAGTGAGTTATCGGCAATTGCGAGACTTTACCGATCGCCGTGACCTGCTCAGATCGGTCGGTGTTGCTTATACAGATCATTGTTCGCGCTTCGAGATCATATATCAGCGTAGGGAATCCGTTGACCGGACAATTGATGAGGCAGATACCGTCCTCTTCCGATTCTCATTGCTCACTTTGGGTGAGTTCGGTAGCTCGTGATCTCAATAAATTTACGTAATATTCGCAGATTCGATGCGTAATATGTTTGCATCAGTCAAATGACGCAGTATTTTGTCGAAAATTGGTATATTGCGTAGCGAACCGGAGTAAGCCCCAATGAAACGATCACTGCTAGCCGCTATTTTGTTCGGAGCTACCAGCGCATTCAGCGTTGCGCAGGACGCGCCGCAGGAGCCTGACATTCTTCAGTTGGAAGGCGTTGCAACGCTTGTAAATGACGAGCCGATCTCTTTTCACGATATACGCCAGCGCGTCCGCATGCTCGCAATGACTGTCGGCGCAGAAATTACGCCAGAAGTTCAGCAGCAATTGGCCAGTACTGCCCGCGAACAACTCGTTGACGAGATTTTGCAAATGCAAGCTGTGTCCGAGTTCAATGTCGAGATAAGTGACCAGCAAATTCAGTCGGCAGTGGATGATCTTGCTGCTCGATCCGGGGTCACCCGTGAAGAGTTGTATACCGAATTCGCACACTCCGGGATCAACCCGACGACCCTCGAATCACAGATGAGGTCGGACATCGCCTGGCGCAATATGATGTCAGGTCTTTATGGATCACGCATTCGCATCTCTCAAAACCAATTAGACAGCGAGCTTGAGCAATTGCGCGCCAGTTCACGCGAGACCTCTTATCAACTCGCCGAGATATTCCTATTTGCACCCGATGAAGAGACGAAAGTACAGGCACTGCAAGCGGCATACACCCTCGTCGATCAGCTTCGTCAAGGTGCGCCTTTCCAAACAGCTGCAAACCAATTTTCATCGTCGCCTACGGCGGCTGCCGGTGGGGACATGGGATGGGTCGCTTTGAAAGATCTTGATCCTGTTCTGGCTGACGTCGTCGGAGCAGCAACGCAGCCGGGCATTCTTGATCCTATTGTTGCATCAGATGGTATTTATGTTCTGGCGTTGAGAAATCGCAGGGAGCCCGAAGAGGAAACCTCGCTCTTACAGTTGCGCCAACTTATCGCGACCAATGGTAATGTTGAAACGCTGGAAAGAGCCATGGACCGAATTGATGGCTGCGGCGAAATAGATGATTATGCCGAAGATCGAGGTAATCTACTATCAATCGATCTGGGGGAAACACTCCTCTCCGATCTCGCTGTCGCCTCTCAATCACTACTCACCGATCTAGAACCTGGACAGGCGTCTACGCCGTTCGAGATGTCCGCCGGCTGGGCATCTATCTATGTTTGCCAACGTCGGGATGGGGCGCAGAACCTGCCAACACGCGATCAGATCGAAAACCAGTTGTTTGGCCAAGAGCTCGGACTGATTTCGGAACGTGAATTGCGCAATGCGCGGCGTGAAGCAACCATCCTCGTCCCTTAGGCATAGAATTCGCTTGCTTTTGTCCTGCTGCGGGATGACATCCTACTCATGACCGCAGCTAACAAACCTCTTATTCTGACGATGGGTGACCCTGCGGGGTGCGGACCTTCGATTACCGGAAGTGCATGGCGAGCGCTCCACGCGGCACGAGAATACTGTTTTGCGGTTAGTGGACCTGCCGAACTCTATTCCCGCTATGGACCTGTTTGCCAGATCAATGATCTCTCCGAGGCCAGCGCCTGCTTCGAGACGGCGTTGCCAGTTCTGGCTGGTGGGCAGCCGCTCTCATCTGCCAAGGCGGGTGTCCCTGATCCCGAAAATGCACGAGCGATCATAGCGTCAATCGAGCATGGGGCTGCTCTGGCGCTGGCGGGCGAGGCGTCGGGTTTGGTGACCAATCCAATAAATAAGGCACTGCTTTACGGCGAAGGGTTTTCCTATCCGGGGCATACTGAATTTTTGGCCCATCTTGTCTCGGACGACGGACATGTCCGCGATCCGGTCATGATGCTGGTGGGCGGCGGATTGCGTGTGGCCCTGGCGACCATCCACATGCCACTCATGAAGGTCGGCGAAACGCTAACGCCTGCCCTGCTGGACAAGGTTGGCCGCATAACGCATGAGGCACTTGTTCGCGATTTCGGGCTGGAGGCTCCGCGCCTGGTCTTCACGGGGCTGAACCCGCATGCGGGAGAGAATGCGAGCCTCGGAACCGAAGAGCGCGATATCATCAATCCGGTTGCCGCGGCTCTGCGCGGCAGAGGGATCAATATTGCTGATGCGCGATCCGCAGACACAGTGTTTGCCGAAGCACTATCAGGACAATATGATGCTGTGATTGCGATGACCCATGACCAAGGTCTGATCCCTGTAAAGACGCTCGACTTCTGGGGCGGCGTCAATGTGACTCTGGGGCTTCCAATTATACGCACGAGCCCGGATCATGGCACAGCCTATGACGCTGCTGCGAACGGCACGTGCAGGCCCGATAGTCTGATTGCGGCGATCAAGCTGGCGGCAAACAATGCGGCGGTACGGGCCCGATGACTGAACCGCAAACACCTGACCTCTCAAAGGCGCCCGCGCGGAAAGCGCTGGGCCAGCATTTCCTGTTTGATCCGGACATTCTGCATCGGGTCGCTCTTGCTGCCGGTCCTGTGGCGGGGCGCACAGTGATTGAAATTGGACCGGGTCCGGGCGGGCTGACCCGCGCGCTTTTGCAGGAAGATGTGGATCGGCTCATCACTGTCGAGACAGATGCGCGCTTTGCCGAAGCATTGGCTGCATGGCCAGAGGCGGGAGGCCGGCTGCATATTCACAAGGCCGATGCGCGCAAAGTCGATTGGCACGGGCTGATCGACAAGGCAGGCGGACAGACCCCTGCAATGATCATCGCCAATCTGCCGTATAATGTCGGCACGCCCCTATTTGTGAAATGGCTAAAAGCCGGAAGCTGGCGCGGCGAGATGGCGCTAATGTTCCAGAAGGAAGTGGCCCTAAGAATTTGCGCTCAACCGGGCGAGAGCCATTATGGACGGCTGGCTGTTTTGACCGCAGCTGTCGCCCACGCGCATATAAGCTTCACCCTCCCGCCCGGCGCCTTTAAGCCGCCACCAAAGGTAGACAGTGCGGTGATCGCCATCACGCCTCTGGATGAAGCCGACCGGTTCGAAGATCTAGAGACGCTCGAAAAACTCACCGGTGCGGCCTTTGGTCAACGCCGCAAGATGTTGCGGGCAAGCCTGAAGAGCATTGCCAAGACATATGGATGGAAAGCAGTTCCCTTACTGGAAACGGCCGAGATTGATCCCACGGCGCGGGCTGAGACGATTGATCAGGCGGGATGGCGACGCTTGGCTTTGAGGCTCAAGCAGCGGCCATCAGTCCTTTAGGTTCAACACGTCCAGAATCGCCTGACGGGCAGCCAGGCATTCTTCCGCGAAGAGCGGGTCAGCCAAGTCGGCGGGTGACAGCTCATCGCGATAGTGCTTGCGGACGACCGCTTGCAGCGCGTCTATCCTGGCTTCGTCAAGGAGTGTTCCCTGATGGGCCGAAGCGATCTCCTCCTCTGTCATCACTACACGCAGACGCAAGCAGGCAGGGCCGCCCCCATTGCGCATGGATTGACGGACGTCGACATATTCGACACGTCCGATGGGGCCATTCCCTTGAACGAGTCGCTCGCAATAGGCCGCCGTTGACGGCGTGTCGCGCGTTTCGGTTGGTGCAAGCAGGACGAGACGATCTTCACCGGGCCATTGCAGGAGCTGGGAATTGAAAAGATAGGACGAAATTGCGTCTGCGAGCGGCACCTCTGCGTCTGGCACCATGACGGGTTTTAACTCAAACAGACCTTGGGCGGCGCTTCGGATGTCGGCAAGCGTCTGTTCGGTATCTTCAAAGGCGTGCTCATGGAAAAACAGGGTTTCGAGCGTCCCAACGCAGACCACATCATTGTGGAAAGCGCCTGCATCAATGGCACGTTTGGCCTGACGGGCGAAGACGGTGCGGTCGGATTTAAGACCGTGGGCCCGAGCAACGCTTTCGGAGGCCAATCGCGTCTGGCGCGCAGGGAAACCGGCCGTACTCTCTCCAGCCTCGCGGCCATAAACAAAGAGCTCAACGCCTTGGGCACCATGTTCAGCACAGAGGCGGACGTGGTTGGCCGCGCCTTCATCGGAGAAATCGGCATGCGTTGGAAGCTCATGACGCAAATGGATAAGCGGGTGCCTGGTATTTTCGGTGTCATCTATGTTCTGACCCAACAGAACACGGCTCAGCGTCCAGTAAGTTTCCTCTGGTTCGAGAGAGCGATGCAGCATGCTCGAGAGGTTTGCCACAGTGACTTGAAGTTTACCGCTTTCGCTGTCGACGCTCGGGGAAATCGTTGCTGCATTTGCCGCCCACATCGAACTTGCAGAATAAGCCGTCTTCAGAAGACCGGGCGCTATGCGGGCCGCTTCACTTATCATCGAGGCCTGCCGTCCGCCAAACCCTGCGTCGAACAGGAAAGGGAAATTAGGTCTTGGCAAGGGAGGCAAAACACCTTGCTTGAGTCCGGCTTTGACGAGAAGACGCATCTTCTCCAAGCCTTGTAATGCCGCCTCCTTTGGATGTGACACCAGACCTTCATTCTTGCTGCTGGCGAGATTGCCATCGGACAGACCGCCATAATTGTGGTTAGGACCGATCAGGCCATCGAAGTTTACTTCCCAGGCTTTGGTCATTCTGGAAACCCTTGCGCGGTCATACGATTGGCTTTGGAAGATATCTGACTTGCTTGCGGCCATGCGCAGTAATCGGCAGCATAATACGCGCCGGGGCGGAAATTACCCGAGTGCCCTGGCCCGCCAAATGGCATGGAACCGCTTGCACCTGCGGTTGGACGGTTGCGATTGAGAATGCCCGCGCGCATGAGCAATGTGGCCTCTTCCCAAAGCGCATCATTGTCGGATACCAAACCGCCCGACAGGCCATAATGGGTGGCATTCGCGCGCTCTATGGCCGCTTCGAAACTCGGCACCCGATAGACTTGCAATAAGGGACCGAACAATTCTTCATCGCTGACCGTTTTGGCATGGGTCATATCGATGACACCCGCAGAGACAAAGCCGCCGCCGCGTTCAAGACGTTTGAGCCGGCGCAGTGATTTGCCGCCTGACTTGGAAAGGTTCATCTGGAAGATGACGGCATTCTCCGCGGCTTGCTCGGATACGAGCGGTCCCATGAAGATATCATCTTCATTCCATGACCCTATTCTGAGATCGCGGGCACGGGCAATGGTGGCTGCAACCACCGCATCGCCATACTCGCCCTCCGGCACAATCAGGCGGCGGGCACAGGAGCAGCGCTGGCCAGTGGTGTAGAAAGCCGACAAAGCGGCTATGTCTGCTGCAGCTTCGACGTCTTCTGCGTCCCACACGATGAGTGGGTTATTGCCGCCCATTTCCAGCGCGAGGATCACTTCAGGACGGCCCGCAAAATGTTTGTGGAAATATGTGCCGGTGGCTGCCGAGCCCGTGAAAAGCAGCCCGTTAATGTCGGCATTGATCAGGGCCCCGCCCGTCTCGCGCGCGCCGTGAACCACATTCAGGCACCCTGCCGGTAGCCCTGCTTCCTCGAAGGCTTCGACCATAAGGGCGGCCACGCTGGGGGCCTGTTCTGAGGGTTTGAACACACATGTATTGCCCGCAAGCAATGCTGGAACGATGTGGCCATTGGGCAGGTGACCAGGGAAATTGAATGGCCCGAGGACCGCCATAACTCCATGTGGGCGGTGGGTAAGCTGGGCAGAGCCAAACGCAGCTTCGTCATTGCGATCGCCGGCCCGTTCTTCCTGTGCGCGAATCGAGATGGCGACTTTCCCGACCATAGCACCGACTTCACCGCGGGCCTCCCATGTCGCTTTGCCCATATCGCGACTGATAGCTTCGGCAATTGCATCGGTGCGGGCGCTCAGGGCGACGGCGTACTTCTCGAGAATTGCGACCCGTTCGGCGCGCGGTCTGCGCGCCCATTGCGGAAACGCCGCGCGGGCAGCATGGACGGCCTCGTTGACTTGCGCTTCAGTCGCCGCAGAGCCGCTCCAGACAGTGTCGCCCGTTGCTGGACATTGGTTCGACAGGGTATCACCCTCGCCGTCAGCCCATTGGCCGTTTAGATAGACATCCATTTGTTTTACGTCCTAATCCATATCCGCGCGACATCGCCAGCGGAGAACCCCATCAATTCCATTTGGTCAGGCTGTAGTATCAGGATAGAATTTTCTCGCAACTCACCCGACAGCTGCATGCACCTAAAGTTTGCAACCGTCATCGTTGCAATCAAACCTGTTACCGATCCGTCTGGCGTTCCGGGCTGGACGCGCACAGTCTGGCTCTCACGGATCGTTCGGATATTGGCGCGATCAGCGGCAACCATTGGACCGCCATCAAAAATATCCACGGTTCGTTCAAACCGGAACCCTTCCCATTCGAGAAGTTTCAATGCGCCAACACCGTCACTGTGGCACCGACCGATTGCTGCGCGCCCCTCTTCTGGAAGAAGATCGATATAAATCGGGTATTTGGGCATCAGATCGAGAATGAATTGATTGTCCGAAGTAGCGGAGAGATAGTCGGCTTCGGGAAAGGTCATCTTGAAAAAATGACCGCCCAGACAATTCCAGAACGGCGTATCTCCTTCTGTATCCGTCACACCGCGCAGTTCGGACAGAACCCGCTCGCCAAAACGATCAGGTGCTGTGGCCATAAGCAGATAGCGTGATTGGGCGGCCAACCGTCCTGCTCCGCCGCCTCTATGCTCTGTCTTGAGAAACAAAGTTCCAACTTCAGTGTAACCAACAAATTCATTGGTCAAAATCAAAGCATCCATATCAAACCGCTTTCCAGCAGCGTGGCTGGCCTGCGCGACCGTGATGATGCGGTAGTTAAAGAAGGGCGCATCGATGCCCACGCCGCACTTAACCGCAGAGCAACCAACGACCTCGCCGGTCTGTGTGTCCTCCATCATCATCAGGTATTTGCCGTATTCAAGCTGCTCGATCTCTCCAGCAAAGGCTTTGCTCGATTTCGAAAGCCGCGTGCGCAACAGCTCTTCGCTTACCGGCAAACTTGTAAACCCGGTGCCCGACCGCTCCGCCAGATCCATTAGGGCTTCCAAGTCATCGGGCCGCGAGGGCCGCATCATATAACGGGTCATGGCATCAAGGCTTTGATTGCTTTCGCGTCGATCCGGCCATCAGCCAACCGGTTTAGCAACAGCGCCGACAGAGCCCCACGAACGGCAAAACTGTTTGTATCAACGAATTCCTCCGCGGAATGGATGCGCCCGCCCAGGACACCAAGCGTGTCAACATTTGGCACACCGGCGGCGAATATATTGTTTCCTTCGCACACGCCGCCCGTGTCGATAAACTCAAGGTCCAGCCCGATTGCGCGGCCTGTTCCATGAACCGCATCGAACAGGGCTTGCTGTGCATTGTTCCGCGGCTTTGGAGGGCGATAAAACCCGCCATGTCCATGGGCACTGATACCATTATTGGCTGCCGCTTGAGCAATCAGACGATCAACCTTTTCTGTCGCCCAAGCCGCAGCTTCGGCATCAGGTGCCCGCGCACCAAAGCGGATAATCGCCAAGTCCGGGACAATATTGACCGCATTACCGCCATCGATCTTACCGGTGTTAAACGTCACACCTTCATACTGGCCATTAAGCTCTTCGAGATCAGCTACGAATCGCGCAGCAGCGGCGATTGCACTACGCCCTTCGGCATGCGCGCGGCCGGCATGTGCTGCCCGCCCCTTCAGCACGACATCAAAAACGGCTGACCCTTTGCGTCCACCGGACATCGCGCCCGTTTCCATGCACGGCTCATAGGTCATTCCGATCATAGCGCCCGACGAGGCTGCTTCGGTCAGCGCTTTCGCACTGGCAAAATTGCCGATCTCTTCATCGGGTGAGATCACGATCTGGTAGCCAATAGAATCACGCATGGGACCAAGCTCGAACGTATGTAAGGCCTCGATCATCAAGCGCAAACCGCCTTTCATATCGGCAAGACCGGGGCCGTTGAGCTTGCCATTGCCCATATCGGTCACTTGGGTAAAGCCGCTATTGGGCGGAAAAACCGTATCATAATGCCCACTCAGAACGATCTGAAGCGGCGCATCCGGTCGGCTTTGCACCCGAACAATGGGCCCTGTTTCAATCTCCTCCAACTCGCCATATCCATTGACGTGATTGAAAGGGTCAGGAGCTTCCAGGCGAATTTCGGCGTCAAGCACGCTGAGGCCGTCGGCCAATTTCGGCGCAAATGCCTTGAGCCCGTCAGTATTGGTGCTGCCGGTGTTGATCTCTGACCACTCAATCGTTTTATCGATCATGGCTTGCGAACGATCCTTGAGGCGCTCGATCGCGGCCTCATCATCGACGGTCAACTTTGATAAATCAGTCATGCTCTAGGAGTTTCATGAGCGTTGACGTGACGCAAGGGGCCAGCATCCAAAAAAAAAGGCCCGGTCGAAACCGGGCCTTCTCTGTAATTTGGCGTTTGCCTTAGCGTACGAAGATCGTCACTTCGGCGCGACGGTTAAGTGCTTCACGCACGCCGTCACGAGTTGCCTTGGCCAGTTCACTCTCGCCACGTCCATCAGAGCTGATGATGTCAGCGTTGATGCCACGGCTTGTCAGTGCGTTACGCACAACAGCTGAGCGACGGTTTGCCAGTCTCTGGTTGTATGCTGAGGCACCCGACGAATCGGTGTGTCCAACAATCGAGACGGAGCCAATGGAACAATCCGAACGTGCACTGATACGCGCCAGTTGGTCATCCATAACAGCCGCAGCCGCACTTGTCAGATCCGCTTTATCCCACTCGAAGTACACCACGATCGGTGTGTTCAAAGTAGAACACGCAGCCACTTGGGTCACCACAGGAGCCACAGGTCTTGGTGGCGGAGGCGGTGGTGG
>CAZXXY010000058.1:0-15082 GCA_964644755.1 uncultured Hyphomonas sp. | reverse complement strand
TGAGCAAAGCGAATGGAAGCAAACAAAAATGGTCGGAGCGAGAGGACTCGAACCTCCGACCCCTCGCCCCCCAGGCGAGTGCGCTACCAGGCTGCGCCACGCTCCGACACGCGACACGGTATGGCCCATAGCTATGGGATTTGCAACGGGTTAAATTTGTCTGTCCCGGGCCGCCCGCTTACGCGGCGCGCGCGCTCCGCATCGCTTCAATCCGGCGCTTCAATTCGGTCATTTCGACAAGAACGGATTGCAACCTTTCGGTCGAGCCAGGCTCTCCGGCAGGAATCTCGGCACGCGGTTCAGCTTTGAAAGCGGCGCTCACTTTAGCCTGAAGATCACGCGCAGGGCTTGCCACAGGCTCGGCGGGAGCGGCTATTGCCTCATCGATTGGCTTTGGCTGGGGCGCAACGGTCAGTCTTGCATCGCCGCTCAGCACCGCATTGACACCTTGTTCGGCCAACAGGGCTTTCGCGCCTTTCAGAGTCAGACCGCGTGAATGTACCAGCAACTGGATCGCCCTGAGCGCTTCAACATCTTGTGGGCGGAACATCCGGCGACCATCACTGCGCTTGATCGGTTTGACATGTTTTGGAAATTTGCTTTCCCAATACCGCAAAACATGGGTCTGGAGCCCAAGCTCGGCAGCCGTTTCGCCTATTGAACGAAGCGCGTCTGCGGATTTTTCTCTGCGTAGTTTTTGAGCGGCCATGTCGTATCTCCCTAAGGCTTAAGAAGCAGAATCGACACGGGCCTTGAGCATAGGAGATGACCGGAAAGTGGCGACGCGTCGTGCGCTGATTTCAGCGCCAACCCCGGTTTTGGGGTTGCGTCCTTCCCTTGCAGATTTGTCACGGACAACAAAGTTGCCAAAACGGGACAGCTTGACGGTGCCGCTTTTCTGCAATGCATCCCCGATCAGATCAATTGTCCGGTCGAGTAGATCGGAGCATTCTTGTCGCGTCAGTCCAACTTCATGCACAAGGGCATCGGTCACTTCAGCTCTGGTCAACGTTCTGTTCGCCACAAGGTTCTCCACTTCTTAACAAATACCAAACAAATCTTAACGGATTGCTACACCCGGAACAGGGAAGCTCCCCACGTAAATCCGCCACCCATTGCCTCAATCAACACAAGTTGGCCGGGCTTGATCCGACCGTCTCTTACAGCTGTGTCTAACGCCAATGGGATTGACGCAGCGGAAGTGTTACCATGTTGACTCACAGTTGACACCACCCTTGTTTCGTCAATTCCCAATTTTTTTGCAACGCCGTCCAAAATGCGTTGATTGGCCTGATGGGGAACGAACCAGTCAATATCATCAATCTCATATGAGGAGTTGGCAACCACTTCACGCACTGCAGATGTAATATTGCCAACTGCATGCTTGAAAACCTGCGGCCCGTTCATGCGGACATGGCCAATCGTGCCGGTTGAGGAAACGCCGCCGTCGACATGTAGCATCTCTGATTTCCGGCCGTCAGATCGAATATGGTGCCCGATAACACCCTCGCCGCCGACCTTGTCTTCAGAAATCTCGTCAGCTTTCAAAACAACCGCGCCGCCGCCATCGCCAAACAAAACGCAGGTTCCCCGATCGGTCCAGTCGAGAATCCGCGTAAAAGTTTCGGCCCCGATGACAAGTGCTGTGTCGAACTGTCCTGCCTTCAAAAGACTGTCCGCTGTCGACAGCGCAAAAACAAAGCCGGAGCAGACAGCCTGCACATCGAATGCTGCGCCTTGCATGACACCGAGTTTGGCCTGCACGCTTGTCGCGGTTGCCGGAAAGGTCTTGTCCGGCGTCGTCGTCGCAACCACGATGAGGTCAATATCCTTTGCCTCCAATCCGGCTTGCTCCATGGCCCCTCTGGCGGCTTGCACAGCAATATCCGACGTCAACTCGCCCTCGGCTGCAATGTGGCGGCTGCGAATGCCGGTTCGTTCGGTAATCCATTCGTCGGATGTATCGACTATTTTGCTTAAATCATCATTCGTCATCTGCCGGTCAGGCAAGTAAGAGCCAGTACCGATCACACGGGAAATACGCTGTGTCATTTATCTTCCTTAGGCGCAGTCGCTTGACTGGAGAGCTCTGCAACTCTCATCAAGCCTGCGGCCACTTCATCCTTATAATTGCTGTTGGCAAGATTGGCTGCCAAATGAATCGCGGTGGCATATCCTTTGGCATCGGTCCCGCCATGGCTTTTCACAACGACCCCGTTGAGCCCAAGCAAGACGCCGCCATTGACGCTCGACGGGTTCATCTTTTCACGGAGACGTTTGAGGCCGGTTGACGCAAGCATTGCCCCGGCGCGGCTGATATGATCACCGGAAAAAGCTTCCTTGAGATAGGAGCCAACGAGACGGGCTGTTCCCTCTGCGGTTTTCAGCGCCACGTTTCCGGAAAAACCATCTGTTACGACAACATCCACAGTGCCCGCCGAAATATCATCGCCCTCGACGAAGCCATGATAAGACAGGCCGAGATCTTCCGTGGTCAGCATTTGGGCTGCCGCTTTCAAGTGTCCGTGACCTTTGGAATCTTCCGAGCCGATATTGAGCAGACCAACCGTCGGGCGCGCCTTTCCGGTCACCGCACGCGCATAGGCTTCGCCCATTATGGCGAATGTCACCAATTGGGTCGCGTCCGCTTCAAGGTTCGCCCCGACATCAAGGACAACACTGGTCCCTTGCATGGTTGGCCAAAGAGCTGTCATGCCCGGGCGATGGACACCGGGCATTTTACGCAATGACATGATGGAGATCGCCATCAAGGCGCCCGTATTGCCAGCCGACACAGCGGCATGTGCTTCGCCTGATTTCACGCAGTTGACGGCATTCCACATGCTGCTGCCGCGCGCTTTGCGCAATGCCTGGGAAGGCTTGTCTTCCATGCGAACGAAAACATCCGTATGGCGGACCTCGCTGCGGGCTGCGACGGCAGGGTGCTTTTGCAAGAAGGGCGCAAGACGCCCCTCATCCCCATGCAATAAAAAACCAACCCCAGCGCGTTCCGCACAGAACACCGCAAGGCCCTCGATAGCGACTTCAGGTGCGGTATCGCCCCCCATCGCCTCAATCGACAAAACGATATCTTCGCTCAATCCGGCCTGTCTTTCTGTGAACGTATTCAAACTATAACTCCCCAGACCCTATGCGGAGCCGCGCTGCAAAGCAATTTTAATAAGCCCCTAATCCGGGATTTCAGGCCAATTTATCGCGCCTTGAGATATCATTTTGGACGATTCAACAAGTAAAATTTCGTTTAGCCTAAGCAAGTAACCGACAAAGCGGTCCATATCCTTATGTCCCAGCCCGTTGCGCGACACAAAATCCAATAGCGCATCAGGGGGGTCCCCAGCGAATCCTGTGTCCAGTCCCCGCGCCAAGCCGAAGAAGTGCTCCCCAAGCTTGCGCACCTTGCGGCTGATCCCTGAATCCCCAACGCCAGTTTCCCGCAAGCTGTAATCGAAGCCGGAAAACACTTCTTCATAGAGCATTTGCGAGACCTGCCGCCCTTCTGCTCCCTGATCCCGCAAGTGGCGCATGATCATGGCACTGTGAATGGCAACCTGCTCGAAGCGGCCATTAAGCGAATCTTCGGCAATTCCTGCAAGATAAAGGTCAGGGTGCAGCGCGCGCGCCTTCAAATTCGCGTGAAGTGAGCGGGCTTGACCACGCAAATAGCGTTTGCGCGACGGAAAAAAACGTTCAACAAATCGAGGAAACTGCATATGTGCTACGCTAAACCTTGCCAAACGGCCCTGCAAACCGCTAGCACTAAAGCAAATCACGGAGATTCCAAATGCTGAAAATGGCTATTATGGCTCTAACCGCCACCGCGCTGGTCGCTGGATGCACCCCGATCCGAACTTACCACGGATACAATCCTGACGAATTGCAACCTTCGGAAATCAAGCCGGGGGATGATACGCGGTCAACCGTGCTAGCTCGATTGGGCACACCGTCGACCAAAAGCATCTTTGACGACGACACTTGGTTTTACATGTCAGCGACACAGGAAAATTACGCTTTCTTCAAACCCAAGGTTTCGGAGCGCGAAGTGGTGGCCATTCGTTTCGGGGACGATGATGCCGTTGATGAAGTTGTCCAATATGACGCCAATGATGGTGTGGTGATCCAATATGCCGCCCGCGAGACGCCGACCCGCGGACGCGAACTCAGCCTGATCGAGCAATTGCTGGGAAGCGCGGGCACCGTACGTTTGCCAGGCCAAGAGGACCAGATTCCGGGCCAAATTCCCGGGCAGCGCTAAGTCCGCAACATTTTGGCGTAACAATGATGCAAAAACCCCCGATGCCGAAGCGTCGGGGGTTTTCATTTAGGCAGCCAATGTCAGGCTCGTTTGCGCTCTAGTGACCACCAGCCAGCACAGCGAGCATGAGCAGCGCGACAATATTGGTGATCTTGATCATCGGGTTCACAGCCGGACCTGATGTATCCTTATAGGGATCGCCAACCGTATCACCGGTCACAGCAGCCTTGTGGGCTTCAGACCCCTTACCGCCATGATTGCCATCTTCGATATACTTCTTGGCATTGTCCCAGGCGCCACCACCGGATGTCATCGAGATGGCGATGAAGAGGCCCGTTACGATCACACCGAGAAGCATTGCACCGACCGCAGACAGAGCCGCAGCTGGTCCGGCAATTGGCCAAATCACGAGCAGAAGCACAATTGGTGACAAGACCGGCAAGAGCGATGGCAGGATCATTTCCTTAATCGCAGCCTGGGTCAGGATATCCACAGCACGGCCATAATCCGGCTTGGTTTCACCTTTCATGATCCCCGGCATTTCGCGGAACTGGCGACGCACTTCCTCGACAACCGATTGCGCAGCGCGGCCAACAGCCATCATCGACATGCCGCCAAACAGGTTCGGCAAGAGACCACCAAACAGCAGGCCAACCACAACATATGGATTGGACAGCTCGAAGCTCACGACCAGACCGTGCAGAACACTGTCTTGGGCGGCGTTCACAGCGAAGTATTTGAGATCCTCTGTGTAGGCGGCGAACAGAACCAGCGCGCCAAGTCCGGCAGAGCCAATGGCGTAGCCTTTCGTGACAGCTTTGGTCGTGTTGCCAACAGCATCGAGCATATCAGTCGTGTTACGCACTTCCGATGGCAGTTCCGCCATTTCAGCAATCCCGCCAGCATTGTCGGTCACAGGACCAAAGGCATCGAGCGCAATGATCATGCCGGCCAGAGCCAGCATCGTTGTCGTCGCAATCGCAATCCCAAACAGACCTGCAAGATTATAAGTCAGGATAATGCCCGCAATAATCGTCAACGCCGGAAGCGCTGTTGATTCAAGGCTAACAGCCAAGCCCTGGATCACATTGGTACCGTGTCCGGACGAGGACGCCTGAGCGACCGAACGAACCGGACGGTAATTGGTGCCCGTATAGTATTCGGTGATCACCACGATCAGGCCCGTGACCGCAAGACCGGCAAATCCGCAATAGAGCAGATCCATACCCGTGATCTCGCCAGTAATGCCCACGGCAGAAGCTGCGCCGTCAAGCACATCGAAACCGTTTGGCAAAAGTGTCGAGATGACAAGCGCCAGGCCGCCAAGCGATAGAACACCTGTCGCAATCAAGCCCTTATAAAGCGCGCCCATAACATTGGTCGAGCCAGCGCCAAGACGGACAAACCACGTCCCGATGATTGACGTAAAGATACAGACCGCACAAATGGCCAGCGGCAAGAGCATCATCTCATCGAGATAGCTTGTGCCACCAAAATAGATGGCTGTCAGAACCATGGTCGCAACAATCGTCACGGCATAGGTTTCAAACAAGTCAGCCGCCATGCCAGCACAATCGCCAACATTGTCACCGACATTGTCGGCAATGGTTGCAGCATTGCGTGGATCATCTTCAGGGATACCGGCTTCAACCTTGCCGACCATATCGCCGCCAACGTCAGCCCCTTTGGTAAAGATACCGCCGCCCAGACGCGCAAAGATGGAAATCAATGAAGCTCCAAAGCCCAAAGCAACCATGGCATCAATCACGGCGCGATCATCTGGAGAAAGTCCCAGCGAGCCTGTCAGGAAACCATAATAGCCAACAAGACCCAGCAGAGCGAGGCCAACCACGAGCATACCGGTCACAGCGCCTGATTTGAATGCAACATTCAAACCCGTGCCAAGGCTTTGGCGAGAGGCTTCAGTGGTGCGCACATTGGCGCGAACCGAAACCAGCATGCCGATAAAGCCTGCGACGCCGGACAAAACCGCGCCAATCAGAAAACCGATTGCGACTTTCCAGCCAAAGGCCGGCACAAAAAAAGCTGCGATAAAAATCGGCAGCCCAACGATAGCGATCGACTTGTATTGGCGGCTCAAATAGGCGTTTGCCCCTTCCTGAATCGCGCGGGCAATTTCGCCCATTCTTTTGTCACCAGCTGGCGCTGCCATAATCGAACGTATGGTAACAAGACCATAAAGCAGCGAAAAAACACCCGCTACAACTGCAATAATAAACCAATTCATGGTTTTCCCTTTTCTCCCTAACGTGCCGCTTTTTGTCTGGCTTTGTCGCCACCACCGGTCACACTTAACGTCTCTAGTTACCAAACCGCAATCTACAAGCAAGGGCGCTCGCTCAAATGGCGAGGTCCATTCAGGCCCATTCGTGCGTGAAATTCTGTATTTATGGTTAACAAAACCTATCTGTGCAGTTGAGAAAACGCGAAGATCTCAACTCAACGTATGTTCAAAACCTGCCTTTTCAGGCAATGGAACAGGCTTATCATGCCAAGTTAGCCGCAACCCCGGGCCCTGTTCCACCCGTCCAACAATGTAGGCGTATGGCTTTGATGCCTCAATCAAAGGCGTTTTTGACGGCGGAGCCGTAAACAGACATTGATAATCGTCCCCGCCCGTGCAGGCATCAAGAACTTCTGACAACAACTTATCTTCGCCAATATCGGGGCGATGGATGCTAACGCCCGCAAGCTCCAGCGTCGCCCCGCATCTGCTCGCGGCAAGCAATTTTTGTAAATCTGCAACCAAGCCGTCTGATACATCCATACTCGCATTGGCATGGGCTGCAATCATATCGGCCATTTCCAGTTCCGGAATCACAGGCACCTGATAAATCACTGTCGCTTCACTACTCGTCCCGGCCAACCGATCGCGCAGGCCCAGAAAGCTTGCGCCTATCTCCTCCCCCGTCAACCAGATGACATCCCCGATCTGCGCCCCAGACCGCCGGATCGGCGCGCGCTCCGTTGCCGGAACGCCGGTCAATGTCAGCGACAGAAACACACCCGCAGGGCTCGCCACCGTGTCCCCGCCAATCAGCGCGATGCCCCAGGCTTCAAGCTCCTCGCCAAAAGCTCTGGCAAAAGCGGCAAGCTCGGCCTCCTCGCGTCCGCTTGGCCAGCCGAGCGTCAGCAAGGCCTCGTCCGGCCGCGCGCCCTTGGCAATCAAATCCGAGACATTCACCCGCACCAGCTTGCGCGCCACTGTGTCCATTGGGTCGTCGGGCAAAAAATGCACGCCCTCGACCAGTGCATCGACAGTGACGATCGATGCCTTGCCAGAAACTTCTGCCGCATCATCGGTCAGTCCGGCCGCACCAGTGCGGGTCGCCAATGGTGCAAAATAGCGTTCAATCCAGTCAAATTCAGCCATAGCCCATCCACAAGGCCCGCACGGCGAGGCTTGGTCAACCGCTCGCGCGAACTTCCTTGGCGATATTGTCGAGCACAGCATTGACGAAGCGCGGCTCCTCGCCGTCGAAGAAAGCGTGCGCAACAGAGACATATTCGTCCAGAATGATCGCAACGCTCAGTTCCTGATGCGCCAGAAGTTCTGCGGTTGCCCCGCGCAAAATAGCTCGGGTGGTGGCGTCCAGACGGGCCAGCTTCCAGTTCTTCGAGAGTTTTGACGTAATCACGGGATCAATCTCGCCCTGTTTCTCGACGACCGCCGCAATGATCGACTTGAAGATATCCGGATCTGCTTCCTCGACAGGCTCGCCATCAGGACCTGCGCCCAGACGATCATCACAGAACTCACGGATGACCGAACGCGCACTCTGGCCCGTGGCTTCCATTTGATAAAGTGCCTGAACGGCCGCCAATCGCGCTCCGGCACGTCTGGCCCGAACCACTTCAAATGGCAATTTCTGCTCACTCATCGGACAAATTGCCGTCTCAATTTGATCATGGCTAGACATGCTTCGGCGGCATCGCGGCCTTTGTTTTTGCGCTTACGGTCGGCCCGAGCCAACGCCTGATCTTCGTTCTCAACAGTAAGAATGCCATTGCCGATGGCCAAGCGGCGGTCAACCGTGAGCCACATCAAACCACGTGCGCTCTCGCCGCAGACATAATCATAGTGAGAGGTTTCGCCGCGAATGACGCACCCCAATGCAATGAAGCCGTCATAGCGCGAGCTATCAGCAGCCATTGTAATCACGCCAGGTATCTCGAGCGCGCCGGGAACCTCGATGGTTTCGACTACGGCTTCGGCCTCCGCGAGCGCTTCGCCAGCGCCGGCTTCGAGTTCCAGCGTAATATGCTCATAATAGCGCGAGGTTGCGATCAGGACACGGGGCTTACTCATGATGAACTCTCTTGTTCTTTCTTGAATGGTCGCCACCCCTCTATGCTCAAACCATATCCGTCAAGCCCTACAAGCCTTGTTGGTGGAGTATCGGAGAGAAAAACCAGTTTACGGACGCCGAGATCACGCAAAATCTGTGCCCCGATGCCATACTCACGCAAAGGTGTAGACGTGTCGGGTTTTTCAGCCGTTTTCGCGCCGAGGCGCATTGCGAGAACATCAGGCGTCATCGAGTAGACGAAAACAATCACGCCTGGTCCATCATGGTTTGCAATTTCCTGCATCGCTGCCTGCACCATGCCTTCACGCGGGCCGCGTTGGGCCAGCACATCCGTCATCAGATCCATACGGTGGACCCGGACGAGCGTCTCGCTATCGGGCAGGATCTCGCCTTTCACCAGAGCGATATGTTCGGTACCGTCCAACCCGTTACGGAAGACAATGGTCCGGAAACCATCGGCATAGGCACTGTCGAGTGGCGCTTCGACACGGCGCTCGAGGAACCGGTCATTCTCACGCCGCCATGCGATCAGGTCGGCAATCGTACCAATTTTCAGATTGTGCAATTGTGCGAAGGCAACCAGATCGGGCATCCGCGCCATTGTCCCGTCATCATTCATGATCTCGCAAATGACGCCGGCTGGATAAAGCCCCGCCATGCGCGAAATATCAACGGCCGCTTCAGTGTGTCCGGCGCGGACCAGTGTGCCGCCATCCTTGGCAACCAGCGGGAAAATATGCCCTGGCGAAACGATATCATGATGATCTAGCTGCGGATCAATGGCCACTTGCACGGTTTTGGCTCGGTCATGCGCCGAAATGCCGGTGGTTACCCCTTCTGCCGCTTCAATCGACACGGTGAAGGCGGTGCCCATGCTCTCGCGATTGTCGCGGGTCATCATATCGAGATTGAGCGCCCGCGCCCGTTCGCCAGTCATTGCAAGGCAGACCAGTCCGCGCGCATAGCGGACCATAAAGTTGATGGCCTCTGGCGTTGCGAACTGGGCAGGAACGATAATGTCCCCCTCATTCTCACGGTCTTCCGCATCCACGAGAATATACATTTTGCCATTGCGGGCATCTTCGATCACTTCATCGATGGTCGAAATTGCGCTTGAGAAATCTTCAGCCATTGTCTTTGTCCTTTGGCGCATCCGCACCGATCATGCGTGCCACGTAACGCGCGAGCATATCAATCTCAAGGTTTACCTTGTCTCCCACGCTCAGATCGGAAAGCGTCGTTACCTCCCAAGTGTGCGGAATAATCGCCACGGTGAAGTCACCATTGTCGAGCGCTTCAGCCACCGTAAGCGATACGCCATTGATCGCCGCCGAGCCTTTGGTCGCGAAATACCGCGTCATCTCGGGCGGGGGGCGGAGGGTGACGCGGTAGCTCTGCCCCTCTGACTCGACCGAAACAATCTCGCCCACGCCGTCCACGTGGCCCGACACTAAGTGCCCGCCAAGCTCGTCGCCAAGCTTCAGGCTCTGCTCAAGATTTGTCCTTGTGCCAACCTGCCAACTGCCCAGCACGGTTTTCTCTAGCGTTTCGGGCACAGCCTCAACCGCCCACCATGACCGCCCCTCGCCTGCCTCGCCAAAATCGACGACGGTCAAACAAACACCTGAATGCATAATAGATGCGCCCATCTCGATCGCAGAGACAGGATAGCCTCCCTCGATCTCCAAGCGCATTAGCCCGTTCCGGTGCTCGGATTTACGGACCGTGCCAATCTCGGTGACAAGACCAGTGAACATGGGTGACATCCTTGTATTCGGCTCAGGCAGACCCGGCCCTCGGGGTTTGGACACCGAATGAGCCTTTCGCTCCAGCAGTATCGGTTCTGTATCAAGTTCGGTTATCGTGAGCGACCCGATATCTCATACGTCTCAAGCGTATCATCGCCAATACGTTCCGTTGCGACCATGTGCCATCGTGGCGCATGGTTCATATCGCCAAGCCCGAGTGTTCCCAGCGCAGGGATTCCATCGCCGCCGATTAGAAGCGGCGCCCGAAACCACTCGATACGATCGACAAGACCCGCCGCAATGAAAGACGCAGCCAGTTTGCCGCCACCTTCAAGAAACAGTTTCTCGATCCCCTCCACAGCACAGCGTTTGACGAAATACTCCAGATCGATTCCGCCCCTGTCGCCGATGCCGCAAGGCCACATATCCGCCCCCGCCGCGAGCAAATCGCCAGAGCGCTCGACATCGGTCGCGATAATGACCCGCCCTAAACTGGTCGACTGCATCAATCTGCCGTCCAGCGGCGTCCGTCCCCGGGAATCAACGACAATACGGGCTGGTTGCTGCTCGGGCAGCGGAACCGTTCGCGCCGTCAAGAGTGGATCATCGGCGAGTACGGTCCCTATGCCCACAATCACAGCATCATGCTCGGCCCGCATCTGATGGGCGCGCGCGCGCGACTCCGTGCCGGTGATCCACTGGCTGGTTCCATCCTCCAGCGCGATCCGGCCATCAAGCGATGTCGCTATTTTCCATGTGACGGATGTAGTCTTCGCCATCTGATTAAGGGTCGTCTTTCAGAGCATTCTGCTCGATGAAACGGGCAAAATCTCCAGGGTCGCCGAAATCCTTGTACACGCTGGCATATCGCACATAGCCGACAGGATCGATGGCCCTCAAGGCCTCCATAACCAGTTCACCAATCTGGTCGGACCGGATCTCGCTCTCGCCGCCGCTTTCCACCTGTCGCACGATGCCCGACACCATCTGGTCAATCACCTCATCCGAAACCGGACGTTTCCGAAGGGCCAATGTGACCGATTTGACGACCTTTTCCCGATCGAAAATGGAGCGCTTGCCATCGCGTTTTATCACCGCAATGTCTCGCAATTGAACACGTTCGAATGTTGTAAACCGTCCGCCACATTTGTTGCAGCTCCGGCGGCGGCGTACCGCACTGTGCTCTTCCGCAGGACGTGAGTCTTTAACGGCTGTATCCTCGGCTGCACAGAACGGACAGCGCATAAGCTTAGCTCCCCAAGCCTTGATAGATCGGGAAGCGCGCGGTCAGCGCCTTGACCTGTTCACGGACGTCCGCTTCGACACCGGCCGTTTCGCCGCCCTCGGCGAGGGCATCGACAATGGTCACGATCCATTTGCCGATCTGATCAAACTCAGCCTCGCCAAAGCCGCGCGTGGTGCCCGCAGGCGAGCCAACGCGGATGCCGCTGGTTACAGTTGGCTTTTCGGGATCGAACGGCACGCCGTTCTTGTTGCAGGTGATGAACGCCCTTTCGAGGGCTTCTTCTGTCGCATTGCCCTTTACACCTTTGGGACGCAAGTCAATCAGCGCCAGATGCGTATCCGTTCCGCCAGACACAACATCCAGCCCACCCGCTTTGGCAGCGGCAGCTAGAGCCTGTGCGTTTTTAATCACCTGAGCCGTATAACGCTTATAGTCATCGGTCAGCGCTTCACCGAAAGCGACCGCCTTGCCGGCGATGACATGCATTAACGGGCCGCCCTGAATCCCGGGGAAGACCGCCGAATTGACCTTCTTGGCGATGCTTGCATCATTCGTCAGCACCATACCGCCACGTGGGCCTCGAAGCGTCTTGTGCGTCGTTGTCGTCGCAACATGGCAGTGTTCCAGAGGATTAGGATGGGTTCCTCCGGCAACCAGTCCCGAAAAATGCGCCATATCGACAAGGAAGAAGGCGCCGACCTCATCAGCAATTTCACGGAATTTGGCAAAATCGATCTGGCGTGGATAGGCCGATCCGCCTGCAATAATCATTTGCGGTTTGTGCTCGCGCGCCAAAGCAGCCACTTCCTCGAAATCTATCAAATCATCGCTTTTGCGCACCCCGTATTGGACCGCATTAAACCACTTTCCCGACTGGTTCGGGCGCGCGCCATGGGTCAAGTGCCCGCCGGCGTCCAGACTCATGCCCAAAATTGTATCGCCCGGCTTAATCAAGGCTTGGAAAACGGCCTGATTGGCCTGGCTTCCCGAATTGGGCTGCACATTTGCAAAATCGCAATTGAACAGGGCTTTGGCCCGATCTATCGCCAAAACCTCAACAATATCGACATATTCACATCCGCCATAATAGCGGCGTCCGGCATACCCTTCGGCATATTTGTTCGTCAGGACAGTCCCCTGCGCCTCGAGCACGGCCTGAGAGACAATATTCTCTGATGCAATCAATTCGATCTGCTGCTGCTGTCGGGATTGTTCCTGTTCAATCGCCGAAAAGACAGCAGTGTCACGCTGGGATAATGACAAGCCAAATAGTGAATTGGGCGACAAGCCTGATGCGGACGCTGAATCAGCCATGAATATTCCTCTAAGGTATTGGATCAAAAAACGGAACCTGATGATGATTTATGCGCCGCGCCTGAGTCTAGCAAGATATAAACGTCGTTAGCTCTAGACATTTGCATCAAAGTGTCCAACATGAACACAGCATTAACAAGACCCTCTCTTCAAATGTGAGGCCGCATAACTGATGCAATTTGGAGAGATATGAAATTATGTCAGACCAACTGAAGCAGCCTGAAGAATTCAGCCAAGTTTTAGAGATGACCACATCTATCGTTGCCGCTTTTCTTGCCAATAACCCGGTAAGCGCAAACACGATTCCGGAAATAATTAGCTCGGTGCATGCCACACTCACCGACTTGAAACAGGGGCCAACGGCTGCACGTCCACGGTCCGAGCCCGCTGTATCAATCGCGAATTCGATAACGGGTGACTATCTGATCTGCCTCGAGGATGGCCGAAAACTGAAAATGCTAAAGCGCTATTTGCGGTCAAAATATCAATTAACCCCGGAAGAATACCGAACCCGTTGGGGACTGCCCGCAGACTATCCTATGGTTGCGCCCAATTACGCCAAACGCCGGTCGCAATTTGCCAAGAAATCCGGTCTAGGCCGTAAAAAGGCAAAAGACGCCGCCGCAACGGGTTAACAGAAAAGGATTATGCGGCCGTTTCCATACCCAATTGCTTCCAAATGGCCAGCAAAGCCGCCACAAGGTTGTCCATCATTTCTTCAGTGTGCACCGGGCTCGGCGTAAACCGGAGACGCTCGGTCCCTTTCGGAACGGTTGGGTAATTGATCGGCTGAACATATATCCCGAAATCGAACAACAGAATATCCGACAAGGCTTTGCACCGCTCCGGATCGGCGATCAATAGAGGAACAATATGGCTATCGCTCGGCATGACCGGCAAGCCTGCGTCTTTCATCTTCTGCTTTAAAAGTTGAGCTTTTGCCTGATGGTTCTCACGAAGTTTAACACCTTCTTCGCTGCGTAGTTTGCTAACACTCGCCAGTGCGCCTGCGGCCATAACCGGACAGGTTGAGGTGGTAAAAATAAATCCGGAAGCCATCGAACGGATTGCGTCGATCATCGTCGTATCGCCCGCTATATACCCCCCCATGACGCCATAGGCTTTGGCCAGCGTGCCCTCGATAATGTCGACCCGGTCCATGACATTATCACGCTGAGCGACGCCAGCGCCTTCATGTCCGTACATGCCAACCGCATGAACCTCGTCGAGATAGGTGATGGCGTCGAACTCGTCTGCCAGATCACAAATTTCGGCAATTGGGCCAAAGTCCCCATCCATCGAATAGACACTTTCGAAGGCAATGAGTTTGGGCCGGTCAGCCGGATCATTCTCCATAAGCGCCCGAAGATGCGCGACATCATTGTGGCGAAAGATTCTACGCTCGCAACCAGACCGCCGGATGCCTTCAATCATAGAGGCGTGGTTTAGCGCATCCGAATAGATGATCAGCTCAGGCAGGATCTTCCCAAGAGTCGACAGAGTTGCTTCATTCGCCACATATCCAGACGTAAACAGCAATGCACCCGTCTTTCCATGCAGGGCTGCCAGTTCCTTCTCCAAATCCACATGAAACCGTGTTGTTCCGGAAATATTTCTGGTTCCGCCACTGCCCGCACCAAAGCTATCAATGGCTTCATGCATCGCCTCAATGACCGTTTCATCCTGGCCCATGCCCAGATAGTCATTCGAACACCAAACGGTTATCTCCCGTTCTTCCGCCTGATCCGGAAAACGCGCCGTGGCCAATGGGAACCGGCCGCGTTGACGGTGCAAGTCAACAAACACCCGATACCGGCCTTCGCTGTGAATGCCTGCCAGCGCATCTTCGAAAGCTTTTAGATGTCTCATTGAACGCCACTCTCTTTTCCGGTCGTATATTGCCATAAACACATGCAGGTATGCAAAAACAATAGAAAGCAGCTCACATTGACGTTGTGTCGCATCAGTTTTGTCCGCCACTGAACGAGCAATTTATAGCGGGATATCGTCACGGGTTGTGCAATAAAACCAGCACATTCACACTCAAGGTTAATGCCCCCTTATGAAACCCTCACAGTTTCCCAGATCTGGTTGTCGATATTGAAACAAGTGTTTGAGACAAACGATCCGACGCAGCTCAAAAAGGGCGCGACATTAATCGTCCTTCCAG
>CAZXXY010000057.1:0-15241 GCA_964644755.1 uncultured Hyphomonas sp. | reverse complement strand
GAGGCGGCCAAAGCGGCGAGCGCGTAGAAGCGGGGCAAACACCACGCTTCCCAAACCGAAATCCGGCCTACAGCAATATCGACTAGGTGTTTGGAGCGGCTTGGCGCATAAGGTCTTTTTTCAACTGACTGTGAGGGGTTTGCGTGATCGGGAAATCGAGTTTGAAGGCGGCGTTTTGTGTGGGGCTGGTGGCGCTTGCGGGGTGCGAATTGCCCGAGGCGCCGGACTTTCGCAAGGATGTGCAGGCGGTGTGCACAGCGCTGCCCGAGACGTATGCGTATTTTGATGGCCGTGCGCCGTATTGGGACGAGGCATGCGCGGCGCGGATGGCGGAGCTCGGACCGACCTCGACGGGCGCGGAGTTGCTGGTCGCACTCGAAACGCTGATCGACGATCTTTACGAGCCGCATATGTCGTTGACGATAAATTCGGCGACCTCGCCATATCTGGTGCCCTCTGGCGCGGATGTCTGGTTCGAGGCGCGCGGGGAGGCCTTTGTGGTGACGGCGATCCGCAGCGGTAGCGGGGCGGCGCAAACGGATTTGGCGCTGGGCGACACGCTGGTGCGCTTCAACGGGCTGGACCCTGACGCGCTGATGCGGACGCGGATTTCGGCGGGGGCAGATCACTTGCCCCAAGCCCGGACGGCGTGGGCGCTGAATGCGGCGATTGCGGGCAATCGGGGCGCGCCGCGCGAGATCGAGGTGATGCGGGGCAACCGTGTTTTGGCGTTTTCGCTGGGCGAGGCCGAGCCTGCGCCTCAGGAGGCGACGCTGCGCTACCGGAAACTGGGCGGTAATATTGGCTATGTCCGCTTTCACAACAGTTTGGGAGACGCGGATACGGTGACGGCTTTTGCCGGTATCATACCGGCGCTGGCGGACACGGACGGGTTGATCCTTGATTTGCGCGATACGCCGAGCGGCGGCAGCACGGACGTGGCCGAGCCGATCCTCGGACATTTCGTGCAGAGCAAGCAGGCCTATCAGATGGTCGTGCCGATCAGGAAGAAGACGTATCTTGCCGAGGTCTCGCCGGTCGCGGGTCAAACATATGGCGGGCCTGTGATTGTGCTGGTCGGACGCTGGACGGGCAGTATGGGAGAAGGCATGGCGGTCGGGCTTGATGGTATGGAGCGGGCGCTGATTATGGGCGACAGCATGGCAGGGCTTGCGGGCGGTATTGAGGAGCTGGTGCTCGGCGAGTCGCAGTTCACATTGCAGTATCCCGCTTACGGGCTGAACCATATTGACGGAACGCCGCGGCATGAATGGGCGCCAAGCCCGCAACAGACGGCCGATTTTGGCAATGGCGAGGATCTGCTCTTGCAGGCAGCGCGGGCGGCGCTCGGCGGCTCTTGACTTCACCGAGGGCTTGCGGCCCTGTTCAGAAATGGTCTTACCGCTGATCCACCACCCTGAATATGATGCCGCGAGCGTTGCGGATGCGCACAGATTCCCCATGCGTAAATATACGCTGGTGGCGCAATTGGCGCGCAAGGCGGGGCATATGTTGATCGAGCCCGAGCCTGCGGGGTACCGGATGTTGGAGACGGTGCATGATGCGGCATATGTCGCGGCCGTGCTGAATTGCGCGCTGGAGCGACGGGCGGCGCGGCGGATCGGGTTCGAGTTGACACCACAAATTGCCGGTCGGGCGCGGGCGGCGGTTGGCGGGACGTGCTATGCGGCGGACTTTGCTTTGCAGGCAGGCGCGGCGGTGAACCTTGCGGGCGGGAGCCATCATGCCGACGCAGAAGGCGGGGCGGGATTTTGCGTGTTCAATGATGTCGCGGTGGCAGCAGAGCAATTGCTGGCAGGGGGCGACGCCAAGCGGATATTGATTGTGGATCTCGATGTGCATCATGGTGACGGGACGGCGAAGATATTTGCCGGACGCGAAGAGGTGTTCACGCTGTCGATGCATTGCGAAGATAACTGGCCGACCGAGAAGCCGCCATCTGATCTCGATGTTGGCTTGCCGAGGGGGGTGGAAGACAGGGTGTATCTGACCACGCTGCGGCAGATATTGGCGCAAGGGTTTGATCTCGCAGAGCCGGACTTTGTTTTCTACAATGCCGGTGTCGATCCACATATGGATGACAGGCTCGGACATTTGGCCATGAGCGATGGCGGCCTGGCAGAGCGTGACCGGATGGTGGCGCAGATGTGCGCGTCGCGCAAAGTGCCGGTGTGTGGTGTTCTGGGGGGCGGCTATAGCAAAGATGCGGCGGCCGTCGCACGGCGGCATATGTTTCTGGTTGACGCCTTGCAAGAGGTTTGCGCGACAGAATGACAGGAACCGGCAAGACCCATAGCGCTGCCTCTAGCGGCTATTTGCGACATGTGGACGGGGTGCGCGGCGTCTCCGTATTGCTTGTGGTGCTCTACCATGCATGGCCGGATCTGTTGCCGGGCGGGTTTATTGGCGTCGATGTTTTCTTTGTCATTTCCGGGTTTCTGATCACGCGGCTCTTACTGTCCGAGCGCGAGACGGCGCAATTTAGCTATGGCGGCTTTTTGCTGCGGCGTATCCGGCGTCTGTGGCCGAGCTTTGCTTTGGTGCTGGCGGTGACGCTCGGGCTAGGCTGGGTGTTGCTGGAGCCGGATGCACTGGCCGATTTGGGGCGTTCTGCACTGGCAGCAATCGGGTTTGGTTCGAACTGGTATTTCGCGCTGACGACGGATTATTTCAATGAGGGGCTTGAGCATAATCTCCTGCTGCATAGCTGGTCATTGGCCGTCGAGGAGCAGTTTTATCTGATCTATCCGCTGGTCCTGATATGGCTGGCGCGGTCGGGCAAGGCTTTGCTGGCCGGACTGGTGCTGATTTGGGTTTTGTCATTTGGTGCGATGTTGGTTTCGCCAGCAGAGGTGGGCGGTTTTTTCGCAACGCATTTGCGGGTGTGGGAGCTGGCAAGCGGGGCTTTGCTCTGGTGCATGATGGCGCGGGGGATCGGCGCGAACATCGGGCCGGAGCGGGGGCGGTGGCTTGGCTTGGCGGGGGTGTTGGTACTGGTTGGCACGGCGCTGCTCATGCCGCGGGAGATATTGTGGCCGAGCGCATGGACCATAGTGCCGGTGGTTGGCGCGGTGATGTGTATCGCGTTTGCGTGGCGAGGGCTTGAAGTACGCTGGCTGGTGGGGCTTGGGCTGATTTCCTATGCGCTATATTTGTGGCATTGGCCGCTCTTGCAAGGCCTAGGTATTCTTGCGCCGCGCGCGCCTGACGGGGTGGTTGCAGGTGTGGTGTTTCTGTCGATTGGTGCGGCTTGGCTGGCATGGCGGTTTGTTGAAGAGCCGATCAGGCGTGGTCGCTTATTGGCAGGTCCGAAAGCGCTGCTGGCTTTGTTTGGCGGCGGGGCAATCACGCTGGGGCTGATTGGCTGGCAATACCACGCCAAGGATGGTTTTCCGGACCGTTTTCCGGCGGATATTGCGGCGATTGCATCGGCTGGACCGGATGAGAGAGAGGGGGGGCTGTCCTGCAAAGGCGGTTTGGAGCGGTTAAACCGCGTGTTCGGCCTGACAAATGATCCCGATCGTTCCATGCCCAAATTTTCCGTCTGCTGGCTGGGCGGCGACGAACCGGATTTCCTGTATGTTGGAGACAGCCATCTCGGCGTGATGAGCACGACCATTGCATTGCAGGCGGCGGAGCGTGGATCGAATGGAGTATTCATTATGCTCGCGGCCTGTCCCCCGGTTCCCGATCTGGAATGGAGTTTTCAGGGCGCAGAGAGATTGCGCCAATGCGATATGATGAAAGCCGTGTTGCAGGATGTCATCGCGACAGGGCGGATCAGGCGGACCGTGCTCGTTGGTCACTGGGATCTTTATGGAGGACTTACCAAGACGGGTCTGGCGGAGTTTAATGCTGTGTTTGAAAGGTTTGTCGAACAGGTTTCCGAGCAGACGGAGTTACATGTTGTGCTCGACGTTCCGACGCATGATCTTGATGTGCCTCAGGCTTTGTTGCGGGAGCGGAAATTTCCGTGGCTTGGTCGTGTAAACTGGTTGAGCGCGGACGATCATGAGCAAGCCCGCGCGCCTTATCTGGCGGCCATGAAAGCAGCAGCGCAGCAAGGCGACCTTGTTTTGCATGATCCGGTGCCAGCGTTTTGCCCTGATAAGCTCTGTCTGGCCGAGACAGCAGATGGCCCGCTTTTTTATGATAGCAGTCATGTGACACAAGCGGGCGCGGAGTTTCTGCTCGATGCGCTACCGGAATTGCCGCACTAACGGGCTTTTGCGGGCTTTGTTTGCGCGGCGACTCGCAGCAACGTCGCGACCATGTCTGAACCGCTCTCCCCCGACTTGGCCCCTGCCGTTGAATTGCTTCAACGCATCTATGGCTATAATGCGTTTCGCGGCGCGCAGGCGGATGTGATTGCCGATACATTGGCTGGCCGCGACGGTTTGGCTGTGTTGCCAACGGGCGGCGGGAAAAGCCTGTGTTATCAGATACCTGCCATGCTGCGCGAGGGCTGCGGAATTGTCGTCTCGCCCCTGATTGCGCTGATGGCCGATCAGGTCGATGCTTTGAAGGAGTTGGGCGTACGGGCCGAGCGGCTTGATTCAAGCCTCGACTTTGCCGCCAAGCAGGCGGCGCTTGAAGCGGCCGAGCGCGGCGAGATGGATATGCTCTACGTGTCACCAGAAGCTTTGGGCACCGGACTGGCGCGGCGATTGGCGGGTCTGAAAGTGTCGCTGATTGCTGTTGATGAAGCGCACTGTGTGAGCCAATGGGGGCATGACTTCCGGCCTGATTATCGGGCACTGGGCGGCTTGCGGGAGATGTTTGCCGGGGTGCCTTGGCTGGCCGTGACGGCGACAGCAGATGAGCGGACGCGCACCGATATTCTGGCCCAGCTGCGACTGGAAGATCCGGCGATCCATGTGGCGAGTTTTGACCGTCCGAATTTGATACTCGCCGCCGAGCCGAAAGGCGGGAGCCGGACGGACCGTGTTGTCTCGCTTGTGCGGGCGCATGAGGGCAATTCGGGAATTGTCTACGCAGCAACGCGCAAGGCCACCGAGCAATTGGCCGAGGCGCTTGAACGCAAAGGCATCACGGCGCTGGCGTATCATGCGGGCCTTGAGTCCGATGTGCGCAGCGAGCGGCAGCGGCGGTTCCTGCTCGAGGACGGGTTGGTCATGTGCGCGACTGTGGCGTTTGGCATGGGCGTGGACAAGCCGGATGTGCGCTTTGTTATCCATGCTGATCCGCCGAAAACGATTGAAGCCTATTGGCAGGAAGTCGGGCGGGCCGGACGCGATGGTGAACCGGCAGAAGGGGTGGCTCTGTTCGGGCCGTCGGACATGGCGCGGTCACTGGCATGGACCTATGAGAGCGATGCGGCCGATGAGGTCAAACAGGTGCAGCTCAACAAGACGCGGCAATTGTTTGCATTCTTTAATGGCGGGTCTTGCCGGCGCGGAACGGTGCGGGCCTATTTTGGCGAGACCGATGTCGAGCCGTGTGGGGTGTGCGACAGTTGCAAGCGTGAAGACGGTACGAGTTTTGACGCAACCAAGCTGGCGCAGATGGCGGTGTCGGCGGTGCTCAGGACAGGCCAGAAAGTTGGCCGCGGGCGGCTGATTATCCATTTGCGCGGCGAGGCCAAGGACGGGTTTGACAAGGACATGTCTGCGCTATCGACCTATGGCATTGGCGCGGAACTGCCGAGGCCCGGCTGGAATGCTGTGTTTGACGAGCTGTTGTTTTCGGGGCTGCTGGCCGAAGGCGGCGAACCGATGCGGCCTGTGATTGTGGTGCCGGACGCAGAGCGGGCGCGGGCTTTGTTTCGCGGCGAGGAAAATGTGATGCTGCGGGCCGATCCGGCGCAGCGGCGCGAAAGCAAACGCACACGCGGAGGCAAAGCGAAGACGGGCGCTGTGGTGATCTCGGCAGAGGATCAACCGATTTACGAGGCGCTGCGGAGCTGGCGGCTGGAGACGGCCAAGGCGCAAGGGGTGCCGCCTTATGTGATTTTTCACGATAAGACCTTGGCGGCGATTGCAATGGTCAGGCCGTTAAGCCCGAGCGATATGAAGGCGATATCCGGCGTCGGCGAAAAGAAGGCGGCGCGCTATGCCGAGGCGGTGGCGGAGATCATCGCGCAGGCGGCTTAGTCGGGTTCGTCGAGCTTTATCGCTAGCGCCGGAACGGGAGCGTCACCAAGCGCCAGAGCACCCAGATCGGTAGGATGATTGTGGCACCTGCCAAGGCGGGTTTCCAGAAATTGGTGACGGCCCATTTGCCCGTGGCGAGGGCGTTCGAGACGAAGGCGCCTATGGCATCGGTGGCGTCGAAGCTCGGGTCGGCGGGGTTGAACTGCATGGCGAGCATGACGAAGCCCGTGAAAATGCAGATCAGGACGAGTTTGATGCTGCCCCACAGGCTCATGCCGAACAGGCGGATCAGGAGAGGGCGTTTGGGCTTTTTCTCGCGCGGTGTCCAGACTTTCCACCAGCTACGTTTCTTGGCGGTTGGCTCGGCGGCGCCCTCAATGGGCGCAGCTTCTCCAAGAGGTGTCGGGGTGGGCGTAGGCTCGGTCATGGCGCCAGTCTAGGTGGTTTCGTTGCCCACGGCAAAGTCGCGGACTATTTCTGGACCATGACAGTGTGCGGATAGGGGATCGACAGACCGGCCGCGTCGAGGGCGGATTTGACTGATTTTGTCAGACCGAACAGGACGTCCGAATAGTCCTCTGCTGCGACCCAGACGCGGACAGTGATGTCCACACTGGAGGCGCTGAGCGTTGTCACGCGCACAAAGGGTTCTGGATCGGGCAGGATACGCGGCTCGGCCTTGACGACCTGTTCGATGACCGCGACGGCCGCGTCCATATCGTCGGTGTAATCGATCGAGAAAACCGTATCGACACGGCGGGTGGGATAACCGGAATAATTCTTGATGATGCCGCTGATCGCCTGCGTGTTCGGCACCATGATTTTGACATTGTCCGAGCGGGCGAGAATGGTCTGGAACAGGGTAATGTCACGCACTGTGCCTTTGACGCCAGCCAGCTCGATGAAATCGCCGATCTTGTAGGGCCGGAACAGCATGATCATGAGACCGGAGGCGATATTGCCCAGCGCGCCTTGCAGCGACAATCCAATGGCGAGGGTGAACGCGCCAAGAATGGCAACGAAGCTTGTGGCGGGAACGCCAAAGACTTGCAGGACAGCGATCACGACTGCGCCGGTGGCGACCCATTGGACGATCGAGCCTGCAAAGCTGCCAATCGTATTGTCGATGGCTTCCTGTTTGTGAGCGGTGTCGCGGACCAGACGCCCGAGCCATTTCGAGAGGCGAAGGCCAATGATGAGAACGAGGAATGCGCCAATGGCTTTCAGGCCGCCAGACAGTATCCAGGGGCCGTATTGGTCCCAAAGGGCTTGCAGGTCGGGAGATGAAAAGTCCATGCGTCTCTCAGTTCGGCAGAGGTTTGTAGCTGGCCGTAGATCCGGTCGCGCCGGTTGCCCATCTGCGATAGATCAACCAGAGGCCAAAGAACAGCGTGATCCAGAGGAAATAGCCGAAATCCGTGCGTAGCCAATTGTTCAGGACGATGCCGAGCAAGCCCCAGCCGGCTGCGTAATAGTACCAGATTGTCCGGCTGATACGGCGTTTATAGACCCATGTTGCCATACTGATAACGGCAAGCACCGACCAGAGGGATATCCATTCGGAATCGGTTGGGCCCTGACCGAGGACGAACCGGCCTGCTCGCGGCACCGAGATGGCTGTGGCAACTGTGAGCCAGCCGGACAACAGGCCCGTGAGCACATCGGCGGTCCATTTGATCGGGCTTCCGCCCATCCCGCGCATCGTGTCGAAGCGGTAGGCGGCAAGCCAAGCGAGCCATGCGATCGGAAGCAAGGCGATCAGATCCAGCAGCGGATTGGCGACGATCTGCTGCAAGGGCATCCAGAGCGCTGTGCCGAGCCCCGCGAAGACGAGCGGCGCAGACAGGCGGCGGGTCAACTCGGTCTGACGACGCAAAGCATAGATAGCGAAGCTGATAAAGGCGAGAAAAATGACGCCCCAAATGGCGAAGAATGGCCCGAGCGGCAGCTCAGGCGGAATGCCGCCGGCTGTGGCGCGTTCTCCGATTGATGGCGCCAGATCAAGCGCTGTGGGGACATAGGCCGCCAAGAGCTGAAGGGCCGCAACCGGCAGCAGGAGTTTGCGATAGGTCATAGGGACCTATATGCGCACAATTGGCACAGGATTCCAGTCACGCCTCTGCGAGGCCCGGCTTGATAGAGTCGCCCGGATATGGCGGTTACAGGCTACGCCGCGCGCTGCTGGTGGCTGCATTCAGAGCTTCGATCAGCGCGTTGTCGATCTGTCCTGTTTGAGCCAGTCCTTCGTCGGCCTGAAATTTGCGGATCGCTGCATTGGTGGTCGCACCAAGTGCTCCATCAGCAATGCCTGCGTCATAATTCAAGGCGTTGAGGGCATTTTGGACACCGACAATCTGGCTTATCGTCAATCCACCCCATGGCAGAGAATCGAAGGTTCCATTCGCTTGCGGATTTCTGCGTGTGGCGGACCAATTTGCAGCCCGCTGCGTGATCTGGGTGACGGCCGCGCTGGAAATTTCGCCAGACGCCATCAGTTCATCCGCAGCGACAGGTGCATCAGGATCTCCGTTCGTCCCTGCCAGCTGATACCAGTAAAGCGCTTCTGTCAGGCTTGGAGAAACACCAGTGCCACTTTCATACATGGTTGCGATGTTGAACTGTGCTTCGACCAGGCCGTATTCAGCTGCACGGCGATACCAGTTCGCCGCTTCAGCTTCGCGTCCGGCCGTGTCGGCAATCAAGGTCGCATAATTGTGCATTGCGCCGACATTGCCGGCTTCGGCTGCGGCTTTGAACAGAGGCGTCGCAAGGCTTGTGTCTTTTGCAACGCCCTTGCCTGAAATATGCAGATTGGCGAGCTCATATTGTGCAATGGCCAGATTTTGCGCTTCTGCTGATTTCAGAAGTTCAACCCCTGCGCCAATATCCCCATCGGCAATTTTGGTCGTTCCAAGCTGGTATTGTGCAATCGCATTACCGCTCTCGGCGAAGTCGGAGATGGATGCGATTTTGGCAATGCTAGGCACGGTCAGGGTACTGATGACTTCGGGGTCGGCAGCATCAATGGAGGATGGTGCACTGGTTTGGGTGACGGTGGCCTCGTCTTGGGCCTCGTCTTCCGCCGCGGCAGCAATAATCGCATCGGTTGTCGTATCGGTATCATCCTCAACGGGTCCGCCACTTAGCGTTGCGAGCGCTGCGTTGCTTGTGGTTGGCTCAGGCGTCTCTGGCGCTGCGACGGCAGCCGTGGCGGCAACGGGTGCAGCAGGTGCAGCGGGTGCCGGAGCACTGGCAAGGTTTACCGCTTCGGGGTTTGAGTCTTTGTTCATCATCATGAACCCGGTTACGCCCCCAACCGCGAGCAATGCAACGCCTGCGGCAATCGCCGGACCGTTTCCACCTGACTTTTTGCCTGACTTGGATGGTCGGGATTTAGATGGTCGCCCCGCTGATGTCGTGCTTGTAGCTGCGGCGGAGACGGCGGCCTGACGGGCTTTGGCCATGTAGTCCATATCTCCCGATGGTGCAGCTGGCTCAGGCTCCTCGGCATAAGGATTAGCTGTCGCTTCGAAGTCCTCAAGCTTTTCGTCTTCGGCGGTCGGGGCAACGGGCTCTTCTTCGAAGATGTCGCTATCGCGGGCCTCGTTGGACGCTTCGAGAATATCGTCATCAGTGTCCATTGGAGGCGGTAACTCGGCGAAGTAGTCGTGTTCGGTTTCGGTTTCAGCGGCCGCCTCTGGTTGCTTCTGCGCCAGAGCGTTTTGCTCCTCTTCCAGAGCGTCCAGCATGTCCACCGGCTCGGGGGACCAGTTCTTGTAACCGGCTTCGAAAGGTTCGTCTGCCGCCGCAGAGGGCGTAGGTTCCGGCGTGCTGGCGGCTGTCGTGCCGGCGCTGATCGTGGCTGCGACGAATTTTGGAGCCTGTTCGACAGTCTCTGTCTTTTCTTCAATCGTGGTGTCGATTTTGGTTGGTGACACCAGATCCGGCACAGCGGGCGCGTTGTCGCGCGAGAAGTAAGGAGGCGCTGAGAAGTCTTCGATAGCTTCTATACGCTGGGCCAGAGTTGCAATCGCCTTTTGCACAGGTGAAATCGTCACAATCGACTGTTCCTGGATGCGTTCGAGCCGATCTGAGACATTGGTCAATGCGCTTGAGAGACGTGCCTCGTGGTTTTGCGTTGTGGCATCCAGTTTTTCAGAGAACTCTTGCAAGGCCTGAGTCTGACGATGTTCGAGGCGTTCTGCAATTCCGGCAACTTGCTCTCCGACTTGCTCGATCGCGTTTGCAGAGCGCTGCTCGCTTTGCTGAACCTGATTGTTCAGCTTTTCGGCGAGGTCTTCGACATCGTTGGAAATCCGGTCAATGGAGGCAGTATCAATGGATTCGAGCTGTTCGAAGCGGGCATCCATGGCGTTTGTGAAACGGACCATGTCCTCGCGGAGCTCCGCGGAGGAAGCATTCACATCGGCTGCCGGGTCAATCTGGGCAAATCGCTTGTCGATGCTTTCTGATATCCGCACGACTTGTGCGCTGATCTGTTCTATATCCAGGCTTTGCTGGTTTTGTCCGGCGATCAGACGCTGGTCGACGCTTTCAGTGACACGCGTAACGGTTTCTCCGACCATTTCCATGGTTTGAGCCTGAAGGTCTTCGGTAGCGTCAATCCGGCTTCCCATGGCGCTGATGGTCTCATCGAGACGAGCGACCATATCATTATCTACTGATTTTGCGGCGCTTTCGATCTCGGATGCGAGTTCTACGCGGGTCGTTGCGATCATGGCGCGCATATCATCGGCCAAAGAGTCGAATCTGGCGTCGAACTGGCTGCGAATATCAGCTGCAACGATCGCGATCTCCGTATCGCCATTTTCGGAGATACCGGAGAGCCGTTGATCAAGTGCGCCGAACGTGGATTTCAAGTGCTCGAGGGCCTCGTTCGTATTGGTTTCGGCACGCGTCAAACGCTCTTGTATGGATTGCATTTGCTCGCGCTCGCTCTGCACGGTCTCGGTCAATGCCGACATTTCGTTCTGCATGTTCGCTTCAAGCCCGCTGAACCGTTCTGCCAGATGGCGATTGGTGCCTTCGACGCGCATTTGGCTATCGGCAACCGCTTTGGTGACGGTTTCCGAGGCCTCTTGCAGTCTTTGTTCTACGCGTTGGTCAACAGTGTCCATCCGTTCGGTCAGCTCACCAAACCCGGTTTCCAGACGGACTTTGATTGCAGTTGATTCTTCGCTAACGAGTTCATTCTCTTCATAGACGTGGGTCGCAAGCTTTCCCAACGCTTCTTCGAGTGACCGCAGGGCGGCTTTATTGCGGCTTGCTGATTCGTCAGCTTCGATATTGGATATCTTTTCGCTTAGAATGTCATAGGTTTTCTGGACATCCCCAAGCACACCGTCCCAGTGATTCCCAAGAGCCTGCTGATTATGCTCGGCATTTTCCAGCCGTGAGAGCAGGCCGACGACGGATTGGTCAATACCGGTAATCGCTAGGGTCGATCGTGCTTCAGCCGATTCTATCCGTCGGGTCAGGCGATCGAGCGCTGCGGTGCTTGGCTCGCCGGAAGCGGCAGCCGCGCGAGGCGTTGCGGTTCGCTGTGTGGACGCGCGGGCACGGCCAGAAAACTCTGAGACCGGCTCGTCCCGTTCGTCGAAGGCCCCGTTTTCATCTGCCGAATCATCCTGGAGAATAAGGCGGTTTAGGTATGCGCCGAGGGTTGTGCCTTCTTCGCGCGCCGCTTCCCGAGCTGCTTCGCGCGCCCTGTTGTCGATACCTTTTACGCTCCATGGACCTGTCTGCGACATGTCACTCTCCTTTAAAGATACGCCAGATTCGGGCGCAAATACATAATTTCAGGCCGAGAATGGCCCGCTTGTTGTTAAGGACGAGTTAAAGGTAAATTTTTTCCTCAGTTCCGTTAGCAATTTGGATTTTTGGCTCGCGACTCCGGAGTCACAAATTGACGTTGACGTTCACGTAAAGGTGGTGTAGGGAGGTCGGCATGGAAAACCGAAATTTGAAAACCACGTCGCCTTCCGTATCTGCTGCGGAATCCCGTACTTATTCGATTTCCGAGCTTGCTCGTGAGTTTGGGGTCACCGCCAGAGCTTTGCGGTTTTATGAAGATAAGGATTTGCTGCATCCGGCCCGCGATGGAATGACACGGGTTTATTCGAACAGAGACCGTGCCCGGTTGATTCTTATTGTACGCGGCAAGCGGGTCGGGCTGCCTCTGGCCGATATTCGCGAGATTCTCGACCTGTATAAAATGGGTGATCAACGGGTGCAGCTGCGCACCACTCTGGAGAAGTTCCGTAAGCAGGTTGTCGAGCTTGAAAGCCAGCGTGAAGATATCGATACGGCGTTGGTCGAACTGCAAAAGGGGATTGTCTGGGCCGAAGGTCAACTCGAGAATACCGGACCCGGTGAAGAAGTGTGCGAAGATGTGCGGGCATATGAAGCCGTTGCGCGCGCGCAGCTTGAAGATCAAGAGTAGAGTATACCGTTTTAGTGACTACCATGTTTCCTGCCGCTGCATCTCTGGTGGCACTTAGGATAAAACTTGCAAGATAGGATCGAGAAATGCCACGTTATGATGCGCCAGTGCGCGATATGCAGTTTATTTTGCACGAGCTGCTATCGCTGCAGACTTATTCGAATCTGGAAGGATTTGGCGAAGCGACGCCCGATCTTATTGATCAGATTCTCGAAGAGGCCGGTAAGTTCTGTAAAGAAGTCACTCATCCTTTGAATATGGTCGGTGATACCCAGGGCTGTGTGCGCGCCAGCGATGGCAGCGTGAAGACGCCGGATGGTTTTAAAGAAGCGTACAAGGCGTTCACCGATGGCGGCTGGCCATTGCTTGGCGCTGACCCTGAAATGGGTGGGCAGGGCCTACCTTATGTTTTGGGCACAGCGTTTAACGAGATGATGTCGTCGTCGAATATGGCGTTTGGCATGTATCCGGGCCTGACCCGCGGCGCGTTTGAAGCGCTGATGGAAGGCGGATCTGACGAACAGAAGGCGATGTATGGTCCGAAGATGGCGTCCGGCGAATGGGGCGGTACGATGAATTTGACCGAGCCGCATTGCGGGACAGATCTTGGCATGATGAAGACCAAGGCGGCACCGCAAGCTGACGGGTCTTATAAGATCACCGGCCAGAAGATCTGGATTTCCGGCGGCGAGCAGGATTTGACCGAGAATATCATCCATCTCGTACTGGCGAAGATCGAAGGGGCTCCGGACACAATCAAAGGCGTGTCTTTGTTTGTTGTGCCGAAATACATCGTCAATGAGGACGGCTCTCTTGGGGACCGGAATGATTGCGGATGTGGCGGCCTCGAAGAGAAAATGGGCATTCACGGCAACGCGACTTGCGTGATGAATTATGATGGCGCAACCGGTTGGCTCGTTGGCGAAGAGAATAAGGGCATGCGCACCATGTTCGTCATGATGAACGAGGCGCGGCTTGGGGTTGGCCTACAGGGCTTGGCGCAGGCTGAAATTTCGTATCAGAACGCTGCCGATTTTGCGCGTGACCGCTTGCAAGGTCGTTCGTTGACGGGACCGAAGAACCCTGATGGGCCTGCCGATCCGATTATTGTACACCCTGACGTTCGTCGCATGTTGATGGATAGCCGCGCCTTTATCGAGGGGGGGCGGGCCTTCCTGTATTGGGTGGCGTTCCACGGCGATCTGCAAGAGAAATCGCCGGATGAAAAAACACGCGAAAAAGCAAAAGACTATATGGCTTTGATGACGCCGGTGCTTAAGGCTTTTCTGACCGATCGCGGGCTGAGAGCGTGTAATGACGGCATGCAGCTTTATGGCGGCTCCGGCTTTACCAAGGAATGGGGCATGGAACAGTTCGTTCGCGATGTCCGGATTGCGCTGATCTATGAAGGCACGAACGGCGTTCAGGCGCTTGACCTTGTTGGCCGTAAGCTGGCGAGCAATGGCGGCCGCGCGATCTTCTCGTTCTTTGCCGAGATTGATGACTTTATCAGCGAGAACTCGGACAATGCGGATCTGGCCGACATGCTGACACAACTGACCGAGGCGAAAGCTCAGCTTCAGGATGGCACGACATGGCTGATGCAGAACGGCATGAGCAACTTCAACAATGCCGGCGCGGCGTCGATGGATTATCTGCAATTGTTCGGGCTGACAGCACTTGCCTTTATGTGGGTGAAAATGGCGAAGGTTGCGTTTGAACGCACTGCCGAAAATTCGGATGATCCATACTATGCCGACAAGCTGGTGACGGCGCGGTATTATATGGAACGTGTCTTGCCTGAAAGTGCATCGCACCTGACCAAGCTGAAAACGGGTGCAGATGTGATGATGGCGCTTGCGGCGGACCGGTTCTAGGAATTGGGAGGCTGATCGCGAGAGTGCTTTAGAGATGGACGGTTTTGATCCCCGCACCTTTTTTACAGACGAGGCAGCGCCTCCAGCTCCAAAGCATCTTGGCTGGAAGCTCATAGATTTCGATATGGATAAGGGCTGGGTGAAAATTGGTTTTAAGCCGCGGGAGGAATTTTTGAACCTGGGCGGCAGCGTGCAAGGCGGGTTCCTCACGGCGATGCTCGATGACACGCTTGGCCCCGCCATACTGATCAAAGCGAAGCGACCTCTTATTGTGCATACGATAGACTTACACACGCATTTTCTGCGCCCGGTTGGACTTGGGGATGTGACGGTCGAAGGCGTTTGTACCAAGCTTGGCCGATCGGTTGCCTATACCGAGGCAAAGCTCTTTGATGGTTCGGGCAATCTCTGCGCACGCGCCACCTCCAGCGCTATGTATTCTGAAGTGTCAGGAGTGGCCCATGCCTGACGCTGCCCGCATCACAGATGTCTTCCCGTCGCCGAGCCCAAGCTCGCTGACGCTGGGATTTGAAATCCTTGCGCTCGACATGAAAGCGTGGACCACGCGGGTGCGCTTTGATGGCAAGCCGGAATTCCGTAATCCGGCGGGGTATGTGCAAGGCGGATTTCTGGCGGCCATGTTAGATGATACGATCGGGTTTCTAGCGGGGATGAAGACCGCCCCGAATGCACTGCCTTCGACCGTCGACCTGCACACGACATTCCTGCGCCCTGTGCGCGTTGGTGCGATAGAGGTCGCTGCAAAA
>CAZXXY010000056.1:0-16330 GCA_964644755.1 uncultured Hyphomonas sp. | reverse complement strand
GGCGAGCTTCAGATCGGCGCGATTGCCGCGGTGATGATGTTGATGATGAACCTCTATCGCCCGCTGAATATCCTCGGTTGGGCATGGCGTGAGATCAAACAGGGCGCGGTTGATCTGGAAAAACTGTTTGGCCTGATGGGCATGGAAAATGATGTGGCGGATAAGCCTGATGCGTCGCTACTCGTTGCGCCCAAGGGAGACGTCACATTCGAGAACGTCGCCTTCTCCCATAAAGGACGTGTGATCGGGATCGAGGATGTCAGTTTCCATGTTCCTGCCGGCAAAAAACTCGCCTTTGTCGGGACATCCGGCGCGGGCAAATCGACGCTGCTCAAATTGCTCTTCCGGTTCTATGACGTAGACGCAGGACGTGTTCTGGTCGACGGCATAGACGTCCGCGATGTCCAGCAGACCTCCTTGCGTCAGGCGCTAGGGCTCGTGCCGCAGGATGTGGTTTTGTTCAATGACACGCTGCGCGCCAATATCAATTATGGTCGACCCGATGCGACCGACGCGGAATTGCAGGAGGCTGCCAGGCGCGCGCAATTGTCGGAATTTGTCGCCAAACTGCCTGATGGGTGGGACACCCGCGTCGGCGAGCGCGGACTCAAGCTTTCGGGCGGTGAGAAGCAGCGTGTCGGCATTGCCCGCGTGATCCTGAACAATCCGTCCGTTCTCGTGCTCGATGAAGCGACATCGGCGCTCGACAGTGCCACCGAGCAAGCTGTTCAAGATGCATTGGAAGCTGCCTCGAAAGGCCGGACCACATTGATGGTCGCCCATAGGCTGTCGACCGTGCAGGGCGCCGATGAAATTATCGTTCTGGAGGAGGGGCGCATTGTCGAGCGCGGCACCCATAATGCATTGCTTGCCATGGACGGAAAATATACAGATATGTGGCAGCGCCAGATTTCGGACATGTCGGCTCCTGCCATTGCCGAATAGATAAGGACAAGACGAATGACCCCTACAAGTGCTTCCGCCAGACTTGGCAAATACATATGGGCGCGTACAGGATTTGATCTTGAAGGCATTGTTGGAGCGCTGGCGGCTTGGCTCGTAGGTCTGTTGCTGGGGTCCTTATGGGGGCCTTTGTTTTGGCTCGGTTTCATAAGCGCGCTCATCATCTTGCTCGCAACGCGTAAGCAAACCCGGACACCGCCTGAAATGGCCAATCTCGTAATCGCGCCGGTTGATGGCATTGTCCAGTCCGTCACCAAGGCGATTCCGCCCTCCGAGCTTAGGCTCGGCTCTGTCGAGCGTTTGCGATTGCGTATCTCGTCTTCTCCGATAGCGACCAATCCGGTCTATGCGGTGATGAACGGTGAAATCGCGTCGGTCATCATGGAAGATCCGGATCCGGCTGTGATCTTTGCCAGCGAGCCTGACCTGCCGGGGCTCGCCACCGCACATATCTCCTATGAGAGCCTTGGCCAGACCGTTGGATGCAGCATTGCCACGGGCGGTCTGGGTCCGCGATTGGAGATTATGTCCGAGACGGGCGATCCGGTCCGGGCGGGCCGTGTTGTCGGTAAACGCCGATTGGGCGGCTGGTGCGACATTTACCTCGATCCCGATGCGCGGGTTCTCGTGCGGGCAGGGCAAACCCTGATCGGGGCAGAAACAATGCTCTGCCGCCTCGTGCGTACGGTGCGGGCTGACACAGTGCCGTCTGCGAAGGCGTCAGCTGAGGAATTGACGCAGCCCGTCGGGGAAGAGCCAGATGCATCGGACGAGACGGCACCGCTAGACCTCGATGTTTCTGAAGACGCCAGCGCCGAAGAAGCCTCCGCAGCGCTTATGGCAAAACTCAAAAAGCAGATCGATGAAGAAGGCGGTGATAGCTAATCACCTGATTTGCCCGTTACTCTGGTGGGGGCGTGCCGACATTCATCCACGCAAATAGCGGCTTCAAGGGAACAATCCAGACAAATCCAGCGACCAGATAGAAGACCAGCTGGATGGCTTGATGGCTTTGCCCAATCAGCGGAACGGCGAGACTCACCAACCAGATATAGAATGCCAGATAGATCAGCAGCACCAGCATTGCGATGGGTTTGCGCATAATGTTCCCTCATTCGATGCTTGGCGATCTACGCCCCTGCGGCAGTGTGCCGACTTGCTGCCAGCCCAGATAAAGGCATTTAGAACACATGTCGCTACAAGTGAACGATCCAAATGCACGCAAGGCCATCCGTTTCTGGTTAGCCATTATTGGTCTCATGGTCTATGCGATGATCCTGATAGGCGGCGCAACGCGGCTGACCGATTCCGGTCTATCAATTACGGAGTGGGATCCGATCAAAGGCGCATTGCCGCCCTTCGGGGCCGAAAATTGGACCGCTCTGTTCGAGAAATACAAGACAACAGCGGAATACCGGTTCCAGAACCAGGGCATGTCCATGGCAGAGTTCCAGTATATTTTCTGGTGGGAATGGGCGCACCGCTTCTTTGGCCGCATTATCGGATTGGTCGCAATTGGCGGCGTGGTTGTTTTTGCGTTGCGTAAATGGCTCAACGGACCATTGCTGCGGCGGCTCCTCCTGCTCATCACACTCGGCGGCTTACAAGGCTTTATCGGCTGGTGGATGGTTGCCAGTGGAATAGGAGAGACCGACCGGCTCGACGTTGCACCTTACCGGCTGATGATCCATTTCTGTCTGGCGCTTCTGATCATTGCTTTGACGGCATGGACGTGGCTCGATCTCGGTGCGAAGCCTGAGACTGTAGCTGTCGCTGGACACTCGAAGGGCCGCAACTGGGCGGTCGCCATCCTCGTCCTTGTAAGCTTGCAACTGGCAAGCGGCGCGCTCGTGGCGGGGCTTGATGCAGGCCGGACCTATAATGACTGGCCGCTAATGGCGGGCGAAGTCTTCCCGTCAAACTATGTCGCCGAAGGGCTTGGCGTCCGTAGCTTGTTCGAAGGTCGCGCAGCCACCCAGTTCAATCACCGCTTCCTCGCCTATATATTGCTCGCCGCGGTCCTCGTCGCATGGCGGCGTTTCCCCAAGCGCGGCTTCGGCCTGCCGGCTGCCATTGTCAGCGCACAGGCACTGTGGGGCGTCCTGACCCTCGTCTCAGCCGCTCCGCTCGGTTTAGCTCTTGTGCATCAGGGGGTCGGCGTTGTCATCCTGCTCGTATGCACCCGTCATCTCTGGCAGCTTACTCCGGACCGTCATCAAACAATGCAATCGGCTCGATGAAGACCAGTTTGGGGGCGCCATTTACTGGCCCGCCGACAATAATCACGCCTTGCGGATAGCCGCCAAATTGCACATCCGATAGCGCGCTCATCGCAATGATGGGCTCGGGCACCTGAACGCTGATTCCGTCTCGGATCGTGATCGGGGAGTCGTTCACCCCATCCACAAACTCGTGCACACCGCTTTGGCTTAGCACGAGATGTTTCTCTGCCGTGCCGTTTTTGATGACCGCCAGATCCGTTCCGGTGTCGGTCCAGTCATAAACACCTCCTCCAATGCGGCAGGCACTAGGGGGCTTCCCTGTCTCCTTGGTCTCGCCAGCGGTCCATTGCAGCTCGTCATCAACGACAGACACATGGCCCGTGATCAGGCGCGAAGGGGCCTCCGGGCTCCAATAAGCGATCTCGGCAAGAGCGCCATCGCTCGCAGAGGCGCCAACACAAAGCCCTGCCGCATTTGCCTCGGGGATCAGGTCAACGGCCACAGGCGCGCCAATGACCTGACTGTACAAATACATATTGACGCTTCCATCCGGACCGATCCCGGGAAACATTGTGATCGCCAGCTCATTCAGGGTCGTTGGGAATCCATCGCCAATGGCTGTGATTCCGACATCTGTTGGCTCGGTCAGTTGAACCCCATCCAGATCGAACAATTGTAGCTGTCCTCCTTCGAGGACACTTGCAAGCACCGGGTTGTTGCCACCCGATAATCCCAGATCACGGATTGGTGAGGAGAGGGAAGAGGTGTTCCAGACGGCCTGTAATCGCGCTGGATTTTGCTCAATAACACTGGAATTGGCAGTCGGCTCAACTTGCGTTTCCGGCGCTATCGGCTCCGGATCGCCGGAACAGGCAGAAATAAAAATGAAACTTGCAGCAAGGCCCACATTGACAAGGGGGCAGACGGGCCGTAAACGCGGGCGCTTGAACATATTCTTATTTACTCCGAAAAGAGGGGCTTTGGCCCAAGGCAATGAAATCAACTCTGCTTAAACCTTTAGAGGTCGAAACCAAATGGATCATCATAGACGCCGAAGGTGTCGTGGTTGGTCGTCTCGCCTCTTACATCGCAAAACGCCTTCGCGGCAAGCATCGTGCTGATTACACACCCCACGTAGACTGTGGCGACCATGTGATCGTGATCAATGCTGATAAAGCTGTTTTTACAGGCAAAAAACTGACCGATAAGATTTATTATCGTCACACCGGCCACCCCGGCGGGATCAAGTCGACAACGGCTGGAAAAATCCTCGACGGACGTTTCCCCGAGCGCGCCATTTATATGGCCGTCAAGCGGATGCTCCCAAGAGAAAGCTCTTTGGCACGTAAGCAATTCTCGAAATTGCGCGTTTACGCCGGTGCAGAGCATGAGCACGAAGCTCAGAAGCCAGAAACCGTCGATTTCAAAGCAATGAACTCCAAGAATACGAAGGCGGCGTAATCCATATGTCCGATACTGCACAAACACTCGAAGAAATTGGCACACTCGAAGGTGGCCAAGCGCCGTCAGCGGCTCCGGTTGTCCTTCCTGATCCCAAGATTGACGAGTTTGGCCGCGCCTATGGCACCGGTCGCCGGAAATCTGCGACAGCACGTGTCTGGGTCAAGCCCGGTTCTGGCAAGATCACGATCAATGGCCGTGATCAGGAGAAGTACTTCGCACGTCCTGTTCTACGCATGGTGATTGCCCAGCCTCTGATCGAAGCTGGCCGCGAAACTGAATTTGACGTCATCTGCACAGTCAAAGGTTCTGGCCTTTCTGGTCAGGCCGGCGCAGTCCGTCACGGCATCAGCCGCGCTTTGGTGGCTTATGAGCCAGCTCTTCGCGCCGTATTGAAGCCACATGGCTTTATGACCCGTGATCCACGCGTTGTAGAACGTAAGAAGTATGGCCGTGCGAAAGCCCGCCGTAGCTTCCAGTTCTCCAAGCGCTAGATTACGCGAGCAATCTTTACGATTTCAAACGGGCGCTTCGGAAACGGAGCGCCTGTTTTCTTTTGGGGTAGGATATTATGAAACCGACAGTTTTTATTGATGGGGAAGCCGGAACAACCGGATTGCAGATCCGCGACCGGCTGGCAGGGCGCAGCGATCTGGAGCTCATCTCGATTGATCCGGCCAAGCGCAAGGACGAAGCCGCCCGCGCGGAATTGCTGAACGCGGCTGATGTTGCGATTCTCTGCCTACCTGATGAAGCTGCGCGCCAGGCGGTCGAGCTGGTCACAAACCCTCAAACGGTCATCATAGATGCTTCCAGCGCGCACCGAACTGATCCCGACTGGACTTATGGATTTCCGGAAATGGAAGTGGGCCAGCGGGACTTGATCAAAGCCTCAAAACGAATTTCCAATCCGGGCTGCTACCCAACTGGCTTTATCGCGCTGATGCGGCCTTTGATAGAGGCTGCGCTTGTGCCCGCAGATTATCCTGTGACGGTGAATGCAGTGTCTGGTTATTCAGGCGGCGGCAAAGGCATGATTGCCGAATTTGAAGCCGGAGGAGACGCCTACCGGTCCTATGGCCTAACCCAGCAGCACAAACACGCGCCAGAGATGAAACACCATGCGGGCCTCGCCAATGCACCTGTGTTCACGCCAGCGGTCGGTCACTATGCCCAAGGCATGATTGTCGAAGTGCCGCTAGCGCTTTGGTCACTGGAGAAGACGGTAACGCGTTCGGCGATGGTAGAGACGTTCAATGCCGCCTATAGGGATAGCCAGTTTGTTCGCGCTCATAGCCTTGTGGCGGCCGATGAGTTGTCGAAAGTTGAGCCAGAGGCCAACAACAACACCAACAAGCTTGACCTCTTCGTTTTCGGAAACGATGAGCAAGCGCGCCTGATTGCCCGTTATGACAATCTTGGCAAAGGGGCGTCCGGCGCTGCTGTCCAGAATCTCAATCTCGTACTTGGCCTTGATGAGGCAACCGGCCTTTAAAGTCCGCGTTCGGCGCGAATGTGTTCAAGCCGCCGCCGGACATAGGCGCCGGGGGCATCACCATATGTCTTCTTCGGGAGTTTGCGCGCCGGAACCTTTTTGCCTGATTTCTTCTTCAGCCATTTGTGCCATGCGGGCCACCACGATCCTTGATGCTCTTGTGCGCCTGACAACCATTCGTCCGCTGTGTCAGGCAGATCCTTATTGATCCAGTGCTGGTACTTCTTCGCGTCAGGATGGTTGACCACGCCCGCAATGTGTCCCGACCCCGCAAGTACAAACCGTGACGGTCCGCTAAATGCTTTTGCCGTGCGATAGACCGAGCTGTACGGACAGATATGATCGTCGCGGCCGGCCTGTACATGGACAGGAATTTCAATGTCGCTGACATCGACCCGTTCGCCGAGGACTTTGAAATTGCCTTTGGCAAGGGCGTTGTTCGCATACAGGTCTTGCAAATAGGTCCGGTGTGTCGGTCCAGGGATATTCGTCTGATCTGCATTCCAGTAGAGCAAGTCAAACGGGCGCGGCTTCTTGCCGAGCAGATAATTGTCGATGACATAGCGCCAAACCAGATCGACAGGGCGCAACCAGTTAAATGTCTCGCCCATGCTTTCGCCGGGCATAACGCCATTATTCTCGGCAATCAGTCCGTCAATCTGGGCAACGGCATGTTGATCGGTAAACACAAGCAAATCGCCAGCCTCTTCAAAATCCATCTGCGAGGCAAAATAGGAGGCAGACTTGATCCGCTTATCGCCTTTCCGGGCCATATGCGCCAAAGCCGATGTGAGCATCGTGCCGCCAATGCAATAGCCAACCGCATTCAGGTTTTTCGCATTTGCAGCCTTCAGCGTGGCCTCGACCGCAGCATAGGCACCGTGTTCAACATAATCATCCCAGGTGAAATCTCTGGTGACATCATCCGCCGAGCGCCATGACACGACAAACACCGAATAGCCTTGATCGCGCAGCCAACGGATCATCGAGTTTTCTTCACGCAAATCGAGGATGTAATATTTGTTGATCCATGGCGGGAAAATCAGAAGCGGACGTTTGTAGACCGTGTCTGTGCTCGCTTCGAATTGCAAGAGTTCGATCAACTCGTTGCGGAACACGACTTTGCCTTTGGCAGTGGCAACGTTTTCGCCGAGCTTGAAGACGCTCTCATCGGTTTGGCTAATGGTCAGTTTTCCATTGCCTTTGCGCAAATCCTCGCGCGCCTGCTTGATCCCGTCGAGAATACTGGCGCCGCCCGTTTCAAGCATCTTCCGGAGCGCTTGCGGATTGGTCGCAAAGAAATTCGTTGGTGCACAGGCATCAATGCTTTGCTGGGCGAAGAACTTGGCCTTACGACGATCCGCGTCATCCACGCCCTGAGCGCCGTCGATCAGGGTCATCATCCAGTTCGAGTTCAGCTCATAACTGCGCTGCAACATTTTGAACATCGGATTGTTTGACCATTCCGGATCAGAGAATCGCTTGTCGCGATTCGCCCGATTGGTCTTTTTACCGGCCGTCACATCGAGCCAGGCCGTCATCATGCCCTGCCAAAGTTCCGAATTTGCTTTCATCAGAAGCATTGGATTCGAATAGAGGGACTGGGTAATTTTCTGAAAACTTTGCGCTGCGGCAAACGGATCAGCTGTTTTAGCAGGGCCATGTGAGGCAGCATTGCCCATCACATCCGAAATCAGGGCATGACTTTCCTGATTGGCAGCGGCCATCGTTGCGAGCAATTTTTGCACACTCGCCGGATCTTGCTCGGCAATCAGTTTGGCAAGGCTGGGCGGGGCACCGGTTTTCGTGCTACTTCCAGATTTATTAGTCATACGTTCTGTAATTGACCTCGTTCTGATATCCGGCGTTTCTTATACAGGGAAATGATGGTTAAAAGGTCACTTTTAATAGGGAAAATTTCATGTTTCTGCGATTTTCGGCTCTTATATCGATATTTTGCCTGCCGGCCATAGGTGGCTGCGTTTCGCTCGATAATGTTGTCGGCGGCATTGCGAACACGCCCGAATGGTTTCAAGAGCGCAGGGTCGAGATCCGCGGCGAGGGGTATCCTGAGCTGAACGCTGTGCCGGTGGCTGATCCAATTTCGGGGTCGCGGGACCGTTTGGAATTGAGCACCACAGAAGCTGCGAGCGCTCGCGAAGCCTTGTTTGGCAATCCCCGATCCGCACCCGCAGACATCTCGTTGACGGATATGCGCAGCATTGCCGCGGACTTGCGCCCGCAATTGCCTCAAATCACACCGAAGCCCGAAGGGTTTTTGAGTGAGAGCGAACTTGCCGCTCTGCGCGCGCAAGTCGAGAGTCGATAGGCAGGGGACGCGCGACAATGGCAATGGAGTTTCACAAGATACGGCGCTTGCCGCCTTACGTGTTTGAACAGGTCAACCGTAAATCCGCAGCGCTCCGTGGCGAAGGCGCGGATGTGATCAATCTGAGTATGGGCAATCCGGATTTGCCCACCCCGCAGCACATCATAGATAAGCTCGTGGAGACGGCGCAAAAACCGAATGTGCACGGTTACTCGTCCTCTCGCGGTATTCCGGGGCTGCGTCGCGCCGTGCGGGACTACTATCAACGCCGCTGGGATGTTGGCCTTAATATGGACACCGAAGTGATCGTCACTTTGGGCTCAAAGGAAGGCTTCGCAAATCTGGCACAAGCGATCAGCGCCCCCGGTGACATTATCCTCGCGCCGGACCCGTCTTACCCGCTCCACCATTTTGGATTTATCATTGCCGGCGCATCGATAAAGGCGGTACCAGCGGACACGCCCGAGATTTATCTTTCCAATCTCTCTCGCGCGCTCAAATATTGTAACCCGGCACCGACCGCGATGGTGCTGTGTTATCCCTCCAATCCGACCGCTCAGATCTGTGACCTCGACTTCTACAAAGAAGCCGTCACGTTCGCCAAAAAGAACAATCTGATGATCCTGTCAGATCTCGCTTATAACGAGATCTATTTTGACGAACCGACACCGTCGATTCTTCAAGTTGATGGTGCAAAGGATATCGCCGTAGAATTCACCACCATGTCGAAGACCTACTCGATGGCGGGATGGCGGATTGGCTTTGTGGCCGGAAACGAACGACTGATCGGGGCTCTTGCGCGGGTGAAATCCTATCTTGATTATGGTGCCTATACGCCCATTCAAGTCGCTGCGACAGCCGCTCTTAACGGCCCACAGGACTGTGTGGATGAGGCGCGCGAGATTTATCGCGGCCGCCGCAATGTTCTTGTCGAAAGTTTCACGCGCGCAGGTTTCCCCGTGCCCAGCCCGAAAGCGTCCATGTTTGCATGGGCGCCGATACCGGAAGCGTGCAAACATCTCGGCAGTCTCGAGTTTTCGCTCGAGCTGATCGAGAAGGCGCATGTCGCTGTCTCGCCCGGGGGGGCATTTGGGGAATATGGCGACGGGTTTGTGCGGATTGCATTGGTTGAAAACGAACAACGTATTCGGCAGGCCGCCCGCAATATCAGGCGGTTTATGCAGAGTTATGGCGTCGATGAGATCGAACCCGCCGCCTAGCGCAGCAACACATCAACAAAATGGAATTTGATAAAAAGGGAGCAGGACTTTGGATCCTCTCAGAATAGGAATAGCCGGTCTCGGTCATGTCGGTTGCGGATTGATCGATCTCGTCCAGTCTCAGGACAAACTCCGGCTTCCCGGCCATATCGCGATTTCGGGCGTTACTGCCAACACACGCAACCGGAAACGGCTTGCCGATGTTTCCGCCTACAAATGGTTCGACACTGCCGAAGCCTTGGCGACTGACCCGGAAACCGATGTCTTCGTCGAATTGATTGGCGGGGCGGAGGGGGCTGCCAAACTGGCTGTCGAGGCCGCCCTCGACGCTGGCAAACCGGTTATCACCGCAAACAAAGCCCTGATTGCCGAGCACGGCATGTCGCTCGCAAAACGCGCTGACGATAATGGTGTGGAGCTTTTGTTTGAAGCTGCTGTCGCTGGCGGTGTGCCGGTCGTGCGTACATTGCGCGATTCCCTGTCCGGCATCGCTGTCCAGCGTGTCTCCGGCATTCTCAACGGCACTTGTAATTTTCTAACCTCGGAAATGCTCGCAACCGGCCGCGACTATGGCGAGGTGCTCGCTGAAGCTCAGAAGCTCGGGTTTGCCGAGGCCGATCCTGCGCTTGATGTGTCCGGCACTGATGCTGCCCATAAAATTGCAATCCTCTCGGCCATTGCCTTTTCTGCTGATCTCGATTTTGCAAAAGTCGCCATTGATGGCGTCGAGGACCTTAGCCTTCTCGATCTGAAATTTGCGGAACGTCTGGGGTATACGGTCAAGCTTATCGCAGAAGGCGTTCTTACGGAGACGGGCGTTGTTTGCCGTGTTGAACCGAAAGTGCTCGAATCCGGCCACCCCTTAGCCCGGGTCAATGGCAGTCTCAATTCTGTGCGTGTCGAAGGAGATCCGCTCGGCGCTGTCGTGCTCACAGGACCAGGCGCAGGTGGCGGTCCGACGGCGAGTGCGGTTATGGGCGATGTTTCAAAACTCTTCCGCACGGCCCGCCGTTCTGCCTTCGGGCGTGCAGCACATCATGTGGTCAGGGAGTTTGTCGTGCCTGATGAGGGGGAAGCCTCGCCATGGTTCTTGCGTGTCCATCTGGCAGATGTCTCCGGTGCGCTTGCCGCGCTGAGCGAAACACTGGCTCAGGAAGGGGTTTCCATTGATAAGCTGTTGCAGGACTCTGCTGATGAAAATGGCGCAGCGCCAGTGGCCATTGTGACCCATCGCGCCAGTAAGGCAAATGTGGCACAGGCTGTGAAGCTATTGGCGGAATTATCGTCTATCGTGGGCCAACCACGGTTGATTCGTATCGAAATGGACCACTGACAGGGAAAGTCCGTTCTTAGGAGGCATGAATGTCGAACACAAAACTCAGCGCTAGCATTGCGGATGCTATGGTCCATGTCAGCGAAATGGCAGCCATTGCCGCTTATGCCGAAGTCGGTCGGGGCGACGAAAAACAGGCGGACCAGGCGGCTGTAGATGCCATGCGGACAGCGCTGAATCAGGTTGAAATGCGCGGCCGTATCGTGATTGGTGAAGGCGAACGCGATGAAGCGCCAATGCTGTATATCGGCGAAGAAGTCGGCACAGGCAGCGGACCCGAGATTGATATTGCGCTCGACCCGCTTGAGGGCACAACGCTAACCGCCAAAGCCATGCCGAACGCGCTTGCTGTTCTGGCCATTGCGCCGCGTGGCGGCCTCCTGCATTCGCCGGATGTCTATATGGACAAAATTGCCGTCGGACCGGGCTATGACAAAGGCATTGTCAGCCTCGACGCCACGCCTGCAGAAAATATTGCGGCAATGGCGAAATTCAAAGGGGTTCCGGTAAACCAGATGACCGCTTGTGTCCTCGACCGTCCGCGCCATGCGCCGATTATCGAGAACCTCCGTTCTGTAGGCGCGCGGATTGCCCTGATTACCGATGGCGACGTTGCTGGCGTGATCAACACAACGGATCCGAGCACTGGCATCGATCTTTATGTTGGACAGGGTGGCGCGCCAGAAGGCGTCCTCGCAGCCGCGGCTCTGAAATGTGTCGGGGGCCAGATGCAGGGCCGCTTGCACTTCCGCAATGATGAAGAACGTGGGCGCGCCGAGCGTGTCGGTATAACCGATCTGGATCGTCTCTATGACCTGAACGAACTCGCCTCTGGCGAAACCGTTTTTTGTGCCACAGGGGTGACAAACGGCGACCTTCTGTCCGGTGTCGGCATTGTCGGTCAGACCGTCCAGACCGAAACATTGGTCATGTCGTCTTCGTCTGGCCTGACAAGAAAGGTTCGCTCTACGCGCCGTCTGTCGTAAACAGGATGGATGAGCAAAGCGATTCTTGATGCCCCGACGCCAGACTTCCTGTTTGGCGTCGACGCCTCCCTCGGCGGGAGATTCTGGACCTTGGGTGAGGTCGCTGATGACAAAATACGAGCCTTGGCAGCAAAATCGGGCGGGAATGATCTGATTGGTCGCCTGCTTGGGCGACGCGGTGTGGCGGCAGAAAATGTCGCCGGGTTCCTCAAACCCACCATGCGCGAAACCTTTCCAGACCCTTCCAGTTTTGCGGACATGGACAAAGCCGCCGCGCTGACGCTCGATGCGCTCACCAGCGGCGCAAATGTTACCGTCTTTGCCGACTATGATGTCGATGGGGGGACAGCCTCCGCGATTTTGACTCGCTATTTCCGCGCATGGGGACAGGAGCTAGGGCTCTATGTCCCCGACCGGCTAACGGAGGGCTACGGCCCGTCACCTGCCGCCTTCCGCCATCTCAAGGAGACGGGGGCTGATCTCGTCATTACCGTCGATTGCGGCGCGGCGGCGCGGGATGCTTTGGCTGAAGCCGAGGCAATCGGTCTGCCGGTCATCGTTCTAGATCATCACCTGATGCATGGGGAATTGCCGGGCTGTGCTGCATTGGTCAATCCAAACAGGCCTGATTGTCCGTCCGGTTGCGGCCACCTTGCCGGTGCAGGGGTGGCCTATGTCTTTGCCGTGGCGCTGAACCGGCTGGCCCGTCAGCGTGATCTGCTGCCGCCCAATGGCCAATTGCCAGACCTGATGGACTGGCTCGATCTGTGTGCGCTTGGCACGCTCTGCGATATGGCGCCGCTTGAAGGCGTCAATCGTGCCTTCGCCATTCAGGGACTGAAGATCATGTCCCGCCATAGCAATACGGGGCTCAAAGCGCTCGCCGAAGTCGCAGGCATCGGCCAGATCGAAACGGTCTACCATGCCACCTTCATGCTTGGCCCACGTCTGAACGCAGGCGGCCGGATTGGCGATCCGTGGCTCGCAGCGAAGCTCTTGGCCACTGAAGACCGCGAAGAAGCCATTGCCTTGTCTGAGCGTCTCCATGCCCTCAATGATGAACGCAAGGCGGTCGAGGCTGCCATTCTTGAAGAAGCGCTCTCGCAAGCCGAACGGTCTCTTGCACGGGACCCTGAAAAAAACGTCATCGTCGCCTCTGGTGAAGGTTGGCATCCGGGGGTGATCGGGATTGTTGCCGGTCGGCTGAAGGACCGGCTGCATTTGCCTGCCGTGGTGATCGGATGGGGAGAGGGGCTTGGCGACATAGCCAAAGGCTCGGCGCGGTCGGTTACGGGCGTCAATATTGGCGACGCGATCTCGGATGCTGCCAAAGAGGGGATTATTGCCTCAGGTGGCGGTCACGCCATGGCAGGGGGCTTGAGCGTTGCGCCGGAAAAAATCGCCGACTTCGAAGTCTGGCTCAACAAACGGGTCGGGGAAAAACGCGAAAGCGTGTTGGCGGCACGTGAGCTTTGCGTTGATGCGATCCTCGCCCCCGGCGCAGCGACCCCTGAACTTTGCGATATGCTTGAACAATTGGGGCCATTCGGTGCAGCGGCCCCGCAACCCGTCTTTGCTCTCAAAGCTGCGCATATTTCGGGCGCACGGCTTATCGGGGAAAATCACCTGAAATTCACCGCTGAAGACGCCTCGGGCAAGCTTGAATGCATCGCGTGGCGGTCCCTCGATACACCGCTCGGGGATGCGATCAGATCGGCACAGCAGCTACATATTGTCGGGCGCGTAAAGATCAATGAGTGGAACGGAAGACGGCGTGCGCAGTTTGATGTAAGTGACGCCAGCGCGGTTTGATAAAGAAAGACGCTTGCACACTCTCGCAAGTGTCGCTATATCGCGGTCTCTCACCGTGCGCTCCCTTCGTCTATCGGTTAGGACGCCAGGTTTTCAACCTGGAAAGAGGGGTTCGATTCCCCTAGGGAGTGCCAGTGATTTCGCGAATATTTGAAAAAAGCGCAGTTGATGCGTAACTGTTGGGTGACAGCACAATATATTGTCTCTATTCATATAGTAATTGTGGGTTGATTGGGCGACTATGTCAGACGATGACAATGACGACAAAGGGGCGGGCGGTGAGGCTGCGCTTCAAGTGGAAGGCCATGTAAAATGGTTTGACCCTGCGAAGGGCTATGGCTTCGTTGTGCTTGCACCTGAGGCTTATCCGCAAGTCAGCGGCGACGTCCTCCTGCACATTAGCAGCTTACGCAAGTTCGGCGAAACAGCAGCCGACGAGGGCGCTCCGATCAGCTGCGGCATCGTCAAGCGTGACAGCGGGTGGCAGGTCGTAGAAATTACCAAGATGGATCCGCCACGTGCATCTATTCTTCAGCAAGCTGAGAACCTCGAAGCCGAAACGCTCATTGTAAAATGGTTCAACGGTACGAAAGGTTATGGTTTCGTGCGGAAGCCAAATTCGGAAGAGGATATCTTCCTGCATATTGTCGTCCTGCGCCGATCGGGCCGCGAAATGGTAGAAGTTGGTGATATCCTGAAAGGGGTCGCCGAAGAGGGTAAAAAGGGGCGCCATGTTGCGCTTGTGCTACCCCAAGACTAATCCGGTTAGGTCCCGGTACAAGCATTTTACAAAGAGGTATCCCTATGCACCGTCTAATCTTGGTTCTAACAACTCTCGTGCTTGGCGTATCTTTCACAGGGATCGCGCAGACGTCTTCTACGCTTGAGTTCGAATCGGGCGAAGGCGTGCAGTCATTGGACGTGACCGTTTTAGAAGCGCGAATCATTGACGGGTTTGCGCAGTTAGATGCCCAGATTATCGGTCCTGGCACGGGAATATTGCTCGAAATGGGAAGCGATCCTGCGATTGCTGTGGCCTCAACAAATGCAACGGCCACCTCGGATCTTATGTTCATTTCACCAAATGGCACGATTATTACAATTGTAAAAAGCGCAGCGCCGGGGTCACTCAATACAATTGAACTCAGCAATAGAATAGCAGCCATTCTGCAACTACCTGCCGGAGCGGCAAGCGATCTGGGAATCCTGCCAGGCAGCTCTGTTTCCCATGAAATACTGAACAATTAGAGCGATCTTTGGCGGTGAGCTGAAAAAAAAGGGTGCCAGCAGCGAATTAAACCGATTTAGCTCTTGCAGATTGCCCCAACATAGCATTAAGAGAGGCGCTTCGGAGCGTGGCGCAGCCTGGTAGCGCATCTGGTTTGGGACCAGAGGGTCGGAGGTTCGAATCCTCTCGCTCCGACCATTTCCACTTTAATAGTAGTAGATTCACAAGCAAAAGGCAGATGTCTCTGGCCTGCTGCTGTGATGCTTGGCCATCGGCTTTCCAAGTGGGAGTATATTGAGCAAGGTGGGAGGATATTGAGCAAGATGTGTGTCGTTAGGGGAACACTTTTCGGCAAGAATAACGGGCTTCTGGAATTTTAATAAGTTTTTACAGTATTCTCTCGTTTTTGAGGCTCGCCAAATTGGAGAAAAGCACTTACACCTAAAATCAACGTATCATGTATGCGTTGTTTTTTGTTATTCCTGCGGCCGTTCAACAATGGTGTATGTACGGCACACAATAGGGGATGGGTATGAAGAAAACTCTTATGTGCGCGACCGCCGCTGTGGCCCTTGTGTCGGTCAGTGCAGTCGCTAATGCTGAAGAAGAAGGTTGGTACACGCGTGCTGATATTGGTTACACACCGATCGGTGTGTTGGACCATGATCCAGCGGCAGCAAATGTTGTCGGATCGGTTGCTGAAAACTCCGATGTTGATGACCTGCTTGGCGGATGGTTGGGAGCCGGATACGACTTTGGCAATAATTTCCGCCTCGAATCGACATTCGGTTACCGCGGTGGTGATTTGAACGAAATCACAGCTAGCAATGGTGCCCCTACGACTGGTTTTGCAAGCGCTGATCCGGGTCAAGGTGATCTCCAAATTTGGGATGCAATGGTCAATCTGTTGTTTGATGTCCCAAGTGCTGGAGGTGTCACCCCATATATTGGTGCAGGCGTTGGTCTAGCCAACGTCAAAGCTGATGTTGCGTCACTTGCAGTAACTGATGGTGCGTCGACATTCGCAACGAATGGTTTCAGTGATTCGGACACAAGTTTCGCGTATCAAGCGCTAGCTGGTTTCGGGGTTGCACTAACCCAGAATTTGACATTGGATCTTGGATATAAGTGGTTCAACGTTGACGATCTGGATTTCGATGGACGCGATGCCTTTGGTGGATCTGTTCCACATACTGGCGATTATCAGGATCACACGGTAACAGCGGGTCTGCGGTATAAGTTTGGCGTAACACCGCCACCACCACCGCCACCACCTCCGCC
>CAZXXY010000055.1:0-17617 GCA_964644755.1 uncultured Hyphomonas sp. | reverse complement strand
GAGACAAACGATCCGACGCAGCTCAAAAAGGGCGCGACATTAATCGTCCTTCCAGGGCATTTGGGTAGTTGGAGTTAAACTATGAAATTACGTAATCTTATGCTTGCTAGCGGCGCTATTGCCGCTCTTGTCGGTGCACCGGCGCAAGCTTCTATCGTAGACAATCCTCAGTTCCGTGTTCTCGGTCTGGTTATCGTCTGGGGCGCAGACGCCAACGGCGACGCACCGATTGTTTCCGATTTTATTATCAATGATGGTGCTGGCGCAGCAGATTCAGATTTGATCGCAGGCGATGTAAACGCTGTTGTCACTGGCACACTGACGCCAACAGCGAACTCAGTTGCTGGCGCAACAAGTTTCGTTGACGGAGCTGGCAACGTTCTGCAATCAAGCACCGGTGTTCTTGATGCGACCGATACTTTCAATGCTTTCACATTGGATGCTGACACAGATATCGCTGTTGACGATCTGTCTACGACCTCCAGCTTCTACATTGCATCAAACACAGCCTTTAACATCAACGCTGTTGCGACTGCGGTCACTGAAGACGGGTTTTCACTTGCAGACGTTGGCTACAGCCTTTCAGTAACCGAGTCTGGTAATGATGGTCTGGATTTTGGTTCAGACGCCCAATTCCCGGGTGGAACTGCCACTGGCGGCATCGACGCTTCGATCAACACGCTCGCTCTCATGACTGGCGCTGCGCCAATCTTCGTTGGTACGCAACGCACAGCTGAAACGCCTGGATCAATTGCTGACCAGTCAGTCCGTTTCGACGCGACTTACACATTGGGCGGCTCGGCCGGATATGACCTGTCACAAGGTGCCGGTGAAGTTGAAGCCGACGTCGTCTACACGGTTTTCGTTCCTTAAGGACAAACTGCGTAATACACGACTAAATACAGAAACTGCCCGGCCTTTTGCGTCGGGCAGTTTTTTGTGTCCTGGTGTGTGAATTCAGGATCATGACGACTAGCGCCATTGGCAAACCCTTCTATACTAGTGACCATGAAAGCGTTTTTCCGTTCGCCCCCGATTGTAGCCGTTCTAGGGTCGATAATCTGGGCCTATATGGCCCTTTGCGGCCGAACCATACGATGGCAGGTCGAGGGGCTGGAAAGCGCCAAAACCGCGTGGACGGGCCATGATGCAATCATTGTCACTGCATGGCATTCGACCATTTTGACGCTGCCGACGGGGTGGACCAAATTCATGCGCAAATGGCCCGGCCGAAAAGCGCCATCGGCCATGCTGATTTCTCTGTCTAGAGACGGAGAACCTGTCGCGCGTGCCATACAGCGGCTCGGGCTGCAAAGCATACGCGGTTCAAAGGCCAACAAATCAAAAGGAAGACATAAGGGCGGCGGCGCTGCGATCGCAGCAGCTTCGAGATTGCTCAAATCAGGTGGAGCCCTCTGCATTACCCCGGACGGCCCACGCGGTCCGCGGCAACGCGCAGGTCTTGGACCTATCCTGATCGCAAGACGAACCAAAACCCCTATCTTGCCCTATGCGCTGGCCACATCGCCCTCATACCGGCTCAAGACCTGGGATTTGTTCCAGCTCCCCATACCTTTCGCGCGCGGGGCTATCGTGTTCGGACCAGCGCTCACTGACGCCTCGGATCAAGATCCGGAGGCTATGCGCCAAACTCTGGAAACCCGGCTGAACGAGGCGACCCATAGAGCCGAAACTCTATGCGGCGCGCCCCATATCGAACCCGCTCCGCTGGCGTCGGGCAAACCAATGGCAGACCCCGCCTCATGAAATTTGGCCTGTTTCTCTATCGCATAGCGACCTTTACGGCCGCGCCCGTCATTTTCCTGTGGTTCTATCACCGCACGCGCAATGGCAAGGAGAGCCGCGACCGGCTGCATGAACGCCATGCCCGTTCACTGCCGAACCGGCCGGCGGGCAAACTGGTCTGGCTACATGGGGCCAGTATCGGCGAATGCAAACTCTTGCTGGCTGTTGTAAAAGCGCTCCAAGCCCATAGACCTGATCTCGGCTTTCTTCTAACCAGCCAGACAGCGTCTGCTGCCAAAATTATTGCAGATCAATTGCCCGACAATACCCAACACCAGATGGCGCCTCTGGACACACCCGCAATTTCCCGACGGTTCATCTCGCATTGGCGCCCTGATCTCTTTGTTCTGGCAGAGAGCGAAATCTGGCCAAATCTGTTGGGCGCGACACAATTGAATGGCACTGCCACAGCGCTGATCAATGCGCGGATGACAGAAAGCTCTCTGGCAAGGTGGCAGAAATACACCCGCTCGGCTCAAAAAATATTTTCGCAATTCGACCTCATAAATGTTGTCGACAAGGATACTGCCGCCCTCATTTCAACCGCAGCCGGACGACAGGTGGAAACCACCTGCAATCTGAAAATAGGGGCCGCAGCCCCCTCTATGGCTCCGGCTTGCACCGCCAACACGCACTCCCTTTCGCAGAAGGATGACGGCAAGCTTCTGCTCGGCGCCTCCACCCATGCTGGCGAAGAGGCTCTGCTGATTGACGCCTTCAAAACTCTGCCGCCCGATACGCGCCTCATCCTGGCCCCCCGGCACGCAGAGCGGGTTCAGGAGATATCGACCCTTCTTGATACGGAAGACATACCGCATGCAATCCGCTCGAAGGGCGGAAACATGTCTGACAGTATCCGTGTTCTGATTGCTGATACGTTCGGCGAAATGGACCTATGGTATTCGCGGGCTGACATTGTTTATCTTGGCGGCGGTCAACATAAAGAAATCGGCGGGCACAATCCGATTGAGCCGCTCAGCTATGGCAAGCCTGTTCTGAGTGGCTCACACACCAAGAATTTCGCCGATATTTTCGCAGAACTGCGCGATTTGGGAATGATCCACACCGTCTCGACAAGCGCAGAAATCGCCTCGGCATTCAACACCGCCACCGTCCCTGACAGGGACCAGCTCGAGCGTTTTGTAGCGGATGGAAAGCAACAATTCGACCAGACAATTGCTTCCCTTCTGGCCCTGTTAGAGCAACCTGCCCCATGATGCGCGCACCCCATTTCTGGTCCGCTGGCCTTGATCCGCAATCACGGGCGGCTGCGCCATTGACCCGCGCTTTGTTGACCCCGTTTTCCGCAGCATACCAAACCATCACTGCACGGCGCATTGCCAATGGGCCACATTCGAAACTGCCAGTCTGCGTCATTTGTGTCGGCAATCTGACGAGCGGCGGCAGCGGTAAAACGCCAATCGTACAGGCCTTGCGTCGGCAATTGCTCGACAAAGGTCTGAAAGCTGCCAGCCTGTCGCGAGGGTATGGCGGACGCCTTAAAGGACCTATCGCCGTTGACCCGCAAACCCATTCCGCAAATGACGTTGGCGATGAACCTTTAATGCTCGCAGCGAGCGGGGAAAGCTGGATTAGCCGCGACCGGCATACGGGCGGGCTCGCCATGGTCGACGCTGGTGTCGAGGCGATCATTATGGATGACGGACACCAAAACCCGCAACTGGCCAAAGATTTATCTCTCGTGGTGATTGATAGTCATGCGCCCTTCGGCAATGGCTATGTGCTTCCCAAAGGACCGCTTCGGGAACCTCCCAAAGCCGGACTGGCGCGCGCCGACGCTGTGGTGCTCATGGGAGACGGTCCTACACCGCACGCCGTGACAGTTTCGGGCGTCAGCGTCCTGCGGGCAAAGCTCGTACAGACCTTGCCAGTCCCCAGCGGCCCGGTCTTCGCCTTCGCGGGCATTGGTCGCCCTGCACGCTTCTTCGACAGTCTCCGAAAGGCCGGTGCCGATGTTCAGGATATGCTCGGTTTCCCCGACCACCACACTTACTCGGCACGGGACATTATGCGCCTGCGCGCTTTGGCCGAGGCGCACGGATACACGCTCGTGACCACACGCAAGGATTATGTAAGATTATCAGAGGCTGACCGCGAGGGCATTTTGCCAATTGATGTTCAGGCCCAATTCGAGGACCAAAGCGCATTGGAGAAGCTGCTGGCAGCCGTGCTTGGGGAGGACACAGATGGGTGACGCACCAGACTATGTGCGCCCGAGTGATGTCGATGAGCGGGCCTCCTTTGGCCAGCGGGTCATATGGCGCATCGAAACTGTGCTTTGGGATGTCCTCTACTGGTTCCCGGTCTCATTGATGAGCCCTGATCGTGCCTCAAATTTTGGTGGATGGATCGGGCGCAAGATCGGGCCGCGCCTGTCCCAGCACAAAGTCGCGCTTGCGAATTTACGCCGGGCTTTTCCGGACTGGACAGACACCAGGATTACACAAACCGCACTCGAGGCATGGGAGAATGTCGGCCGCACAGCCGGAGAGCTGCCGCACTTGTCCAAACTTAACCCCTATAGCGAGGGCTCGCGACTAGAGGTCGTTAACCCCGAAGGTCTGGATGCGATCCGCGAAAGCGGTAAGGGCGCAGTGCTGATCTCTGGCCACTTTGCCAATTGGGAAGTCATGGCCTCGGCTATCTGCAACCGCCCGCTCGATTGCCTCGTGACCTATCGCGCTTTGAACAATCCTCATATCGACCGCCGCCTGAACGCGCTGCGCCAGTCCTATGGTATTCGGACGCTCGCCCCGAAAGGGCTGGGCACGCGCAAGCTGATGAAGGCGTTGGAGGCTGGGCGGGGCGTCGCCTTCCTGAACGATCAGAAATTTCGCGAAGGCGTCGCCGTTCCTTTTTTTGGACATGACGCGATGACAGCCCCGGGGCCAACACGGCTAGCCATGCGCTATGATGTGCCGATCCTTCCAATGTCGACGGTGCGCACAGGTCCGTGCCGGTTTCGCGTCACCGTCCATGATCCGATCCTACCAAAGACCGATGGCGACCCCGCAGACGACACGCTGGCCACCGTCAGCGAGATCACCCGGTTTATCGAAGCCCGTGTCCGCGAAACGCCTGGCCAATGGTTCTGGATGCACAAACGCTGGCCGAAAACACCCCGCCGCGAACAACCGGACTGAACTTTACGCCAAGCATGCTAAAAACCTCACAGACATAACAAGGATATTGCCAGATGATTTTCCAATATATGACCCTTGCAGGGCTCGCCTTTGGTGCGTTTGCCGGTTTTATCGCCCTGTTCCGACCTGCTGCGATTGCCAATACATTGCGGCTACAGGCAAATCCGGAAAAGCCGGGCGGCTATGCCGAATTCCGCGCCACATTTGGTGGCGTCTTCTTCATGATCCATATCACAGCTTTCGTCAGTGTTTTGCATTTGCCGCCCCTATTGGGAAGCTTCATCGTCCTGCCGATCGCTATGGCGTGGTTCGGCGCCGCTTTTGCGCGGCTAGCGTCTATGGCCCTCGACAAGGTGCAGAATGGCGAGGGCGGGATAAACCGCTACTGGGTTTTGCTGGAACTCATTGTCGGCGCTTTGATCCTATCAACCCTGATGCAGATAATTTAAGAGCGTCTTATGCGGTTCAAACTCCACACCACCGATCTATCTCCTTTCGGCCAACGGGCAAAACTGGCGCTTCGGGCAAAGGACGTTCTTGCTGACACAGAGCTTGTCGACACATTCGGCGGCACGGATGCTTTGGGCGCACTGGCGCCTATGCGGCAAATCCCGATTCTGGAACATGACGGCTTGGTCCTGCCCGAAAGCCAGATCATTGTGGACTTTCTCGAAGACCTCCACCCAACCCCATCATTGCTGCCGGAGACCGCAGAGGACAAGGCAACTGCCCGCTTGCTTGCCCGCATCACCGACCTCTATATCGCGCCGCACTTTCTCACCCTGATTGTTGGCATGCGCCCCCCGCCACGCCCTGATGCTATGTCCGCAGGCTTTGAAGCCCTGAACAAAGGGCTGGGCTTTGCCGAGACCTATCTGCAAGCCAATTCGGGCTATGCCGTCGGGGACCGTCTATCTGTAGCCGACCTCGCGCTTGCGCCTTTCCTGTTCTATGTTCCGCATCTGGCCGAGTGGCATAAGGCCAAAAGCTTTCCCGACACGCCCAAATGCGCCGCCTATTTGAAAATGGTTGCAAGTGCGCCGCACATAGACAAAGCTTTCCTCGAAATGGAAACCGCGTATAAGGCGCGCATAGACATGTTGAAGCATTGAGAGATTGCCATGACGGAGCGTCGGGAGACGGGCCAGGGACGCAAGCCCGCCAAAGCGAGTAAATCGCGTAAACACAATAAGCCCTCCGAACCAGACTGGAGTGAGGGCGAACGGATTGCCAAATATCTCGCCCGATGCGGTGTTGCTTCGCGGCGCGCCTGCGAAGAGCTGATCACTGCGGGCAAAGTCTTCGTCAATGGCGAACGTCTACATTCCCCGGCTTTCAAAGTGACAGGCCGTGAGCAAATCAAAGTAGAAGGCCGGACCATCCGCGCGCCTGAACCCACACGGCTGTGGCGGTATCATAAGCCTGCCGGCTTGCTGACCACCAACTCCGATCCTGAAGGCCGGTCCACCATTTTTCAGGAACTTCCAAAAGACCTGCCAAGAACGGTCACGATTGGGCGCCTCGACCTGAACACTGAAGGGCTCCTCCTGCTGACAAATGATGGCGAGCTTGCGCGGGCGCTGGAACTGCCAGCGAATGCGTTTGAACGCACCTATCGCGCCCGCGCGCATGGACGGATCACCCAAGACAAGCTTGATACGCTCAAAGGCGGTATTACCGTAGATGGCGATACATTTGGCCCGATTATAGCGACGCTAGAGCGCCAGACCGGGGCCAATAGCTGGCTGAATGTCAGCCTGAAGGAAGGCAAGAAACGCGAAGTGCGGCGGGCTCTGGAATCGCTTGAAATGAAAGTGAACCGGTTGATACGCATCTCTTACGGCCCTTTTGAACTTGGCAAGCTCACACCCGGTTCGGTGAGCGAGGTGCCAACGCCGACTCTTTTTGAAACGCTTGGCCCTCTCCTTCCCGAAACAAGAGACCGCCCTTCCTTTACGACAGGGTTTAAGCGAGGCGCTAATCGCTCTAAGAATAATCATAGAAACAAACGGCGACCGCGTCACAAGCACGGGAGCGGCAACGAAGACTATTGAACTCCGGGAGAGTAAACTCATGGGCCTGCAAAGTGTTAGCGATACATATCAGGTAGACCGTCTGGCAGATGGCCCCCGCCGTGAGCCCATTTATGGTCTCACGCCGCCCGTCAACCTGACCGATCCAACCGTTTATGTCGCCGGAAATGGCTATGCGTTCGACGCCTTTGCCAAGATGCGTCGCGAAGCGCCTGTGATGTGGCATCCAGAGGAGTTTGGCGCTGGCCATTGGGCCCTCACAAACTATGATCTCGTCAAAGAAGTCGAACTCAACCCGACACTGTTCTCGTCCCAAAAGGGTGGAATTCTACAGTCATACGGATTGGAAGATACGCCCCGTCACCCGCTGCTGCATGGCGCCTCCCTGAACACAATGATCTGCCTTGATCGTCCGCACCATACGACATTGCGGATGGAGCATATGCAGTATTTCCGGGCTGGATTTGTCGAAGAGCTGCGCAAGAAGGTCGATGTGCACGTCAATCACCTGCTTGATGAAATGATCAAGAAAGGTCCGGTCATAGACATGGTGGAAAACTTCTCCGCCGAACTGCCGCTCTTTACGCTCTGTGAAATTCTAGGCATTCCCGCCGCCGATCGGCCCAAGCTGGTCCATTGGATGCATTTTCTCGAAATGGCGTCCTATCAGGCCCAGCAGGAAGGGCTCGGCAATGTCACGCCGGAGGAGATCATGGCCTTTATGGCTGAGATACAGGCCCTGTTCGATTTTGGCCGTGACCTGCTGCAAAAGCGGCGCAAGGATCCACAGCAGGATTTGCTGAGCGCCATTGCCAATGTCGAGATCGACGGTGAGTTATTGTCTGAGGAATTTCTGGATGGATCCTGGCTGTTGATTGTTTTTGCGGGCAATGACACGACCCGCAACTCTCTGTCAGGCACAATGAAGCTGCTCACTGAACATATGGATCAGCGCGCAAAACTGATCGCCAATCCGGACCTGTTCCCCAACTTCGTCAATGAAGCATTGCGGATGGTCAGTCCGGTCACTTATATGCGCCGCACGCTTACGGAAGATGGCGAACTTGGCGGACAGGCCATGGCCCAAGGCGACAAGGTGGTCATGTACTATCCGGCTGCCAATCGTGATCCGGCGAAATTTGAAAATCCGGACACATTCGACATCGAACGGACGAATGCCCGCGAACACCTTGCGTTCGGTCTGGGGCCTCATGTCTGCATTGGCCAGCGCGTGGCCAATATGCAGCTCGAAAGCGCATTCAGGAATATCTTGCAACGCTTCCCCGATGTCCGCTGGACTGGCGAAAGTGAACTTGCGCCGAACAATTTCGTCCACGCCATCTCGAAGCTCCAAATCGATCTCGGAACTGGTTAATCCAGACCCATCCCTTTCAACAAGGAAACCGACATGACAAGCGCCGACCTCATCATAAAGAAGACTGACCTTGCCGATCTTGCCTGGCAGGAACGGGAAACGCCGCCGCTGCAAGACGGAGAAGTCCGGCTGGAAATCGAAGCCGTCGCATTGACCGCCAACAATGTCACCTATGCCGCCTTTGCCGATTTTGCCGGATATTGGAATTTCTTCCCGACCGGTGATGAGGCCACAGGACGCGTGCCCTTCTGGGGCTTTGCGAAAGTTGCCGAGTCCAAAGCGGAGGGTGTCAAAACGGGGCAGCGCCTTTATGGCTACCTGCCTGCATCGACCGACCTTGTTGTGGTCCCGTCCAAACTCACCCCATTAGGCTTTACCGATGCTGTGGCCCATCGCGCGCAACTGCCGGGCTTCTATAATGTCTACCACTATATCGACACTGACAGCGCTTATGACCCCGCCTATGAAGATGCACAAATGCTGGTGCGGCCGCTTTATGCAACCGGCTGGCTGATTGACGATTGCCTGATGGAGCGCGAGACCCCGCCCGCTCATGTCATCGTCTCCAGCGCCTCGTCCAAAACCGCCCTTGCCTATGCCAGCGCCGCCAGCAAACGCGGCGGAATTACCCTCACCGGCCTGACCTCTGCTGCAAACAGAGACTTCACGCTTGCAAGCGGGCTTTATACCCACATTGTGACGTATGACGATATGAGCGCCTGCGTGGATGCCGGCCCTGCCATACATGTCGATATTCGCGGCAATCCGGCTATGCGTGGACCGCTTGCCGAAGCGCTTGGCGGGCAGCTGACAACACATCTACAAGTTGGTGCCACGGAGTGGAGCGCCCCGCGCGGTGCGGATTTGCCAACCCAGTCCAGTCCGGATGTGGCCAATAGCGGCTCGATTGCCAATGAGGTTTTCTTCGCCCCCGGACACGCCGAAATATGCGCCAAAAGACTGGGCCCGAAAGACATGGCCACGGCGCTCAACGCGGCCATGCGTGCCTTTTATCCTGTGATCTCGGACCTGTTGTCGATCAGGCATATTGATGCGCGATCAGGCTTGGTATCCGCATGGCAGGAGACGCTCGCGGGCCAGACCAGCCCCGCTGAAGGGCTGATCGTAAAGTTCTAGGTCAACAAGACAGTATAAGGTGCAGTTCTAGCGTTCTTGCACTGTGAACTCGGTGCGGCGATTGCGGTTATACGCTTCGAGCGTTTCGCTTGTGTCCAGGGGTTGCGTTTCACCATAGCCAACCGCCGAGATCAGCGACATATCAACACCCTTTGTCCCCAAATACTCCCGCACCGCATCAGCCCGGTCTTGCGACAAGACGAGATTGAGACCGTCATCACCGCGACTGTCAGCATGGCCGCCAACTTCGATCTTGTAGGCCGCGCACAGAGACGCGACGCCTGACACAGCATCAAGCAAGCGCGCACTCTCCGGTTTGATCACATCGCTGCCAACCGTAAATTCGACATTGCGGCCATTCATTATATCCACGAATGCCGCTTGGCAGGCTTGCAGTGTTGGCAAATCATCAAGCCCCGCCAATGCCGCACCGACACCCGCAGCGCCGCCTTCAACAGAAATACCATCAATCACATTCATATTGGCTCCGTCCGCATGAGACAGAACAGCCGCTTTGCCAGCGTTGAATGCGGCTTCTTTCGTTGTCGCGTCTGGCGCAACCCCGATCAATGTCGCCGTATTGCGCCGGACATTCAGGCCCATCCAGCTATAGCCCATGCCGGGAAACTGGTCTTCAACCTGTTGCACCCAGCCAAGCTCGGCCTCTTTCACCACCACACGTTCGACAATTTCGGTTGTCGGAGAAACCGTGGGTACGAATTTTCCGCCTTCAAAGACGAAGTACTGACCTTTATCGGGCACCGGCACACAGACGGTCGCGTCAGCATTCTGGCTGGCTCCATCATTCTGCACTGGCGCATTTCCGCAAGCTGCCATGCCCAATGCAAGCGCCAGAAATCCCGCTTGTTTCAATCCAAACTTTCCCATCGAAAAATCCCCTTCATCCGTCTCAAAAACGTGTCTCAGTTGTCAAATCCCAATTTCCTAGGATTTAACCGGAATGTCAAAGCACTAGCAGCAAAAAGAAGAGCCGGACCAAAATTATGGTCCGGCTCGATTGATCAGATACCAGCGCGGTTCAGAGCGCTGTAGGGCCAGTTAATTGTCTTTATAAACAACGCCGCCCTTCATCACAAAGTCTACATCGAGCAGCGCTTCGACATTCTCGAGCGGATCATCGTCAAGGGCAATCATATCCGCCAGTTTACCCGCTTCGAGCGTGCCGATCTGACTGTCCATTTCGATGTGCTCGGAGGCAATAACGGTCGCGGCGCGGATCGCTTCTTCGGGCGTAAATCCAGCCTGTACCATCAGCCCGAACTCGTCAGCATTGGTGCCATGCGCCGAAACGCCGGTGTCCGTGCCGAAAGCAATACGCACACCGCCAATGCGCGCGCGGGTCAACATATCAAGCATGAGCGGACCGACAATTGCAGCTTTCGCCCGCGACGGAGCTGGCAGCCATTCTTCATCAACCCAGCCTGTCACCGTAACGCCGGCAATAACCGTCGGCACAAGGGTCGCATTGTTCTCTTTGAACAAGGCGATGGTCTCGTCATCAAGATAGGTGCCATGTTCGATAGAATCGATGCCAGCGCGCAAAGCCGCCTCGATGCCGACCTTGCCATGCGCATGAGCCGTCACTTTGCGTCCCATAGAATGCGCGGTCGCGACAATGGCCTCAAGCTCGTCATCAAAGAATTGCTGACCAAGGCCTGCAGCCGTGTTGGACAGAACGCCCCCGGTTGCCGTGATCTTGATAACGTCCGCGCCATCCTTGACCGCCTGACGTACGGCACGGCGGCAATCGGCCACGCCGTTGCAAGTATTGTCGCCAGTCAGCACAGCCGACAATATAGGCGAATATCCATTGGCATCGCCATGTCCACCGGTAGGTGTCACCGGACGACCTGAAGCGCGAATATGCGGTCCCGGCACGCGGCCGCGGCGCACGGCATCACGCAAAGACAATACTGCTTCATTCGAGCCGCCAACATCCTGCACCGCAGTGAACCCAGCATTCAGCGTCTTCCGGGCATTCTCCGCTCCGAAAAGCGCCGCATCCACATCAGAGTCCGTGAGCGTTCTCAGTCTCGCATCGGGACCATTTTCAGAGGTCAGATGCACATGGCTGTCAATCAGGCCCGGAAGGACGAAACTGTTCTTCAGATTGACCACAGTCTCGCCATTGCGCGCGCGGGCATATCCGTCTTCGATACCGGTGATCACGCCGTCGCTAATGCGAATGCTCTGCCGGTTGAGATACCCTTCGCCCGGTACCGCCAGGACTTTGCCTGCATGCACGATAACATCTTCGGCCGCCGCATTCGCAGAACACAGCGCCATTGCCGACAGGGCCAACATAGCCAATTTTCTCATGAGTTCACTCCCTTGGCCCAGATACGGGCACATTATCTGACGCTTGTTCTAAACGTCCCGACTGCGAGTGTTCAACAAGTTATGGCAAGGAGCAACGAGAAACCGGGATCATTAGGCAAAATTTGCTAGGCAGCCCGCGCATCACGGGCAAGTCCGATCCATTCTTCGACTTCCTCCTCGTGCAAGACATGATCGTCCCGCACAATGCGTGCGCCGGTATCGGTTATCAGGAAGTCCATCGCAGAGCGGAACACTTCGCGAGCTGACGCCGCCGACAGATCCTCGGCAGACCGGATGCCCGATCCTGTCAAAATCTGGGCATCGTGAACCCGTAACCCGGGCACTTCGATCATAAGCTTGGTCTGGGCTTGCCAGTCTATCAACACATCCGGCGTGATATGACGGACATTCAATGTGCTCGCGACTTCGTCTTCATCGGCATCGAGCAAATCCTGCACGGTGAAAATGCCAACACGGTTGAGGCGCTTGGCTGTCTTGCGGCCAATCGAGGGCGCATCAATCACTGGATCATCCGGATCAAGTCCTCCCGAGCGGCGTGCCCGTGCTTCTTTGCCCGCCCCTTCAGGGACTTCATCGAAAAACGTCTCAAGCGGCGGAGCGGCCCCCTGCTCGACCAGTTCTTCGATGGTCCCGCCACCGATAATGTTTCCGCTCTCATCGGTCAGGTTTGTGTCAAAAGCGGCAAGCTCTTCTTCACTAAAACTCATCTCGGGCTCGCTCGCCTGATCGAAGACGGGCGTCTCTTCGATCTGCTCGACAATAGTGTCATCATAGGTCTCTAGATCGCTGGCTGTGACCTCGGCAATCTGAACGTCTTCAGATTTCTTCCGGCGCCAGGCTTCCGGCACAGCCGGTTTTTCGGAAAGCTCGACTGCTGGCGTTGCCTCAATGGCGGCCTCTTGGCTTGCCGCCTTGTCTTTTGCGCGTGCCGAACGCGACGGTTTTTCAACCTTCTGAGTTGCCTCCGCAATGATCGGTGCCTCAGTTTTTGCCTTGCGGGTTCGTTTGGCCAGCTTTTCTTTACGCTCGGTCTTCTCCGCTTTGACGCGTTTTGCTGCTTTAGCGGACTTATCGGCTGTTTTCGATTTTGCGGCTTTTTCCGGTTTTGCGGCTTTCACAGCTTTGCCAGCATTTTCTCGCGTCTGTGCAAAAGCGGCAATGGCAGCGGCTGACAATTCGGCAAACTCGGCAAACGGCTTGTGCGCCTTGCCCAGCGGCTGAAGCGGCTGTGCGTCGAGCTCTTTCAGCGGTTTACGCAGCACTTGTTTGCAGTGCAGTTGGCGGATTTTCTTATCATCGTCGGAAAGACGCTTGATAACTTTTCCGGTCTTCTCAAGCTCTTTGTACATCGCCGTGACGGTACGCTTATCATCAGCGTCATCGAGCTTTTTAGCGATCCACCGGACCGGTATATCAAGCGTCGCCAGATAACCGCGCAAGGTCAGATGCCGCTTGGGCGGGACGACCGCAGCCTCTTCAAAGGCACGGTCAAACAGGACCGCAATGCCCGAGGTCGCATAGCCGACAAGGTCTGCAAGAATATCAATCAGTTTCTGGTCAAGGCCAGCGCGCGGCTCTTTCGAGCCAGCGTGCACATTATAGTGGTCGATAAAAGTCTGGTAATGCGGGTGCGACCGGTCTGCGCCTGCACGCACCATATCGGAGACAAAGCCTGTCCCCTTACCGGCTTTCACTTTCGGATACCCTTTGGCCTCGATCTTCTCGACAATGGTGTCACGCGATTTGGCGATACTCCACTCGACCGCGCGGTGAATAGCGCCCTCTTCTTCGGTCTGGCCAGTGTGGAATGGCTGGATCGGATCGGCATAATAATGGCTCAGCACGCCAAGCGCATAAATGCCATCATCCCAGCGTTTCGCCCGCAAAGCACTGACGGCATTGGCATACCATTCCATCGCCGCGTCCCGTGCGCCGCCCCACTCGCCTTCGCCGACGTGAAGCACATGGTTCTTGAAATCCTTGAACTCGGCATCGGGTGCTTTGGCACCGCGCAGCAAAGCGTCGTGATGGACCAGAACAAGGTCCCGCCACGCATCCTTATGTTCGCCCGACAAATGGTTGAGCGCTTCAAAGGCTATATAATGGTGTGTAGACCGGCATCTATGGGCGACAATCACGCGTTCAAGCAAAGACATGAGGACAATTCCTAAAAGTAAAATCTATCCGGTTTGCAAACCGGTAAAGTTAATACTTCAGGTAAATCCATTAACCCTTAAAAACAGATTAAGGTCTGAGCACCATCTTCATCGCGCCATTCTCACGGGCGTTGAACATCCGGTAGGCTTCGGCCCCTTCATCCAGTTTCAACTGGTGCGAAATTGTTACTTCTGGCGTTAATTTTCCATGCTGAATCAAAGAGATAAGTTCCCCCCAATGCTCGGGCACTGAGCAGGTTCCCGTGCGAAAGGTCAGCCCCTTGATAAAAGCGAGCGCCATCGGAAATTTGAACGCCATATTCTGGTTAACGCCGATACACGACACCGTTCCCGCAGGTCGCGCCAGACTGAGCGACAATTCGATCGCCGCGTCGGCTCCCACACACTCGACCACACAGTCTGCCATTGTCCCGCCCGTGCGCTCTGCAATCAGCGCAATCGCCTCATCGGCAGCAACAGCGGTCGCGCCCAATTTGCTGGCCATCGCCCGCCGTTCAGCAACAAGGTCCACCGCGAACACTTCCGAGGCGCCCATAACAAATGCCCCCTGAACCGCCATAAGACCGATCGGTCCGCAGCCAACGATTGCAACGCTGTCGCCGGGCTTGATGTCTGCGTTTTTCAGCCCGAACCATGCGGTTGGCAAATTGTCCGTGAGCATCAGCGCCTGATCTTCGGTCACACCATCAGGGATTTTCGCCAATCCGAAATCGGCAACGGGGACCATTGCGTATTCAGCCTGTACGCCTTGCAATCCGTGGTTCAACCCGTAGCACCGTCCGCCGCGTATCTCGCATTCGGTAACTTTCCCCGCCATACAGGCCCGACACGCTCCGCAGCCAACTGCCGCCGAGATCATCACCTTATCACCGGACTTGAACCGGCTGACACCGCTGCCTGTTTCAACAATCTCGCCAACCGCTTCATGGCCGACGCAATAGCCCGGGCTCTCGGAGAAGCCGTGTCCCTGATAGATATGCAAATCAGAGCCGCAAATCCCGCAAGCGGTCACCTTGACGATGGCCGAGCGGGTATCCTCTGGCGTTGGGTCAGGTGCGTCTGCATATTCGATGTCAAATGCGTCTCTATAAACTAGGCCCTTCATAACGTGTCCTCATTCTTCTGCGCACCAAGCGTGCGTGTGAGGGTCATGAAGTTTCCATTCCCCTCGAATAGTTCAAACCCAAAACGCTTATAGAGCGCATGTGCGTCATCGGTCTGCAACTGCCAGTTCCTAACCTTTGAAAACCGTGACGACTGCAAAAGGACCGACATGATCCAGCGGCCCAGTCCTCGCCCGCGATAGTCCGGCAAAAGAAACAAATTGCTCAAGCGGGCATTATAGACGCCATCCGACAAGATACTCAAAAAGCCCGCAGGCGACCCGTCCGGCGCATAAACACCATAAGGGTGTGCGCCTTCAATCGACAGCCGGATACGCGCGCGCGGCTCCCCCTCCAGCCAGTATTGCTCCATGAGGCGGTCAAGCACCCACTCCATATCAAGTCGCTCCGGATCATCGCTCAGAACGAAGGCGTATCTTTGCAAGAATGTATCGTGCTCATTGCTGATTTTCATGTCTCAACCATTCTAATGAACACTTCGGGAGACGGCCTCACAAGCGATCAGCCGTCCATGCCTGCTTTGCGTGCGCAGTCGGCGGCAAACATTGCCAACGGTTTAACCCGCGCCTCCATGGCCGCCGCCTCGCTCGAATTGGCTGTCCCATCCCGCACGCGCCCGACAATCCCCTGACAGATCCCTGCCAGACGAAACGCGTTATAGGAGAAGTAATAGTTCAGCTCGGGCAGTCCGTCGCGGCCCGTATGGGCGCAATACATATCAACATATTCATCCATGTCGGGAATACCGTGCGCGGCCATATCCTGAATATCGACAAGCGCTCCGCGCCCCGGATCGGACGATGGCATGACCCAATTCATAAGGTGGTATGTAAAGTCCGCCAACGGATCACCAAGCGTGCATAACTCCCAGTCAAGAACAGCGATCACTTTCGACTCAGCCGGATGCAGGATCATATTGTCCAGACGATAGTCCCCGTGAACAATCGTCGTCTTATCGCCCGGCGGAATATTCTTGGGCAACCAATCAATGAGCTTATCCATCTCTTCGATTTTCGTGGTTTCAGACGCAACATATTGCTTCGTCCAGCGATGGGTCTGGCGGGCGATATAGTCGGACTCTTTGCCGAACCCTTCAAGACCGGCAGCACGCCAATCGACATTGTGAAGATCCGCAAATGTCTTGATCTTCGCCGCATAGATAGCCCGCCGTTCGGCAGGGTCCATATCCGGCAAAGTGCCGTCCCATAATATGCGGCCTTCGACCATATCCATGACATAGAACATGGTGCCGGTGACACTCTCATCCTCGCACAAGGCATAAGGCCGCGCCACGGGAAAGCCGAGCGGATGGAGCGCCGAAATCACCCGAAACTCGCGATCCACTGCATGTGCGCTCGGCAAGAGCTTGCCCGGAGGCTTGCGGCGCATGACATATTTCTTGTTCGGCGTAATCAGTTGATAAGTCGGGTTCGACTGGCCGCCCTTGAACTGGCGCACTTCGAGCGGGCCTTCATAACCGTCTACATTGGCTTCCATCCACGCGACCAGGTTTGCCACTTCGAACTGGTGACTTTCCGCGACTTCTTTCGTGCCGGTAAATAGCTCTTGGGCCGTTGCGTTTTCGGTCATGTCATCCTCGCCGAGTTGGGTTTTGTCCAGTTTAGCCAACGCAGCGGTGACGGCAATCCTTACTTAACGGCATAGCGCCCCGAAAACCTCACCCTAAAGGAAATGGCCCGACTGGAAATTCCAATCGGGCCATAGATATTACAGTGTCGTATGTTCGCTGGGATTTATGCAGGAACTTTCGACTTCGGCGCTGCCGCCAGCACGTCCGCATCGACATGCGCTTCATAGACAGCGAAGTTTTCAACGAACATATCCGCCAGTTTAGCAGCCTGCTCATCATATGCTGCACCATCGGCCCACGTCCCCCGCGGGTCGAGCACGCCGCTATCCACGCCGTCGAGCGCGGTGGGAACCTCAAAGCCAAACGTGTCGTCGGTGCGATAGTCCGCCTTTAGCAGCGAGCCATCGAGCGCGGCATTGAGCAGCGTGCGGGTCGCCTTGATCGGCATGCGTTGGCCGGTGCCGTAGGGGCCGCCAGTCCAGCCGGTCGAGACCAGCCAGCAATTGACATCATACTTGGCGATCAGCTCGCGCAGAAGATTGCCATATTCGGAAGGGTGACGGGGCATGAACGGTCCGCCAAAACAGGTCGAAAATGTCGCCGTTGGTTCGGTTACGCCTTTTTCGGTGCCTGCGACTTTCGCCGTATAGCCTGACAGGAAGTGATACATGGCCTGGGCCGGTGTCAGCTTGGCAATTGGCGGCAAGACCCCAAACGCATCCGCTGTCAGCATGATCAGGTTTTTCGGCTGGCCACAGCGTCCGGTCAGTGACGCATTCTCGATCGCGGAAATCGGGTAAGCCCCGCGCGAATTTTCCGCCAGCGTATTGTCGTGGAAATCAAGCTCAC
>CAZXXY010000054.1:15163-17858 GCA_964644755.1 uncultured Hyphomonas sp. | reverse complement strand
CAGGTCACGATAAAGACCAGTCAATAGAAGGCCGCTCTTTGCAGGGCGGCCTTTTTTATGCGCCGCCTGGAATAACGCGGTCAGGGGGCAAATGCCCATCGGCAAATGTCTTGATATTGATGATCACTTTCTCACCCATCTCGACACGGCCTTCAATCGTTGCGGAGCCCATATGCGGCAGCAGGACCGTGTTCGGCATGCCGATCAATTTCTCGTTCACGGCAGGTTCGCGTTCAAAGACATCCAGGCCGGCGCCAGCGATACGTCCTTCCTCAAGCGCGCGGGCCAAAGCCGCCTCGTCAATCACTTCGCCGCGTGATGTGTTGATAATATAGCTATCAGGTTTCATCAGGCCGAGCCGGCGCGTGTTGAGCAAATGGAAGGTGGCAGGCGTATGCGGACAATTGACTGAAATAATGTCCATACGCCCGAGCATTTGATCGAGACTGTCCCAATAGGTTGCTTCAAGCGCTTCTTCAATGCGGGGACTGACGGGGTTTCGGTTGTGGTAATGAACTTGGAGGCCAAAGGCTTGCGCGCGGCGCGCAACCGCCTGCCCAATGCGGCCCATGCCAATAATCCCCAGCCGCTTGCCGGCAATTCGGCGGCCCATCATCCATGTCGGGGACCAGCCGAGAAACTCGCCTGCTTCCATGGCCATGCGCCCCTCGGTCAATCTACGCGGCACAGCAAGAATAAGCGCCATGGTGATGTCTGCCGTGTCATCGGTGAGGACGCCGGGCGTATTCGTCACCGCGATACCGCGCTGTGCGGCACTATCGACATCAATATTGTCGGTGCCGGCACCAAATTGGGCGATCAGTTTCAATTGGTCGCCAGCACGCGCCAGCAGGCGACCGTCAATCTGGTCGGTGACAGTTGGAACCAGCACATCTGCCGTGGCAAGGGCTTCAGCCAGCTCCTCGGAGCTAAAAGCGTGGTCATCCTCGTTCAGCCGGGCATCAAATAGTTCTTTCATACGCAGCTCGACAGGCGCCGGCAGTTTCCGCGTCACGACAATTTTCAGTTTGCCAGATTGCATTCTCTACGCCCTTCCAAAGCTTGCACGCTCCGCATAGCAGAGCTTTGTCGCCCGATCCAATGGAGTTTCAGGCATCCTACTGACCAATATGAGGGCATGCAAATGCCAGGCCGTGAATAAAGACCGGGCAGGGGGCACCATTGCGCGCGTCTTTTACGTCCGATTCACTGTCCTATGATAATTTTCGCCCTGTTATCGTTTTTTGAGTTTGTAGAGTTCGAGGTGTCGTATGCGGTGGGTGGCTGTCAGAATAGCTGTGCTTGGAGTTTCGGTTGCATTGGGGGCTGGTCCTCTTGAAGGCGCTATCAGCGCTCAGGAGATCGTCGAACCACAACCCCAGCGCGTCAGCCAATTTTCCGGCAAACCTGTTCCGCGATTTGAAACACTGCGCTATTCAGAAGTGAACGGTCGGGTCGGCCCTAGCCTGGAGCACCCTATTCGTTGGCGCTATGAGCGCGAAGGTCTTCCCGTTTTGATCGTCAAGGAAAGTCAGGACTGGCGACGGGTTCAGGATCCTGACGGTGAAGAAGTCTGGATGCATGCGCGCATGTTGCGTGCGGGCAAATTTGGCATGACCCAGGCCGAGCTGAAGCTTTTTCAGACCGCCAGCGCAACCAGCCAGCCGATCGCAAAACTGGAAGCCGGCGTTATGGTAACCTTGCTCGACCGGTCGGGAGACTGGATCAGGGTCAGCGTGGATGGACATCGCGGATGGGCCTTGCAAAGCGGCATTTGGGGAATAGACGCAAATTAGGGCTGGCGGGCCCCCCGTTTTTTGCGTGCTGATAAATCCATTTGCAGGTTGACTTCGCGTCCAAGGCGGTTTGGATACGGCAAACCTATCCATGGAGACTGATTTGAGCACTGCTGGCCCCCACGATTTTCACACCCCCAAGCCTTCTTATACGTATGACGATCTGATCGTTTCCAGTCAGGGCGACTTGTTCGGGCCGGGCAATGCGCAGCTCCCTGCGCCGCCCATGTTGATGATGGATCGCGTCACCGAAATGTCGCTTGATGGCGGCGAGTTCGGCAAAGGCCATGTCCGGTGCGAGCTCGACATCAACCCTGACCTCTGGTTCTTCAAATGCCACTTCCCCGGGGACCCTGTGATGCCCGGCTGCCTCGGGCTGGATGCAATGTGGCAAGCCGTCGGCTATTGGCTCGGCTGGTCGGGGTCACCCGGAAAGGGCCGTGCCCTTGGTGTTGGGCGGGTGAAATTCACCGGCGAGATTACCCCTGACGTCAAGATGGTTCGCTATGAAATCGACATGAAAAAGGTCAAACGCGGCGGCTTGGTACTCGGCATTGCGGATGGCCGTGTCTTTGCCGATGACAAGCGTGTTTACGTCGCCGAGGACATGCGCGTCGGCATGATCAAGAAAGACGTCTAGGCGCTTCACCGCAGGAGTATTGCAAATCAATCGGTGCCAGCCCGAGCGTCTTTAGCGGACGCAAAGGCGCGCCTGAAACCATGCCTGCAAGAAATTGCGGGGCAGGCGGTATCCTGCTGATCGTTGCTGCCAGGCCGTCTCGGAGCCAGGGCAGAAGACGGCTATCAGATTGATAGACAGGCGTGAATAGAAACGACATGGCTTGATAAAGCCTGACATGGTTGCGCCGCATAGCGAGAAACCGTTTGGCAATCTGCGC